>NZ_MLJI01000002.1:0-353974 GCF_002095535.1 Pantoea cypripedii
CGCTCGATGATTTCCGGCATTATCTGTTCCGGCCACGGACACAGGCAGTGGCGCCAGCCCTGGCTGTACAGCGAATTGATAACGGCACGGAACCGAAATAAATCGCAGCCGGCGGACGATACTGCATTTGTCCAAAGGGCGGTAAGCACACTGTCGATGGAATTGTTTTTATTACCGTCGATCAACTGGCGTATCGTTGAGAACTCAGCGGCCATTCCCCTGAACGATGGAATATGGCGAGCGCCGTTGAGCCACTCGGCGATGAATTTGCGTTTACCGCGTTCTGAGGTGATGTTGTGGTTTTCCTCCGCCGTTCGCAGGGCGACGAGAATGCACCACAAGAGATTACTAACCTGGTCCTGGGTGGATTGCATGGGATAATGACTCTCTGATGGTTCCGGTTTCTGGCAATGGCGTCTGTGCCTTCACACCGCCGGTGAAGGGAGCCGGGTATGGCTGACGGGTAACAGGAACAGAGGGTGTTCACATGGCAGGCCCCGTACAGACGCCATTCCGGAAAGCGGATCAAAAAAAAGCCCCCGACTGGCGGGGGAACTCCATATGCAATGGGATGGAGGTTAAAAGCCGGTTCGTACGCCGGTTCCTGAGGCTCCTGGTGTTGAGCTACGTTAAAATCCGTGTGACCCGGAATGCGTGATCAGGTCATACAACATGGAAATACGCGATACCGGGTGAGACATGTTCTCAAGCTGAATAAGGTGTTTGTACTGGTTTTTTGTAAGCCATATGTTCGCTGCTGCTTCCAGCTCGTTCCGGGCTGCGGGGTGCAGCGTGGGATCCGGAAAAACTTTCATTAAGCCGTCGACAACAGAGCTCTTTACAGGGGAAATTTTGCTGCCAAATTTAACAAAGTCGCAAAATGCCGAGTGTGCACGAACAGTCTCAATTTTGTGATGTTCGAAATTTGCCTTAAGAAAAAAACTAACCGGGGAAAACGGCAGAGACTCTTTTTCTGAATACATGAGGAGCATCGGCGCGTTTAATTTTGGTTAAGGTCAGAGGAGTCCATGGAACTATATTCTGGTCGTGAAGCCAGTACAAAAAGATTCTCACGATTTCTGGCCCCGGTAATATACAGGGCTAGATACCATTGTTGATTACATATATCCTGTATATTCATTTTTGAACGCTTCGCGCTGAATTGATCCATGAAGGAATAATTCTGTATTCGTCGAGGCGAATACATTCAAACATGGCAATGAAGCAGACTTATAAACAAACACTTAAGTTTGCCCGCTGCAGTTCTGACACTGTCATGGCTCAATATATTCTTGTAAGCAAATCCAATAAGCATAATTGGCGGCACTACTTATGGGATTGGTTGTTATGCTTGTCTTTTTGTTATCTTTTGTAAATAGTAAATGAGATAAGTCTCAAAATTGTCCCCATTTAAGGGGACACATTTGGTTATTTATTGATCACCAAAAGAAAGGCCCGAAGCAGTATTGCTGTTCGGAGTGCATCGTATCCCTCGAGATTTAAAKTTTTTTGTGCTTCGCTTGAGATAAGTTCGTACTGTCTCAGGTGACAAGTGACAACTTTCAGCTATGACGTCGTAAGAAGCACCAAGGGCATACAGGGTAGACACCTCTAATTGTTTCTTGGATAGCTCAGGAAAAGATTTTTCCAGGGTGTCCAGCATATTGGGCTGTAGCATATAAAATCCCTCTGCAAATCAATACGAAAACTATATGGACGGCAAAGGTGTTCGCTAATGGGGTAATACCCCATTAAAGCCGGTGCTTGGGCTCGTAAAATGGAAGAGAGTACGTGATAGGTTAGATGCCTTCCCGGCAGCACAACTGCAGCTTAACTGGGAGATATGAGAACTTTTAGGGGGCATAGTTGAGCTCCGATGATGATTTTCAGATCTATCGCCGGAGTTTCCACGCTCGATGGCGATAGCCCAGACGGGGGTGGAAATACCGGCATCATCGGAACCGGCCAGGCCGAGGCCTGCCCCGCCTGAGCTACCATTGAGGCAAATGAGGCTTAAAAAAAGAACTCTTGAGCTTCAGATGTATGGTGCTTAGACGTTGTTTTGCGATAAAAAAGACGCATGCGCGTCTATATCGCCGATGATATGCACGGGTTTCCACGCCCGATCACAGGATTTACTGTGATGCCGGAAGGTTACTGGCTATAGACCAGCGAGTCAACTGAGTGCATTGGCGATACTGATTTAAACAAGCGGAATCTTGGCTTTAGAAATCTTGGTGGAACGTACGTATCCCAGTTTTTCTGACGGCAATATCGCAGCAGATCTTCCCCGCAGCATGTGCCTGTTTTCTGTAAACAATTACTGATGCGATGTTCAACTGCTTTGAGTGAGAGGTTGAGTATTTTTGACATTGTTTTTCGGCTGTACTTCATCGTGAGAAGAAAGATCACCTCCCACTCTGCGTTCGTGAAAAACTTTGAAGGAATCCGATATATCAATGGCTTGGGGACATCATCTTCCAATAGATAGCTTGGGCTGAACATATCAAGTGGCCGTACCAATAGCATCGTGCCTGAGCATACACCATAGTCATCGTAGTAGGGGGTAGTATCAAAACACAACGCGTGTAGTGAGCTATCTTCTCCAACAGGATGAGTGATGATTGATGAAAATTTCTCTCTATGCCTCATTACAAGCTGTTCTTGCCGGTGAATATTATGCGACAGATAGGCCAACGACGTAGGCAATTCATCAAGAGTTTTGCCTAGAATGGGGTAATTTTCTGTTAAATTCAGTAGCTTAAGGAATGCATTGTTAACGGCAACATACTGCATCCTGCCGTTTTTGATGGTCTGCGGCTCTGTACTGAAGTACATCATGTTGATGATTTGCGGTGAAATAATTAGTTTTTTTGGAAAGGTGATTAATGGTGATCATCTCTGAGCACTTAAAGTCAATAAAAATTAATGGGTTATGTTTTTTCTATTGTACCTGCATTCAGATCCAATCTATCTAACAGTGATCTATCTCCCTAGCGTGCTTAAAAGACACTTTTAAGTGTTAGTTTATATGCTAGTATTACAAAGATCTTAAAGTTAGCTGGAGGTGGTTATGGCGAATACAGCACAATCCTCAAAAGTTGCAGGTATACACTGCTCAAAAGTAACAGGCATCACTGAATTTAAGCGTGATCCGTTGGGTACTGTTGATGCTGCTGAAGGTGATGCTATCGCTATCCTCAACCGCAGTTCTCCGGCTTTTTACTGTGTGCCTCTTGAGCTTTTTGAACGAATGAAACGAGACGCAGAGGCCTATAGAGCGCAGCTGGCTGGCTGACGAATTGGACGGGATCCTTTGAATTGATCCTTTTTAGACGAAGTGATAGAGTCAGCGAGATTATTGCTAGATAACATATTGTTTTGAATGGTGGTCACGCCGGAAGGTGACTGGTTCTGGGCAATTCACGAAGCCTGGAAAAACAAAAACCCCGATAATCTCAGAGCTTGGCGGCATCGATAGATTAACGGGGTCCCAAAACAAAACCTATAGAAGTTGTTGCTTCTGTAAGGGAGTATAACCCGTGCGCGAAAAAAGACAAGACTTTCCGTGCTTACTCCATCTGTGCAACATAAGCGCAGGGAGTGGTGGCTGAAAGAAAGCACCCTCAGCATTGGAGCCAGCTCGATACCGATAGCCAGATCCGTTTCTGGCAGGGGGTTGATGATGGCAGCGTTGACTCTTTTCTGGTTGAACCGGTAAAGAAAAAAACGCGTCGCCGCCGTGGTGACCATTCTACAAAACCCAAATGTGAGAACCCGTCTTGGTTCCGTCCTGATCGCTATAAAAAGCTGGGCGGGCAGCTTGGTCACGCCTATAACCGGCTGGTAATGAAGAATCCTGTAACGGGAAGATATCAGCTGCGTATGCATATGTCCCTTCACCCGTTTTATGTGCACGCGCGCCAACGAGCTGGACGTAAATATGCCTTCCGTCCCGAAAAACAGCGTCTGTTGGATGCCCTGTGGCCCGTGCTCATCAGTTTCTGTGATGCTGGGAAGCACACCGTGGGGATGTGTGTCTCAAGGCTGGCCAAAGAACTCAGCCCAAAAGACGGCAAAGGAAAAGTCATTGCTGAAACGGCAGTCACCGTCAGCCGTCTTTCCAGCCTGATCGCCGAACAGGTCCGTTATGGCGTCCTCGGGGTGTCTGAAGACACCTCCTGGGACCATGAGGCGCGAAAGCGCCTGCCAAAGCATGTCTGGATCACCGAAACCGGGTTCAAAATGCTGGGTATCGATATGAAGAAACTCCTGGAGCAGCAGCAGAGAAAGCTGAAGGAGAGTGAGGAGCGTCAGGCCCTCATCCGGGAAGGGATCCTCGCTGAAGATGAGGAGATTTCCGCCCGTTCGGCCCGGAAACGCTGGTACCTGCAGCGCCGCCTGGAAGCCCTGAGATACCGGCGGGCGAAAGGCGCGGCCCGCAAGCGCGCGAACCGGCTGGAAAAGCTGCCCCGTGACCGTCAGGTTTACGAGATGAGCTGCTGGCTGAAGAAAACCCTGCCAGCGGATGAGCGCTACTGGATGACGGCGGAACGCCTCGAACAGCTGGCCGTACAGCATCTTTATCAACTGGAGCTGGCGCTGACGGCACCGCCGCCTCACTAGCGCCCCCTGAGTTTCCTTGATTTTTCTAAGCCCCTCCGGGGCTTTTGGTGCTGCCTGTTCTGGCGAATTTTGCGGGTTCGTCAGTGTATTTTATGCGCAGTCATGTTTTTACGTCCCCTCGCACTCCATTCATATCCATTTTATAACAACATCAAAGCTGTTATACACATAAACCCGCAAACAGATAACATTAGCTTTTCGAACACAAATATCAATGAACCCGCAAAATCTTCCAACATCCCAATAATATTCCCCTGTTTACACAATCAGGGTGATCCTTTGTCTTCTGTAGATCTGTGGAAAACCAATAATGCCTTCGCTTGCAGCGACTAAAGTCGCGCCGCTCAGAATCTAAAAGTTCCTCCCACTGCTACGCAGCGGGCCCCAAAAGACGGCCATCAAAGCATCCAGCGAAAGATATATTGCTTTAAAATCTGCACTATTTCCCCCGTAACCGGTCTACGACCGCTAACTCGCAGTACCGCGCTCCGAACCGCAAGCGGTTCGCCGTCCCTACGGGCCCGGGCGCAAGCGCCCGGCGCTAACTGCGCACCCTCGTGGGGGAAAATAACCATTTCTAGTAGCTGAAAGTGGGTTAAGGCTTTGCAGGAAGGGGGGGGTTAATAGCCACAGACTATTATGTAGCCGGCTTCGCCGGGCTCTCCGGCGGATGTAACTAAAGTGAACTATTCGACCTGATTTCCGCCGGCATGTGCCGCTAGCGGCACATTCAGGTTACCATATTAGAGTGTCGAGTTTAATTGGTCTAATAATGAACTAAACGTACAATAATTTCCGATCTCCAAACTGACCCCTACTATCACTGACGTCATTATCTCGCCGCATCTATTTATACGGGTAAATACTCATATATTACATTTGGTTAAGATGTAATTAGCGCTATAATTAACCAATAAATTCCATAATTTTGAGGTGATTTGATGACCAATAGTTGTCACGTGACAGCTACAGAACAGACATCAGTAAAGGTTACGAAGGTTAGCCTTCATCAATCCTTTTCGAGAGTCTGTAAACAGTGGCCAGAATTATGGCCTGAATGGAAACGACGCCGTTTCCGGCCGGTTATTCATGGTATTGCAGACAAGATGCATAAACATGTTAAAGCCAATCCAAGTGAGGTGCTTACCCATGCTGATATTGCTCGTGTGATGCGTTTTGTTACTGGCCAATTGAGTTATCTTGAGCAGATCACCGAGGGCGCAGCCCGTTATGATCTTGATGGCCGTCCGGCTGGTAAAGCGACGGCAAAAGAAGAGGCATATTCGCGCCAGCGAATTGCTGAAATAAATGAACGTATAGCCAGAAAGCAGGATAAAGGGGGGGGACAGGGATGCGGACAATATTCTTAGGTAAGTACTGGGGTAAAAGCGCTGAATTTTTTCAGCGCTGAATTAATCATTGTTTAATAATTTTTTGGAATGGTCTATGAAAAAGTAGATTGAAAGCTTTTATCAGTTTGATCTTAAGTGAACGGCTGGAATAAATTGTTTTCCACGCGGTTTCTTTTGCTTCCTGTATTTCTCTGTCACTTCGATTACCGATAGTACTGATACTCTCATAGACAGAATTCGTACTGATATATTCAGGATGAACTCCAAATAACCGTATAAACCCAAACTCTTTAAACGTTTGCCATTGATCAGCGACACACCAAACAGGGAATAGCTTATCAAGAAGAATTTCCGCGGCGGGTTTGTTTATGATATACGCATGGGAAAATGCGGCATTGTAAACATCATGAACTGAATGTCCATTAGATAAATCCATTATGGTTCTACCACTGTAATGGTTTACCTTGGATAAAAATAAATACTGGGTGTCTTTTGGGTATTAAATGTTCTATCTCGTTGAGAAAATGAGAAATATCTTCTGGTAAGGATACGTCATCTTCAAGCACCAATGCGCACTCATCATCAGATGTCGTTAAGGCTTTATAAACTGCCAAATGACTCAAAGAGCAGCCAATTTCCCCGGGGGTGACTGCATAGCTATGCTCTTTCTTTAAAATAGAAAGTAAATTAGCGGGTATTTTTCTCCCATCGATGGCGGGCACTAATTCATAATGAAGACCTGAGCGCTTGGCCTGGAACTCCATTGACTCCTTTCGGGCGTGAGCATCTTCTAGATTAATGATATAAGTCTTCAATTTTCAAACCTTCCGTGTTGGTTGTGGCCAGCCATGCTTGAAACTATAATTGTTGTAGAAAAAATAACTATTAATTCAATGGATGTTAATAAAACATCTGTGGCGCCGTATAACAGAATTGATATAGTGGATATACCCACAGGCCCAATAATAGATGGTTGGCTAACTTTAAATATCAGAATAAAGAAAAATAAGAACAACACAATCACCCCAAAAAGACCAAAGATAGATGCATATTGAATAAATTCATTATGCAGATGTACTCTAAGATATTGTGTTGCAGCTGACTTTTCTTTTGCATCATGCAAGTATTCAGTAATTTCTTTATTGCGATGAGACTCACTCTGACCAAAAGGTGAATCACTAAAAGCAATTACTCCAAGCTTCCACATGCTGAACCTTGCGCCAAGCGAAGTATAATCATTACCGCGGTTATATTCCCCGATTTCTCGCATGGTAGCATCATATCGATCAATTATTATCTTTGAACTTGCGGCCATTACAACCATTAATGATAATAGAGAAATAGTTAATATCTTTAGACTAAGAACCTTGTCTTTATACATCCAGGAAAGGAGCAGAAACAACCCAAGCGCAGGATGAAGAAACATAGCTGCGCGTGTCTGAGTCAGAAAGATCACATAGGTTGAGAGAACAAGGATAGCTGACTGAATGAAGTATTTATATTTTGATTTTAACTTCATTGCCATTAATGCTGAAAAAGCTAACGTAAAGGCACTGTAAGCATATGCAGTTAATTTGCACGATTAATTCCAAGAAAAATGCGATCATCGCTATCAATTCCCTGGATAACTCCAAAAGTACTTGCGGTTATGAAAGCCAAAGACATCATTGATATGATTAGTGTTGCGTTGGGCAATTTTTTTAGTTCGTCTTTACCGTTTAAGATATAGAAAGCTATGACTGATGCTACTAACCATCTTTTGCCAGGGGTATATAGCAATTCTGAAGAAGTATTACCTGATAGATATTCAGACAGTACTGACCAACCCAAAAAAAGGAAAGATAGAAGCAAAAAAACCAAAGTGACATTTTTACGATTAAGAGTTTTTTTTAATGTTAAAGCGTTGAACAATAGTCCAGCTAGTGATAAATATCCACACCAATAAAACATTACTCGCGAAGTTTTTTCATGAATGAATGCAATATACGTTCACGTTGCCGGAGGATATTTTAAAGGGAGAATTGAGAGCATTAAATTTTAACATAAAAAATGAATTATCTTCTTAGCGTACGTTTCCGTTCCATTGGCCCTCAAACCCCCTAAAGTAGAAAGGTCAAAAAACAACCTTAACGTACAATAATTTTCGATATCCAAACTGACCCCAATAAAACGACCAGGATTATCTGGTCGATCCTCCGGCATGAAACTGAATATCAACCAGCGTTGAGTTAAGGCTTGCCTATGAAAGTTGCAGCGTACTGAAAAAATGGTAACAGGTTGCACCTGCACAGTCGGAACTAGCTAGCTAGTCCATATTCTTCATTAGTATGTTTAGATTTAGTTTATAAATCTTAATTGAAAAAACTCACCAATTCTTTAAAAGATTCGCTTTTGAAATAATGAGCATACCTTTTGAACTAGGCGATATTGATATTCAAATGGCTAGATTTGTATGTAGAAATTAATTTTTACGTTTTGAGTAAATATGTCTTCTTGAAATTCGTAAACATTATATTGCAATAAGTTTAATAATTTAGCTTTGTTGGTAGAACAGAAGGAAGTAAATCTCATATAAATAGATTAGTTCTTATCGATATTATTACTTTAAGCAATGACGATCTCCATTTGAGACTTTCAGGAACGTTTGTAACTAAAATTCATTCAATTCAAAATCTAATTTTTTTACAAACGTTACCGGCTGAACTTCAATAGATTTAAACTAACTCCATTATGAATTAATATAAATAATTGATTTATATATATCTTTTGAAGATTTTCAGCCTGAAAACACCATCGATGAACTTATAAAATTGAATTAAAAACATCTATTTAAATACAAATTAATGTTAACTTATAAACAACTCCGTTTTGAAGCGAACATATTCATAAGTAAAAAAGTATCGCGCGTGTGAATATATGGAATAAAAATCTTTCAGTTTAGCTATAAAAAAACCAGATGGGAAAATGGAGAATCATATTTACTTCCTTTACCAATAGTATTCATTTTGACCTGAATTACAATTCAACTATCCGGTGTTCGTTAGCAAAAAATCGTATTTAGCTATGACTTTCTAGTAGTTTTACCAAGCCATCAATCTAAATAATGATGATTGAGGTCTCTTATTACTTCAGAGTTCAAATCAACTATTTATTTTTCGATTTAAAATCTAATTAACTGATTTAAGCTCGTATGATGTCTAAATACGCGTTATCTTAATCGAAGCTAAAAATTATTATCATCCAATAATTGAATTATATAACTAAAAGAGACAGTGACCGGTGATAAAAGCGAGCTTTCTAATATGTAATTTAGATAAAAATAATATTTAAAATTAATGCAAAGAAGAGGGAAGGGGATATATGACGATAAAATAATTTTATTTCAAGTGCTGATAACTTTAAATCTACTTGAGATACAGTTGCTGACATGATGATTCTCTTTCTGAGACTGATATTGTTCCTGAATATCTTTATTAAATTGACTCGTAAAGAGTGAAATAGATCTTGATGTTACAGTGTAACTTATTAATATTGTTTATTATCATATGGTTATCATGATTACTTTCACATCTTGCATTTAAAAATGGGAATTGGCATTCAATTATCAATTTTTGGATGTTTTTTAAACAAATAAAGAAGTTCTGTAAAACTTGAATAAGACATGGTTAAGAATTGAGACTTAGATGAATGTTGATTGCATTTTTAGTCATTATCCACAGGATAGATCTAATGAAGTGGATCTTATATTGATCTAATAGGGATCTTATATATGATCTTTATAAAGATCTTAAAGATCTAAGCATCAGWAAAATTATATTTATCATAGTGTTAAAACATTTTTTGTTCCTCTAAACATGCACTTTGTTCTTCTAAACATGTGACCAGTTCCGCTAAATATGTAATTTGTTCCTCTAAAAATGCTATGCGTTCCTCTGGATATGCTGTAGTGTTCCTCTGAATATGCAGATAGCGTTCCTCTGAATATGCAGTGCAACGTTTACCTGTGGATAATTGTGGCAGGGGAGGTTAAAGGAAATGTCCAAGGATATAAATGACTTAGGTCTAACTGTCGAATATGAAAATAAAACCACAGGTGAACTTGAGTACATATCATCCACAAGCAACAAATCGATCCAGCCGCTATCGCTGCTGCGCCTGAGTGTCTTCAGCCCCGTGGGCTTGATCGAAAAAAAGAGCGTTGGTAACCGCTCGATGGATGCCTCAGAAGAGTTCCGTAACCTCGAAATTGTTAACAAGGAAGGGTACAACAAAGTCACCATCAATGGCCCTAAATTGGACATGGACACCGATTTTCGCACCTGGGTGGCCATCATTTCTGCCTTAACCCACACTGAGATGAAAGAAGGTAAGGTTACGTTACCTTTCACCGAGTTTGCGCGTCTTTGTGAATTCAACTCACGGCAGGTCAATAAAAATCTGAAGGAGCGGATTGCTAAATCACTACGTAAAATCACCCAAACTTCAATCCATGTGTACAAGGAAGATGGCGAAGATATCGTTAGTGCTACCACACACCTTATCAACTTTTCCAAGGTGGATACCGCTAAAAATCAGGTCATCATTGAGTACAATCCTGGACTCAGAGATCTCTATAACATCGACCTCAAACGCGTGCTCAAGCTCAAAGTATTTCCTGCCATTAAGCGCAATGAGGTTGCTAAGGCCATATATACCTTCCTGGAAGGCCTGCCAAACGTTCCAAACAAAGTTCAGATTGTTACCTTCGAACGAATCCAGGAACGGCTTAACATGCGTTCTGAGCCACGTAAACAGCTGATGATAGTGAGGAAAGCGATGAAGCTGTTGGAGGACGTTAAATACCTGACGTATACCGAAGGTTACAAAGTGGTTCAGGGTAAGAAAAGGATCTACTTTACGATCACATCCCGGGATCCGGATCTTTCTGAGAACAATGAAGTTTAGGCCCCAGGACAACATTGTTGAACATCAGTGTATTGGTGTTACTAAGCGCAATTGACTGTTTTTTCAATATAAATCTAATATGTTCCTCTAAATATGCAAGCGAAAGCCTACCATATTATTCAATATCTCTCTTAGTGTTCCTCTAAACATGCATCCGGAAATATTGCCGCCAATCTCTTCGAGAGGGTAGGGCGTTCCTCTGAATATGCATTTTAGGAATCTGTGCGCTCAATAACGTTCCTCTGAACATGCGGGAAGCATGTTTAGAATCATCGAAATAGGGGGTATCGTCATGCATTTGGCTTCAGATGCTATGTTCCTATAAACATGCTGGCGATGAGTTGCACTGTGTTCCTCTAAACATGCGCCCCAAACTGTTCCCGTAAACATGCATCTGTCGTTTTTGATACTTATGCTGCTGGCTTGAAAGAATCGCCGTTCCCGTAAACATGCAAATCTGTTTATGAACTGATCGTTTATGGAGTGCAAAATGATCTGGTGTTCTTCTAATGATGTTGATGTTGCAAGCTGTTCCTCTAAACATGCTAACCCATATCCCGGTTGTTCCTCTAAAGATGCAGCGATTTCTCAACAGATGTTCTTCTAAACATGTAGCGGTGAGTTCCAGCGGTGGTGTTCTTCTAAACATGCAGGCCCCTTGTCTTGTACAAGCTGTAACAGAGGTGGGGCTTTAAAGCTGATTACTGTGCGATAAATTTTAATCAATAAAATCAGATGCGTTCTTCTAAACATGCATTCATCTGATAATGATGTTCCTCTGAACATGCAGCCTCAGGGAGGCTTGTTCCTCTGAATATGATACGAAAATCTCTAGCGTGTTCCTCTAAATATGCTGTTGATCAGATGGTCACGTTCCTCTAAAGATGCATTATACGGCATTTGTTCCTCTAAACATGCAGGGCGACAGTGCTAGGTGTTCCTGTAAATATGCAGATTGAGGCAATTCCTCGGATGGGTTGCGGATTCAGTTGCCGGAGTGTTCCTCTGAACATGCAAAATCGGTTGATGAAGGGGGTTGCCTAACCCGATTTTTGTTCCTCTGAAGATGCAGAATGACTGAGAGGCGTTGATGTGATGATCATAAAGTAATCATTGCGTTCCTCTTCGCATGCGACTCAGAGATAAAACTCAAAAAGGTCTGATTTTGAAGTGTTGATAATTTGTACGTAGCGTTCCTTTAAATATGCAGCTTTAGCTATTGATCTGGACATCTATGCAGCTGAAATAAACCTGAAATCCGGTATTTCTCCCAATTAATCAATGTGATGTCAGTATGATGAGAAACTTCGCGATTGCGATATGTCTGCAGCCTTATTGGTATAATCTCAGTTTTGTGAAATAAATCCATCCATGAAGAAAAAATCCAGTTTTTAGGTTTTTTACTGAAAAATTGGCAGATTGAGGTTTTTTGTGTAGTATTCAAAAAGACATTATTACTGAGGTGCTTATGAAGCGTGATTACGGCGATGTGCTGGAGACAGCGAAGCGAGCGAACAGTATGTTGCAGGGACTTAGCAACCATATTGAACAGCAACGGGTTGAATTTAATCAGACTGGTTATTATCAAACGTATTCACGCAACGCTGTTGCCAATTTTCCACTGCTCAGTAAGCACGCTGTTGTCGCAGCCATCAGTGATATGGAGGAAGCTGGCTATGAGTTTGGGAAAAAGCAAACCGGCAGTACCTCACAATATGCGCTTAGCCTGCAGAACGTTATCGATATTTATCATCACCGCAAAGTACCTAAATACCGTGATAAGCACAAAGGTCCCTTCGTTGTGTTCGTGGTCAACCTGAAAGGCGGTGTATCCAAAACGGTCAGCACCGTGACGCTCGCGCATGGAATGCGTGCTCATCCTGCTATGCTGCACAATGATCTAAGGATCCTTGTCATCGATCTTGATCCTCAGGCTTCAAGCACCATGTTCTTAAGCCATAAAAATAGCATTGGCTCCAAAGCAGAAACTGCTGCCCAGGCGATGTTGAACGATCTTGGTCGTGAGCAGTTACATAGTGAGTTTATTCAGCCAACAGTGATGCCCGGTGTTGATGTTATGCCTGCCTCAATTGATGATGGTTTTGTAGCAAGTGACTGGGAGGCTCTGGTGCAGGAATATCTGCCGGGGGTTGCACCGTCTGAAGTTTTGCGCAGAAATGTTATCGATCGACTTGCCGATGACTATGATTTTATCTTTGTCGATACTGGCCCACATCTAGACTCGTTTATGCTAAACGCCATTGCCGCCAGCGATATCCTGCTTACGCCGACTCCTCCAGCACAGGTCGATTTTCATTCCACGATGAAGTATCTGACCCGTTTACCTGAGATGCTGGAGCGAATTGAAAAGGAGGGTGTTGAACCAAGATTAAAAGCCAATATTGGTTTTATGTCGAAGATGACGACGAAACATGACCATTTGACTTCCCAGAGTTACGCGCGCGAAGTGTTCACTAAATCTATGCTGGATGCATCTCTGCCGCGACTCGATGGTTTTGAGCGATGTGGTGAATCATTTGATACGGTAATCAGCGCCAATCCTATTTCTTATCCGGGTAGTGCTGATGCCCTTCGAAAAGCCAAGTATGAAGCAGAGCAATTTTCTCGTGCAGTTTTCGACCGCATTGAATACATCAGGAGCACACTGTGAGTACTCATAAGACGGTACAACGTATCGGCCGCACCATGGGCCAGACTGCAATTGCCAGCTTCATTGACAGCAGCAATACCTCGCGAACTTTCACGTTAAAATCGGGCAAGACAGCGACTTTTGCCCGTCAGCTCATTCCGCATGGCGATATTGAGCAGAAAACCTATGTTGACCCGCAGGTCAATGGTCGTGATCAGGCCACGCTGACGGAAGAATCTGTCAAAGACATCACGCGGACCATTGGTTTACAGCAATTCTTTCCCGCGATTGGCCGACTGAAAGATGGGCGAATCGAGATTATGGACGGTTCACGTCGTCGTGCTGCCTGCCTGTTCGCAGATGCCAGTCTTGAAGTGCTGGTCACAACAGATGAACTGGATATTAGCGATGCGCGTCAGTTAGCTGCCGACATTCAGACCGCCAGAGAACATAATCTGCGGGAACTCGGGTTACGTTTTGCCATCATGCATGAAAACGGCATGAGCAAAAGTGAGATTGCAAAAGCGGAAGGGATCTCAAACGCTAAAGTGACCCGTGCGTTTCAGGCTGCATCTGTTCCGGCAGAACTGATTGCATTGTTTCCAGTAGTCTCTGAGCTCACGTTGCCTGACTATCAGCTATTGCTTGATGTGACAGATAACGCCAAAGCAGAAAGCGTTGAGATCAGTGATCTGGCTGAGCAGGTTCGCACCATGATGAGTGTAAACCGTGATGACAGTATGACTACGGATGAGCAGAAAACAGAAATACTCAGCTATTTCCGTTCAGCGAAACGCAACTTGGTACCCAAAAAACCGAAGCCTCTGATCACGGAAAAACTGGCTGACTTTGAAGATCGCAATCTGCTGGCGCGTCGTAAAGTGAATGCAGAGAAGCGCTCTGTTAGTTATGAATTTGTCAGGTTACCTAAGGATACGGTGGATAAAATCGAAGCGGCGATTAAGCAGGTGCTTGAGAGTGTTAAAGGGGCTAAACTCAGAGACTAGCTGCAGTCTAATGGCTCCTTAGGGAGTCATTTTCTCTTAGTGTGATCTTCATGGTGAAGTCAGGCCAACTTTAAGAATTAATTTAACAGTATCCAAACAATGTTGTATAATATCTTCGTAGATATGCTGACTCGCAGTGTTAATTATTCATCGAAAAATAGCGAGCTGTCAAAATTTTGTTGATTGCCGTGATGGTTAAGTTTATTTTAGGATTAAATGTTACTGAAGTCTCATGCTTATCAAACAGACTAATTTTATCAGTGACTAATCTCGGTACAGAGATTCCATCAATATTTCCTTCAAAATTATTCTCTTCCGATAAAAAAAGGTTCTCCACCATCACAAGTTCGTGTTTTTTTATAATTATCTCATTAATCTTATGATAAAATGATTGAAGTGATTTTAAAAACGATCTGATGCAATTTACATATTAAAAATGCTGTGAGCCCATCCCTCTGCCGGAGTGTGTGATACGGTTAAGTACTGTTTATGATATTGATATGCTGATTATATTCAAGTGAACTGATGTTTATGTAAATTCATATGTTCTGTCTGATTATTTATCTGATAATTAGATTGAACTAAACCATTCTCCCATACACTCAGATGACTATTTTATATTCATGGTATTCTTATGAATTGGTTTTTTATTGCTTCATTAACCTGCGCTACCTTATTTTTCCCTTACCCGGGTTATACTGTACGTCTGCAACAGGTATATGAGGTTTTTGATATTGACCCGGTAAAATTGCAGATCCAAGTTGGTAATACGTTAGTTCATGTGTAAGTACCTCGGTAAAACGCCCCTTCATTTCTGGAGTTATTCGGGATACTGACTATGTCCCGAGAGGAGATCGCCATGTGTAATGATCCTCTTAATGTATACACGACGCTAAGCGAGGTTCTGGTTTTCAAATTGTTCCGTGCTGAATCCGCCACACGCACTGTGCCGACGCCATCGGCTGTAATCACACTTGATATAATTGAATACTGTCGTCCGCATCATCTTCTCGCTCAAAGAGCGCTCGCCGTGGATGCGTTCCACCTTCCGTGAGTGAAAGAAACTTTCCGCGCAGGCATTGTCGTAACAGCAGCCTCTGGCGCTCATGCTTCCGCGCAGATTATGACGCTTCAGTAATATCTGGTAGTCCGCTAAGAAGTATTGTTCACCCCGATACGTATGCACAATGATATTTTCCGGACGTTTGCGGCCACTGTGCCATCTGTAACACATCGCAGGTCAGTTGTGCCGTCATCCGCGATGACATCGAACAGCCAAAAACTGACCGCGGCCAGAGGCCCGTCACCACTGCCAGATGCAGCCAGCCTTCATCTGTGAGAAGGTAAGTGATGTGGCCTACCAATTTCTGGTTCGGGCCATCGGCGTAACAATCCTGCTTCAGCAAGTTTTCTGACACCGGCAGTCCATGCTCACGGTAGCTGACCGGCCTGAATTTCCAGGCAGCTTTCGCGTGAAGTCCCTGACGACGCAGGCTGGAGGCGATAGTTTTGATGTTGTACGCTGAGAGCTCATCCGTAAGCCGCGGTGCGCCATACCGTTGTTTTGTATCACTGAAATCCTTTAGGACTGCAGCATCGCAGACCTGACGGAACAGCAGTCACCAGTTCAGTTGATAGAGACACCGACACCAGGCATACCTGCTGCTACGGGCGATCCGGAGTACCCGGTACATCGCTTTGATACTTAACTCAGCCTGATATTTTTCGATAAAGACATACTTCATGTCAGGCGTTTCGCGAAGTATGTCGCGGCCATTTTGGAGAATGGCGAGCTCTTGTCGGCGCGACTGATATAAGTCCTAAAAGGGGGTGCGGACGATTTCCTGGACTCTCAGGAGATAAAATATGTTTACTGAAGCGGATCGCATTCGTGCGATTGAGCTCTATTTTAAATACGGCAGAAAGATTACCGCTGTCATTCGTGAACTGGGCTACCCCACCGAACGTAATCTCAGGCGCTGGGTCCGGGCATGGGAAGCCTGTGGCGGTGACATCAGCTGTCTGCCCCGCAAAGAACGCTACTCTGATGCGCAGAAACAAGCTGCCGTTGACCATTATCTTACGCACGGCTGCTCCCGCAGAACGCTGGGATACCCCTGCAGCGCACTCCTTATCCGCTGGTTAGATGAACTTCACCCGGGGAAGCGGCGCATTTTTACCGGAACGCAAAACCCGAATGCCCCCTTCAGGCCGGAAGTAAAGCGGCAGGCCGTCAGAGAGCTATGTACCCGCAGTGAATCCGCCCGAAATATCGCACAGGACGCGGGTGTCAGCCGTCAGGTGTTGTATAAATGGAAAGACGAGGTCATCGGTGATGAGGCATACAGCGCTATGCGTAAACGCAGCATACCCAGTGCAGATGAAGAAATCGACGCACTGCGCAGTGAGCGGGATAAGCTCCTGCAGGAAATCCGGCAGCTGCAGATGGAGCACGACATCCTGAAGAAGGCGGATGAAATAATAAAAAAAGGCCCGGGCATCAGCGCCAGCGCTCTGACAAACAGAGAAAAAACGAAGGTCGCTGATGCCCTCAGGGAGGCGTATCCGCTGCCGGCGCTGCTGAGTATCCTCCAGCTGGCCCGCAGCAGCTATTTTTACCACCGGGCCACGCTGCGTGCCGGTGATAAACATGCGGGTATACGTATTGCACTGGCAGAGATCTTCCACGGCAACTACTGCTGTTATGGCTATCGTCGTCTGCACGCAATGCTCCGCCATGAAGGTGTCAGGCTCTCAGAAAAAGTCGTGCGCCGGCTGATGTCAGAGGAAAAACTTGTCGTCAGCACAGCCCGTCGCCGGCGTTACAGCTCGTACTGCGGAGAAATCGGACCGGCACCTGCCAATCTTCTTGCCCGGGACTTCACCGCCGTACTGCCCAATCAGAAGTGGCTGACGGATATCACGGAGTTCCAGCTGCCCGCAGGTAAAGTGTGGCTGTCACCGGTCGTGGACTGCTTCGACGGCAAGGTGGTGGGCACACGACCTGACGCAGAGCTGGCCAACAGTATGCTGGAAAGCGCGATCGGCACGCTGAAACTCTACGAACGCCCGATCATACACAGCGATCGTGGCGGGCATTACCGGTGGCCGGGCTGGTTACAGCGTATATCAGCCTCGGGGTTGACACGCTCAATGTCGCGCAAGGGATGTTCTCCGGATAATGCCGCATGTGAAGGTTTTTTCGGGCGGCAGAAAAACGAGATGTACTATGGCCGGGACTGGTCGGGTGAGACACTTGACGGCTTTATGCAACAGGTGGATGGGTACATACGCTGGTATAATAGCCATCGCATCAAGCTGTCGCTGGGCTCGGTGAGCCCTGAAACGTACCGGCAAAAACTGGGTTTTAAATAATCAATGAGTCCAGGAAATCGTCCGCACCCCCAAAACGGCCAGCCAGTCGTGGTGTTGACAACCTTTATGACCAGCAAACAGCGGGAAGAATAGGGCCGTCAGTGAAAGAGGAATGAGGTGCTGGAAAGTGGTGAGAGGAAGGTACTCATACCCTTATACCATTCCCTTTGAAACCGGCGTGATTGACATGTTCCGCAGCCTGTCGTGAGATTATAAGACTAACCATCCCTGCCGGCTAGGGAAAAAAATCATCATCACTAATTTTATCCGATTATGGGGGGAATTTCTTATTCCCTCACACAGAGAGGACAGCAAAAAAATCGATGTTCTGGCGCGGCCATTTTATGTTATAGACAATAAGCCGGTGCCGGACATCCGTATGTCAGAGGGGGGGTGTTACGTGACCTTTTTAATCGGAATAGATAAGTTGAAGTATTTGAGTCTGAGTATTACAGCATACGCTGGTTTAAAAAAGGAATAGCCCATATTATATTTAAACGGATGGAATTGGTAGAGAGGATTAATGATGTAGTGACAAAACACTTTCCCAGTATTTTGCTGCCGAAGGTCTGAAGATATAATTTATGAATCATGAAATTTCAAAGCGCTGGTCTGCTCGACGTCCTGTATTCAGTGGTAGAGTGGGAATATATTAACCTCGGTTGCCGGAATGCTAAGGGAAACACAGAGGATACTCTGGGTTATTGATTTTGACTATGGCTGGATGGTTCATCCCGGCCTACTGGAAACGCTTTATTATGAAATTCGGTGTGCAGATCTTTCAGAAAGTACTCTGAGATTTATTACGGAGGGGGGCCGTGAATTCGGTGTGGAGTCTGTGATACTTGAACACAAAGGATGTGTGCCTGATGACTGGCCGGTTTATGATTGGTGAGTTTAAAAATAAAAAATACCGACTTGGACCATTTTGTATTTAATGGTTCGTGAAATGTGCTTTTTATCAGTCTCATTTTTGTCATCTTTTCTTATTCTGATTCACTCATTTTTTTGTAGATGATATTTCTGGCCAGCAGAATGCGGTAATTTTTTTCACGTCCTGCACGTCCTGCACGTCCTGCACGTCCTGCACGTAATCGCGTCTGCGTGTGACCAACTCAGGACTGGCACCAATATTATACGTTCCCACACAGTCCTGGCTTTTTTCGTAGGCGCGAAAGTTGTGCACAAGCACCCAGGTACCAGTGCGAATACAGAAGCACGGATCTTTCATCTGGCATTCAAGTGTAATATCAAATTTTGCCAGTGCGTGAAAATGAATGCTGTTCACCTGCATCCCGCAGACATCCTCTGTTTTATTCCTTTTTTATTATTAACCTCATCCATTTTCAGATGTGACTTCTTAAGCGATATCGCCGTGAGTAGAAGCGGATCAATACCGTATTCATGTCCAGCTTTTCTTAAGCACATTCCCGGTTCATCCTGCGTGCAGAATATTGTGTTAAGACCAGTTACAGTTAGCCATTTCATAAAATTAATCTCATCAGAATGCGCGGAAGGAGTATGTGGCGTTTGCGTCAAAAATACTCACCCAGCTCACTATGGGAAAGATAATTCGTTACAGACGCGCACGCAGCGCTATGGGGAGTGGTATCTAACGAGGATCTGATTTTATTTAGAATGATGAAAAGAGGGTTATTTCACAAGCCACTTTTGGGTTAAAGATTTAATCACACCCCACGCAAGATTTCATCTTGCAGTTTTTTACTTTTAAAACATGATGTTAGTTATGAGTATTTACCGAATTTGACTTGTATGAGACAAAAGGTGTGTTAATTAACACACTTTACAGTGCTGGATAGTGTGTTAATGCAGTGCCGGATTGTGTGCTAGTGCAGTGCCGGATTGTGTGTTAATCCGGCACTGCAAACGGCACTGTGTGGTGTGTTAATTATGGCTAATGATTTAAATCAATATGTTATTAATGAATTTTTCAGCAGCAGTGCCGGATTAACACACATAAAAACGGGGTGCAGTGCCGGATTAACACACATAAAAACGGGGTGCAGTGCCGGATTAACACACATAAAAACGGGGTGCAGTGCCGGATTAACACACATAAAACGGAGTGCAGTGCCGGATTAACACACATAAAAACGGGGTGCAGTGCTGGATTAACACACCCCGAAAAAATAATACACAGTGCCGGATCGACACACAGTGACTTCTGATAGAATAATAAAAAAACAACATAACTATTTTACGTATTCGGCAGTCTAGCCTGGAAGTAAAAAACAGAAATGTCTATCATTTACTGTGTGGAAAATATCCTGTTCAGGCGGTGCGGATAATAGCATGGCCAGAAGAAACATTTACTTTAAAGAGAAAACCGAAAGTAAGGTTCAGGAGCTGGTTCAGAGTGAGATCAGAATGACGCGACGCATGGCGAAATCAATTTCGCTTCAGTGGTCAATGAACTGGTTGGTATCAGCCTGATGGTAAAAACATCAGAGGGCGTAATAGATTCGATCTTGATGGTTACAACCGAGATTTAATTTATAAGGTGTCAGGGAGTCAGGAAGGTATCAGTATCATGATGGCGATGCTTTCTGAAATATGTGGGTTGAGGATGAGAAAACCGGACCTGAAGCGATTATAGACAGTAACCTTTCAGGAAGGCATACTCCTGAAGATAAAGCTGAAAACAAACATGTCCTCATTGAATACCAGTAATCTGTTCGAGGATGTTTATGGGTTAAGCCCGGGCTGACGCAGTTTTTTATCCCTTGAGAGCGTATAAATACGGTCATCATTTTACCCTGCCATGTCTCCCGTGCATACTGCTGCCAGCGGAAAGCGAGACTCAGAAAATAGTGAGCACCTGAACAAAGGATTATTCCTGTAAGTAAATTATGACTTTCATCATGAGTCCTCCCTTCGGGTATGTTCCGTTATATTAACGGACGGGTTTTTTCTGCTGTGATTCTTCATGCTCACCTATTGTACGGATTGGAAGTGTTTTATTCTCTAGTCATGAATCTGAATTAAACCGGTACTTTTATCCGAGGAGTGATGGTCTTCAGGGCAGATTATATGCCTGATGTCAGGCAAGATAGTAAAGGGGATGGTGGCATTGGGGGGCTTTACAGTGATGTTGATAATACCTCCGTAAGAGTAAAATAAAAAAACCGGGCTTCTTGTCCGGTCCGGATTCGGATTTTCAGGGCTGTTTTTTCTCTTCCTCCGCCTTCTGCGCCAGCGGCTCTCTGCGGTTGTAACTTTTTTCGAAATAAACTCATCAAAAAGAATGGCCAATTCACGCAGGCGGTGAATTTCCTCACTTTCCGGCAGGTGCTGTTCCGTAAGATAATTCAGCGAACCCAGCAATCACTCCATAATTTCCTGATTGACACTGCTCTGATTAAATCGTGCGCTGATGGTCATGTCACTGCGTAAATTAACCGGAAAGCCGCTGCTGACTAGCTAGCTAGTGATTTTGAATGGAAACACCATAGGCTGGAGGTTTTCATGATGAAAAAATAGAAGGTTAAGGTTATTTTTCAATGAGTTAGCGCGATAATAGCAAGGTGAAAATTTTAATGCTTTATACCTCATACAGTGTCGTTTGAATCGAACAATACCCATCAAAGCATTCAGGATGGGAAAGAGTAGGGATTATCAGCGAGAATTTTATAACCAGATCTGCCAGTATTGAGTTGAACATTAACACTAGTAAATCTAGTAATGATTTGTTCAAAACTAAAAAATATCGAAGGAAAGTTAATTTAGTAACAACACAAAAACTACTTCTTATGATTTTTCCATTCTTAACCAATTAGCAATTCAAAACACGTAATATCTCACCACAAAATAAAAAAATATTAATAAGTAGCGATGCGAATTATTAACTTCCAAAATGCAGCAACATGCATAAGAAGGAATAATTACCTAGAGGTGCACAGTACTGTTTTCGTATTTGCAGCGTAACGAATAATAAGTAGAATTAAGAATAATACTTTATCTTGCGAATATATTTCAAGGACTGAGGGAGATGAGTATCGACAGAGTAAATCTGCTCTAGAACAACTGGATAATATTAGAATAAAGCCAACAAAATTTGATATATGATAATAAGCTAATAGTAGGAGTGAAGGTTTTTCAAACCCATGCACCCAACTTCTCTAAAATAGATCTTCTAATTTATCCCTTAATTTAAAATGAATAATGTAAAGAAATGTGGCGTATCAATTATGATTCAATATGTACAATCAGTAGATAGAAGTCGTTTATTTCTTAATTTTAATACCTCTATATTTAATAGTATAACCCGTATAATGACAGGCATAAACATTTACTTGTATTCATGACTCATGAAATTATCGAAAAATAACAATCGTTTCCATGCCCTGATCATTATCTCTGAACCCGTGATGATTTAGGCACTCATATCTAAATCGTCCATATAAATCTCAATAAAACCGTTCGGCGTCGGCTTGCCTGGCTGGATAAATCACAGTTCCGGGCCATGCTCAAAGGCCCTTGATCATGCTACTGGAGGCCAGTGCGCGTCTATGACGAAATCCTCACCATCTCAGGTTCGGCGCATTCGGGCGAAGAAGTAAGTAAACGCCCGTTCGCTATCCATTTACTACGTCGGTGATATTGGCTTGTGGTTGACTGCCGGATAATACAAAACGGGTCATCCCACGGTGAGAATAGAAAGTCAGCGGGAACGCGATTAACGTCATCAGTATTAACGGTATCATCCCGCCAAGACCCGCATTGATTGGTAAAAAAAGAACACCTGCGCCAATGACTGTACCGTATAAACTTAACATTCACACGGTATCAGTTTTTCGCCAGCAATTTCTGGCAATCGCCGTTATCCTTTCGGCATTGTAATGACTCATGTCATTCTTCCTTTTTATTGTGGGAGAGGTTTTTATTAAATTAACTGTATGGTAATGAGATTCGTTTTTCTGCTGATAAGTTTTTAGTTGTATATCTGATGGTGTGATGGAAACGTGATTGCCCAACAATTATATTGAGTATTTTTCAAGGTTAAATAGGAGTGCTGCCTTATCTAATCAGTAATTTCTCAGGCTGCGGCAGGAACTTCAGGTAAAAAACTCATCTTATTTCAGATTAAAAAATGAAGAAAGCGAAATATCAGCAGTCAGAAGGGACGGCATTCCGTCCCGGGTCAGTTCATATTTTACAGATGTACCCACTTTCCCGGATAAGGGGGGATGAATTATGTGGCAACATCAAGGCTGCGAAGCCATTCGCGGGTACAGCACTCTTTGCAATAGCAAACATGTTTGTGGCGTTGCCGCGCGATAGACATTGCCTGGGTCCTGCTATAAGCCGACCCCAGGAAATGACAGGCCCCTTTGACGACATAGCGGCATTCCTTTGTATGAAGAACATTGCTATCAAGATAGTAGAAGGCTGATTTTTCCATGATCTTACCTGTGCATCGAATTGAACGGTACGGTTTCATTTTTATGGATGGCAGAGTGCTGAATGCAGGTGATGCAGGGGCTGACCTTACCGAAGTTATTGCTTGCGACATCCAGTGCAATAACCTCCTGTTCATAAGAACCAATAAGAATCATCTCTTCACTGGTATTACAGAAGCGGCAGGTGTTTTTATGTAACGTGTGATAGCCATCACTGTCTTTTGAAATGCTAAGGTACCAGGTTCTGGCATTCATATTCTTATACCATTTCATGAAGTAATGAAGGGTCCTGGTAAGATGTCACACCAGTGTTCAATGTGAAAGTACCCAAAAAGGGTAATTTTGTAAATCAGGAGTTATCTTATGGATGTTTTTCTTGTTTTCATTTTTCGATCTGAGCGGCATCACAAAACACAAAATATGTTTTAATCATTTTCAATGAGTTATGTGATAGACCGCTCATCATGGCGTTACATAACGATCAAATTTATGAGGCGTTACTCCCTGTTATCAGAGTTGAAATCTAAGGACAGACGATGTGGATCTTACTGGCGTTAGCGTTGTGGTTATTGCAGTTCAGTAAAAAAGCAGCTGCGGGACTTTTGTTGGTTACGGTGATTACCGGGGCAGTGTCAGGTGTTCTTGACTGGCGGGCATGGCTTTTTCTCACGGCGCTGCTGTTAGTGGCGATTGCCCGTATGCGGTTTGGGGATAAAAAAGTTGTTGTGCATACGACGGAGGTGCTGGTTTTGGCATTTGCCTGTGGCCTAATGATCCACTGGATACCCGGATTCCATAACGTAAAAGTTATCGACCATGCCAGCGCAGGACCTGAAAGTGCGCCGTTCTCGATGTATTACAATTTTGACAAAGCGTTGCTGCCATTTGTGTTGCTGATAGCAATGCGATCACTTTTTGTCTCCGTGACGGCGTATAAGCCTGCTAAGTGGCAATGGTTGTTGCTGGTTGCCGCTGTTCCTGCACTTCTGCTGGTGGCAGTTTTGCTCGGAGGGTTAAAGCCAGAGAGCCATGCTCCGGCGTGGTTGCTCCAGTTTGTGTTCGCGAACATTTTCTTCGTTTCACTGGCCGAAGAAGCGCTGTTCCGCGGATACCTTCAACAGCGGTTGTCCGGTTTTATGCATCCGGTTCTGGCATTGTTTATCGCGGCGCTGATTTTTGGCGCAATGCATCTGGCCGGGGGGATGATGCTGGTCGTCTTTGCGACTCTCGCCGGTGTTATCTATGGTCTTGCCTGGATGTGGAGTGGACGACTATGGGTAGCGGTACTTTTTCATGCCGGACTCAATATTGCTCACCTGCTTTTCTTTACTTACCCTGCGGCAGTGCACGGGTAATAATTCATGAAGGATGAATCCGGTGATGCACTTATAATTAAATGCATCCCGGTTTATCCATTGTTTATTTTATAAATTACATTGTCAGATAAATCATAATGCCGCCCCGGATAACTCCGTATACTGCCGCTATCTGTCATCACGACAGTAAATAGTTAATGACCTATATCATTCGGGGATAACTTATGCTCGCACACAAAAATAAAGTCATGCCACGTTTATTCGCGACGACCGGTGCTGTCCTGCTGGCAATGGCATTATTGTCACCGCTGACAACGGCACATGCCGCAGATAAAACCACCGTGAAAGTCGGTATTATGAGTGGTGAAGACGAAGATGTCTGGCGTGAAGTGGTGAAACAGGCGGCCAGTAAAGGGTTGACGGTAAAAACCGTCGTGTTTAACGATTACAACCAGCCCAATGAAGCACTGCAAAACGGCGAGGTCGATGCCAATGCTTTTCAGCATCAGCCATTCCTTGATAATCAAATAAAGGTCAACCACTACGATATCGTGCGTGTCGGTGATACTGCGGTATGGCCGATCGGTCTCTACTCGAAAAAAGTCAAAGCAGTGGCTGATCTCAAATCGGGTGCGGTGATCGGTGTCCCTAACGATCCGGCTAACGAGGCGCGTGGTCTGAACTTATTGCAACGGGAAGGGGTAATTAAACTGAAACCCGGCGCAGGCATTTTTGCCACAACGGCGGACATCATCGACAACCCGCGGCATATTCACATCAAAGAACTGGATGCGGGTATTATCGGTCGTTCGGTGCCGGATCTGGATGCCGCGATCGTGAATACCGACTGGGCACTGAAAAGCGGCCTGACGAAGCAGGACCGCATTGCGCAGGAAGGGGTAAAAAATAATCCCTATAACAACTTTATTGCCGTGAAAAAAGAGAACGTCAACGCGCCCTGGGTGAAAACGCTGGTGGCGTCATATCAGAATGGTGCAGTGAAAAAGGTGTTTGACCAGGTTTATAAAGGAACGGGGATCACTGCCTGGTAAAAAAACAGTCATGAGGCGACCTGACTCGCCTCACTGACCGATGACGCCAGAGCATCTGAATAATCAGTTAAAAGGTATAAAAAAAACCAACGATCAAATGATCACCGGATCTCATTCACATACATAAAATGCTCCGTGCTGAACCGGTGATGCGCGAGGATCACCGGCACGGCGCTTTGATCATAAGACACTTCATCAATCACCAGCACCGCATGGGGCATGGCGACTTCAAGCAGGCGGGCATCTTCTTCCGTTGCCAGGCAGGCGGTGATCTGTTCACGCACTGCCGCCACGCGGATGTCATAGTGTTCAAACAGATAGCGATACAGCAGGGAAGGGAACGCTTCCGGTGCGGGGAAATCGGGCAGGCGCGTGGCCGGTAAAATCAGCGTTTCATGCATTGCGGCGTAGCCATTCACCCGGCGCGAACGCTTCAGCCGGTAAACCGCGTCGCCCGCTGCGATCTGTAGCTTGCTGGCTTCAGCTTCATTTGCCACATCACGCTGGTAATCCAGCAGCGACGTCTGGGATCGCAGCAACCCGCCCTGTTTATCGTGCAGGCGAAAATACTGGAAAAAGTGGCTCAGGTTATGAAGCGGTGCCCAGCCGGTCACCACCGTGCCGGTTTTACGCCGCCGCATCAGCATCCCTTCGCTGGTCAATGCCGCCAGTGCCTTGCGGATAGTGCCAACCGAGACACCAAAGTCAGCCGCCAGGCTGTTTTCACTGGGTAAAACCGTCCCCGTCGTGAGCTCGCCTTGCAGGATCGATTCACTGATATGGCGCTTCACCACTTCATACAGCGGAGCGCCTTCGCCATCACTCAGACGACCGAAACTGCGCACATCCTGTTCGTCATTCTTTTTTTGCATAGTTCGGATTTCCGGTTGACCGCCACGCGATATTTGCATTATCTATAAACTATATAGAAATACAAGATAAGCGGCAAAAATGACCAAACTAACTCCACTGCAAATGGCTTTAGCGGACCTCGCCAGTGACGAAACTGCCATGCTTGATGACCTGCAACAGATGCTGGCGGTGGATACCTGTTTCCCGCCAGGGCAGGGCTATCCTGAGTTTGCCGATCTGATGACCCGATTGCTGACACCGCTGAATTTCTGTTTTGAACGCGTCACGGTACCGGAATCACTCTGGCAGGCACCCGATGGCAGCGCGCAGGGCGAGCGGGTAAATCTGATCGCTTCGCTGGCGGCCGGGGCTGCGGAGAACTGCAATCTCTACTTCCACGTTGATACCGTTCCCGCCGGTGATGGCTGGCGCTTTCCGCCACTGGCCCTGACCAACGCCGAAGGCAAACTGTTTGGCCGGGGTGCCGCTGATATGAAAGGCACCATTGTCGCGGCGCTGGCGGCCATCCGGGCGGCACGCAGAGCCAATCTGCCGCTGCGCTTCAACCCGGTGTTCCTGCTGTGCACCGACGAAGAAGGGGGACTGTACCCCGGCATCCGTTATCTGGCGGAACAGCAATGTTTTGCCGGGCACATGCTGAGCTTTAACGGTGGCGCGGTGCCGCGTATCTGGGCGGGATGTTTTGGCAGTGTCGATCTGAAAATTATCGTCACCGGCCGTTCTGCCCATTCGGGCGATCCGGTCGGTGGCATTAATGCGATTGAAGCCGCGCTGTCGCTGATGAATGCGCTCAGCCAGCTGAAACAGCAGGTGGAAACCCGCGAATCTGCCATGCCATCGCCGCCGCATTTTGCCGGTAAACCGCTCACCGCACGCCTGACGCTGGCCGCCGCGCACGGTGGCAGCAAAGGTTCCACCATTCCGGAACGTTTTGAACTGCTGGTTAACCGTCGTTATGCCCCTGAAGAGGCGTTTGCTGACGTGTGGCAGGAGCTGGTGGATTGTGTCGAACAGGCGATGGCACAAACACCGGCGCGCGACGTCAGTATCCAGCTGATCGGCCATCTGGCCCCGGTGTCTGACCCCGGAGGCCCGCACTGGCCGCGCTGGCAGGCGGCGCTGTGTCAGGGCTTTGGTTTTAATGAAAACGATTTTTCCGCCTGGGGATCATCCACCAGTTCCGATATGGGCTGGGTACAGCAGGCCGGGATCAAAGAAATTTTGCTGGGCGGCCTGGCTCGCCCGGACAACCGCATCCACGCCGCCGATGAATACACAACGATGGCGGATTTAGTCGCACTTTCGCAGTCCATTCTGGCCTATCTGGCCGATGATTTTTTGCCACCCCAGGGTCCCCAATAAACCAGTGAGGAAGACAAGATGTGTGCAATGAAAGGGTTAAACCGCCGACAGTTTCTCGCCAGTTCCACCGTCATCACCGGCGCGGCGCTGCTGCCCTGGTCCTTTTCCACGCAGGCGGCAGCGGTTGCCAGCAGCACGGCGAGCGGCACGCCGCGTAAGGGCGGGGTACTGCGTATCAGCGTCGATCAGGCCGTAACCATGCTGAATCCGCAGCAGGCGCGGGTAAACCCGGAATATCTGGTGGCAGAACTGTTATACAGCGGCCTGACGCGGCTCACTCAGGATATGAAGGCTGAAGCCGATCTCGCCCAATCCTGGCAGCCGAGTGCCGACCTGAAGCAGTGGACCTTCACCCTGCGTCCCAACCTGCGTTTCAGCGATGGCACGCCCCTGAATTCCGCCGATGTGGTCGCCAGTTTGCAGGCGATCCTCGACCCGAAAAATGCCTCGCCAGGGCAGCACAATATCGGCTCGATCAAAACCGTCAGCGCCAGCGATGCCAGCACGGTGGTGATTGAGACGGATGCACCCTATGCAGATCTGCCGGTGATGCTGGCCTATCCCGATGCGAAAATCATTCCGGCCAGTATCGCCAGCGGCGATCTGACCCGACTGAATAAAGAAGCCGTGGGTGCCGGGCCCTTTAAGCTGGTGTCGTACGATCCGGAACGAAAAATTGTCGTCGCCCGTAACCCGCATTATTACGACCCGCAGCGTCCTTATATTGATGGCGTTGAGGTGATGGTGTATCCGGACGGTATCGCCGAAAGTTCGGCGCTGATTGCCGGTGATACCGATCTGATGATGTCGGCCCAGGCGAGCGAATTTACCCGCCTGTCAAAATCGGCCGGGATCCAGCCGCTGCGTGTGGCGTCCGGTCAGTTCCTCAATATCAACATGGGCTGCGATCAGAAACCTTTTAACGATCCACGCGTACGTCAGGCGCTGGCGTTGTGTGTCGATCGTCAGGCCACGGTGGATTTTGTGGCTAACAGCCTGGGGACCGCCGGTGAAGATAACCCGGTCAACAGCGCTTACCCCTACTATGCCCAGCTGGCAAAAAAGGCGGTGGATTACAGCAAAGCCAAAGCGCTGCTGGCCGAGGCAGGCTATCCGAACGGGCTGGATTTGAAGCTGATTGCCTCGGACAAACCCTCCACGCGCACCCAGCTGGGGATCGCGCTGCGCGAAATGGCGAAACCGGGCGGTTTCCGCATTGAAGTGCAGACCATGGCGCACAGCACCTATCTCGACCAGGTGTGGAAGAAGGGCAATTTTTATGTCGGTTTCTACAATATGCAGCCGACGCCGGATGCGGTGTTTTCTCTGCTCTACACCTCGACCGCTGCGTGGAATGAAACGCGCTGGAACAATGCCGATTTCGATGCTGCCGTCAGTGCCGCGCGTGAAACGGCGGATGCTACTCAGCGCACCAGCCTGTATGGCAAAGCGCAGCAGCTGATGTATGACGAAGTGCCGTCGCTGATCCCCACTTTCTTTGATCTGCTGGCCGCCAGCCGTGACTACGTCGGCGGTTACCATCTGCATCCGCGCGGGGCGGTGTTCCGGTTGGACCACGTCTGGCTGACGGACAAAGCACCGAAGCGTGCGGTGTAAGGAGCGCCCGTGACCGCAAGTTATCTGCTGAAGCGCTTTCTCCTGATGATCTACACCCTGCTGGTGGTGTCGTTGCTGGTTTTTGGTATCACCCAGCTGCTGCCCGCTGATGCCGCTGTCACGCTGCTGGGGCAAAACGCCACGCCGGAAGCGCTGGCAGCGGTCCGTGCGCGGCTCGGGCTGGATGCGCCAGCCTGGCTGCAATACTGGCACTGGCTGACCCACGCGCTGCACGGCGATTTTGGTGTCTCGATGCGTAACGGGCTGGCCGTGGCACCGACGCTTATCACCGCGCTGTCGCGTTCTTTGCTGCTGGCGGTGTGTGCGCTGGTGCTGATGCTGATTATCGCTATCCCGCTGGGTATCTGGGCCGCAGTACGTCGCGGTAAAACCGCCGATGTGCTGGTCAGCGTGCTCTCCTATGTGGGCATCTCGTTTCCCGAGTTCGTCACCGCCACCCTGGTATTGCTGCTGTTTGCCGATGTCTGGCAGGTACTGCCCGCCACCGGCTATGTGCCGCTGACGGAGAATTTTGTCAGTGGCGTGCAGCATCTGATTCTGCCGTCAGTCACGGTGGCGTTAATCCTCGTGGCGCATGTGTCGCGTATGGTGCGTTCCGAAATGGTCGATGTGCTGCATACCGATTACATCCGCGCTGCCTGGCTGAAAGGCTTATCGCGTCGGCGCATTCTGTGGCGGCATGCGCTGCGCAATGGTCTGCTGCCCACCATCACCATTGTGGCGCTGGATGTGGGGTATCTGCTGGGCGGCATCGTAGTGGTGGAGGAGATCTTCGCCATTCCGGGGATTGGCCGGGAGCTGATTGTTGCGGTGCAGGCGCGCGACCTGCCGACCATCCAGGCCGGGGTAATGATCCTCGCCGCGACCTATTCGGTGGTGAACTTCCTCGCGGATGTTGCCTACGTCATGCTTGATAAACGGATTACCTATGCCTGATATCCTGAAACGCCTGATCCGTTCGCCACAGGGCGCGGCGGGATTGCTGATTTTGCTGGTGGCGCTGCTGATGGTGATCGGCGGGGCGCATGTCGCGCCCTTTGATCCGGAAGCCATCTCCATCCTCAGCCGCTATAAACCACCGGGTGCAGAACACTGGTTCGGTACCGACCAGATGGGACGCGATATTTTCAGCCGCGTGTTGGTGGGTGCCCGTGCCACCATTCTGCTTTCCTTGCTGGCGACCGCGCTGGCGATGGTGATCGGTGCCGTGCTGGGCACCGCCAGTGCCTACCTGGGCGGCAAAATTGATGAATTCACCATGCGTACCATGGATGCGGTGATGGCCATTCCCAGCCTGCTGTTTGCGCTGCTGATTGTCAGCACCCTCGGGCAAAGCAGCCTGAATGCGGTGCTGGCGATCACCATCGCCTTTGTGCCCGGCATGGTGCGTATCGCGCGCAGCGTGGCGCTGGCCGCACGCCAGCAGGACTACATCAATGCCGCCATCGCGCGCGGCGAAGCGGGGCACTACATCATTTTGCGCGAGATGCTGCCAAATATTCTTGCGCCGATCATCGTCGAAGCCACCATTCGCGTGGCGTTCGCCATCATGTTATTTGCCACCCTGAGTTTTCTCGGATTAGGCGCGCAGCCCCCGGAACCGGAGTGGGGGCTGATGGTGTCCGAAGCGCGGGATTACTTCTTTAATGCACCGTGGATGATGCTGATCCCCGGTCTGGCGATCGCGCTGGTCGCTATTGGTTTTAACCTGCTGGGCGATGGCCTGCGCGATGTACTCAATCCGAGGAACCATTAATGAACCTGCAGAACAATGCGCCGGTGCTGGCGGTGGATAATTACAGCCTCGATTATGCCCTGCAGGGGGGAGATACCCTGCCGGTACTGCGGGAGATCAGCTTCCAGGTGATGCCGGGTGAAGTGCTGGGTCTGGTGGGCGAGTCCGGTTCCGGTAAAACCACGCTGGGATGGGCGATTATGCGCTGGCTCGCCAGCAACGCGCTCGAACGTAACGGCGATATCCGTTTACAGGGGCAGAGCCTGCTCAGCCTGCCTTCGCCACAACTGGCGGCGCTGCGCGGCGCAAAACTGGGCATGATTTTTCAGGATCCCAGCGCTTCGCTGAACCCGACGCTGACGCTGGGGGAACAGGTCACGGAAGTGCTGCGGCGTCATCGCGGTCTGTCGGCGCGCGAAGCGCAGGAGCTGGGGGAATCGCTGCTCAGGGATGTGGAGTTAAAAAAACCGGCGCAAATGATGAAGCGCTATCCGCATCAGGTGTCTGGCGGTGAGAAACAGCGCATCCTGATCGCCACGGCTTTTGCCTGCCAGCCCGATTGCCTGATTTTTGATGAACCGACCACGGCGCTTGATGTGATCAGCTCGGCGCAGATCCTTGATCTGTATGAACGCCTGCGTGAAGAAACCGGAGTGGCTTCTTTATATATCTCCCACGATCTGGCGCTGGTGGCGAAAGTCGCCGACCGGGTTTGCGTGCTGGAGCGGGGCCGTATTATCGAAGAAGCTGACAGCCGCACCCTGTTCAGCACGCCGCAACATGCCTACACCCGCAGGCTGATTGAAGCGGTCCCCAATCCGCAGCAGCGTCTGCTGCACGATGCGCCGGGCAGCCAGCCGCTGCTGTGCCTGAATGAACTCACCATCGATTATGGTCGCCACGGACTGCTTGATCGTCTGCTGAAGCGCCAGGCCAATGTCACACGCGCCGCCAATGCCGTATCGCTGACTGTGCATCAGGGAGAAATCCTCGGCGTGGTCGGGGAATCGGGGTCGGGTAAATCCTCACTGGCGCGCGCCATCAGCGGCCTGGTGCCGTTTCAGGGGGCGATCGATTTCTGCGGTTATGACATCTATGGTCGTGCGCAGATGGACAAGGATTATCGTCGCCGGGTACAGATGATTTTTCAGCACCCGGATGCATCGCTCAATCCACGCATGACAATTGGCGAGATCATTGCCCGTCCGCTGCGTCTGTATGGCCTGCCGGAAGGGGAAACCGAGGCGCAGGCGGTGGCGCGCTTGCTGGAAGAAGTCCGCCTGCCTGCCGATTTTGCCTCGCGTTATCCGCACGCCTTATCTGGCGGGCAGAAGCAACGCGTTGCTATTGCCCGCGCCTTTGCCTGCCCGCCGGATCTGGTGATCTGCGATGAAATAACTGCGGCTCTCGATGTCTCGGTGCAGGCCACCATTATCGAACTGCTGCTGGAACTGCGCCGTCGCTACGGCACCGCGTACCTGTTTATTACCCACGATCTCAATCTGATCCGCCAGATAGCCCACCGCGTTGCGGTGATGTATCGCGGCGATGTGGTGGATGTGGTGCCGGGCGACGCCATGTTGCAGCAGGCACAGCATCCGTATACCCGTGCACTGCTTGAGGCGGTTCACGTTCCTGAATCCTCTAAATCTGTGGCATGAAGAGACTCTGAATGAAACCTGAAGATTTGATCCATCATATTGATCGTGAATATTGCCTGAGTTTCCTGGCGAAAATGGTGCAGCACAAAAGTTATAGCGCCACAGACGGTGAACGTGAGTTAGCCCGCTACATGGCCGCGCAGATGAGCGAACTGGGGCTGGAAGCTGAGCTGCAAAACGTGCCCGGCGATCGTTTCAACGCCATTGGTCGTCTGGCGGGTAGTGGCGGGGGGCACAGCCTGCTGTTTAACGGCCACCTCGATACCAATCCGGTGACCGAAGGCTGGACTGTGGATCCCTGGGCGGGAAAAATTGACGAGCAGTTTATTTACGGCATCGGTGTTTCCAATATGAAAGCCGGGGATGCGGCCTATTTCTGCGCCCTGAAAACCCTGATTGATGCCGGTGTGAAACTGAAAGGTGATGTAATCCTCACCTACGTGGTGGGTGAGTTGCAGGGCGGCATTGGTACCCTGGCGGCGATAGAGCAGGGGGTACGCGCCGATTACTTTATTAACGCCGAACCCACCGATTTACAGGCGCTCACCATGCACGCCGGATCGCTGATGTTCACCATCGAACTGACCGGCGATACCCGTCATCTCTCCAAGCGCGAAGAAGCGGTGGATGCGATTGCGGCGGCGGTGGAGCTGATCCCGCAAATTAACAGCATGACCTTCAGCGGTGCCAGAAGCGAAGAACATCTGAAAGTGAACCGGGGCCATATTGGCACGGTGCACGGTGCGCTGGGTCGCGAACTGGAAGAGTGGCGCCCGCCGCAGGTGGCGGACTTCGTGCGGCTGAAAGGTTCTGCCCGTTTCGCGCCAGGGCAGACCGTGCAAGGCGTGCTGGCCGATCTCCAGGCATTGCTGGATCAACTCTGCGCCCGCTATCCGGGTTTGAAAGCAGAGCTGTTTGACGATGGTGTGCGGGATAAACCGACCATGCTACCGTTTGAAGTCTCGCCGGAATCCGCGATTGTGAAAGCGGTGAATCATGGCTGGCAGCGCGTGCGGGGTACACAGCAACCTACCGGCGTCATCACCCCACCGGCATTTTTTGGTACCGATGCGGCGCATTTTTATCAGCATGCCGGTATGGAAGGTATCGTCTGCGGTCCTGGCGGCAAGTACAACACCATGCCGGATGAGCGTGTGGAGATTAGCGACTTCCTTGATATGGTGCGGATCTACCTGCTGGCGATCCTCGAAATCTGTCAGCCGGTTGAGGCCTGATTATGCGACAGGATGCACTGACCCGCCTGCGCGCAGCGATGCAGCAGGCTGACGTTGAGGTGATGCTGATTGACCATGGCGAAATGCTGGCGTGGCTGACCGGTTACACGGTATCGGAAACCCTGTATCGCGCCTGTCTGGTGCCCCTCTCCGGCGCACCCTGGATGGTACTGCGGCAGCTGGATGAGGTGCCCTGTCGCACACAATCACCAGGATTAGCGGTGGTCAGCTATCCCGACTGGCCGATCCCTGGCAAACCGTGGCAGACAGCCTGACGCAGCGCGGTTATGCCACTGCCAAAGTCGGCGCTGATTTTTATTCCTACGGTATGACGGTGCACAGCTGGCAGCAGCTGTCCCGCCATTTGCCGGGCGTGGAATGGCGCGATTTGACCGGCATCAGCGATACGCTGCGCAGTATCAAAAGTGCCTCTGAGCTGGATGCGCTGCGCCACGCCGCTGCCATTGCCGACTTTACCATGCGGCAGATAGGCAGCACAGTGACCGCTGGCTGGCGTGTGCGTGATGTTGCCGCGCTGGCGGCCAGTCATTTTCTGGAGCAGGGTGCGGACACCGGGGAAACCGGGCCGATTGTTATCGCCAGCGGTGACAGCGGGTTTCTGCATGCCAGCAGTCATGAGCAACGTCTGCAACGCGGCGATATTCTGCATGTGGAACTGATCCCGAAAGTGAATCATTACAGCGCCCGCGTGATGCGGCCGTTTGTGGTGGGAGAGATAAGTCAGGCGCAGCACGAGCTGGCACAGCAACTGCTGGCGATTCAGGACCGGCAAATCGCGGCGATGAAGCCAGGGATGCTGGCGAGTGAGGTGGATGCACTGGCACGGGATGCGTTGCTCAACAGCGGCTTACGCACCGCCTTCAGCAATGTCACCGGCTACGCGCTGGGGCTGTACACGCGCACGCCACGCCCGAGTGACTTCTCCGGTGCGTTTCATCCCGGAGCGCACTGGCAACTCGAAGCCGATATGGTGTTCCATATGTACCTGTCTGCCCAGGGGATGGCGTTCAGTGAAACGGTGCGGGTGACGGCTGCGGGTGGTGAACGGCTGACCAGAGTGACGCGCCAGCCTGTCGAATTGGCTGCCGGTTGATCACGGGGTGCGAACATCCGCATTGCCATAAGCTGCGCTTAGGTCGTGGAAACTGATGTCCTCCCCAATTTCCCACAGCAGACGCAGCAGTCTGGCTGCCGTCATCCCTTTCGGGCATCCCTGCTGGCGCAGCAGTTGTAGCTGTTGCTGCTGAGATACGTCCAGCATGGATAAAGGCGGCCAGACTCGCCGGATCCAGTTCAGTTCTTCTATTAACAGGATCGATTTGTAGGCAGACAGGCACAACCCCTTTAATTCGGCGTCTGCCGCAGGAAGACCCGCAATTTTCAGTGCAGACAGCGCCTGAGCGGGTCTGATATTGGAGTTTTTCAGGCTGAAAAGCATCATGCCAAGTTGTTTCAGCTGCGTCATATTGCCGGTCGGACACACCATGTGCCAGTGTATCTGCACCATTTCCTTCAGATGAACGATGAACTTCAGCGCATTACGCACCAGAGACATGCTCATGCTCACCCGAGCATTAAAAAGCAGCCGCCAGAGATCGGCCACGGCCATCGCGGGCGCAGGTTCCTGGCAAAGCAGGTTGATCAGCTGATCACATTTGGTGCCGGTGGCAGAGCTGGTCCAGTTGCGGTCAAACCATTGCTGCTGTTCTTCCGTTGGGCTGGCTTTAAAGGCTGATTGCGATAGTTTGACCAGCGGCAGGCTCATTTTCTCTTCAGCAAGCTCCATCACAACGAACAACTTCATTGCCGTCATCTCATGATAATCGGGCAGAGATTGCAGCGCGACCAGCAGGTCCATCTGGCAATGGTATTGATGACGCAGACTTTGCAGGTTTTGTAAGACCCACTCGACCTCCTCCTCTTTGACGTCAATATTTAAGGCGACGGAGGCCTGGCTGAGAATGGTGATGTCCGGGATATCATCGGCGCCGAGCAATGCGCGTCGAAACTGTGCCGGGCGAAGCTCCAGGTGACCCAATTCTTTTTGCAGACGCATCGCTAACGAATACTTGCCAATTTTTTCGTTCTGGCAATGCAGTTTTTCCCAGGTTGTGTTGATCAGCGTCTGGTGTTCTCTGGAAACATGGGATCGGAGCACTGTCAGCGCGCTTTCCACGCTCGGCAACCCGACGTTTATCTTACCTTGCAGAAACTGATAAACCCCTTTTGCCGTCAACTGGCGAACCTGTTTAGCGCTGAGGGTTAATAACAGCCTCTCCACCTGGTTTACCGGGTTTCCTGTGGCAAGAATCTCGCGCCAGTGTGTTTTATATTGCGTTTTCAGTGCGTTCAGTGCTGCGGTTCCATGCTTCTGGCCGAAGTGGTGGTGGCTTTGTTTCACGGTGGCGATGCTGGTGCTGAGTTGTCCCGGCCTGGTGGTGGCCGGGGCTGCTGTGGGTGGGGCAGTGATAAACGATGATGAAGGTACGCGTAAACTCAACATGGGAATTCCGTATCAGAACCTCCGTTTCTTCAATGTCGCAAAGGGAGGCAGGGGGGCTTTGTGGTTCAGCCCCGGTGTGATTTCCGGGGCCGGTAGCGCGGGAGGATCGGGGAGGAAATAAGCGCTGGAGAAGTCTTCATCCATATCCATGGTGTCCGGCAGCGTTCTGGCTCCGCGATTTTCCCTGGCGGGCAAAGGCTGGAAAAAAGCCGTCGGTATGTCACCCGCAGACTGGCGTTTGATATTTTTCAACGCTGTCATGATCATGCTGGGAGTGACATCCTCATCAATTTCCCACAATAAGCGTAGCAGTTTTGACAGCGTGATATTCTGCGGGCATTGCTCATGTTTCAGGACCGCTTCAATCTGCCTCAACTGCTCACTGCGTTTGGCCTTCAGGTTGAGTCGTGGCCGCAGACGCTTTATCCATGCCAGATCGGCCGCTGAAATGTCCGCATTAAGCGCCGCCTGAGCGTACTCCATCATGACATTGGTGATGATATAGTGCGGATCGTTGAGCGCATGCTGAATCACCAGTGGAGAGAGCGTGGCCCCTTCAGGTGCGCGTAAGAGTTTACCCAACCGCTTCAGCCGACTCATTCTGGTTTCCGGGTCTATGCGGTGCCATAGCTGCTTCACTGTCTTTTTTTGCTTCGGCGTTGGTTGCACCCCGGTGGAGGATGCCAGCGCTTTGTAAGCAACCGAGTAACTGATACTCCTCTTTGCATCATGAAAAAGACACCACAATTGCGAGGTCGTCATTTCCGGGCGTCCTTCCTGCTTCAGTAGCCTGTCCACTTTCTTTCTCATCGAAATTTTGCGGGCTGAGATGGCTGGCCAGTTTTTGCTGAACCACGCCTGTTGGTCACCGGTGGTTCGGGTCCTGAATAACGTTTTGGCCTGAGTCACCGTCTGCATCTTGACCGTGATCTCGGCTTTGCCTAACGCGCAATGCAATCTTCCCGCTCCCTGCTCCTGATAATCCGGCCGCCGCTGGATATCAACCAGCCAGGCGATGATATTTTTCCCGGGGGTTCCTGCTTAACCGCGTTCTTTGCCCAGGCCACCTCTTCAGCGCTGGCATTGGATTCTGAGGTCCAGATAGCCTGCTTCAGGGTAGTGATATCGATATTTATCGGGTTGTCAGGCATTTCCAGCAGGGCGCGTCGAATCTGGTTGCGCGTCAGGTTCAGGTGCAACAATGGCCTCAGTCGCACAATTCTGTCTGGTTCATTTTTGTTCTTATCCCAGAGCGTTTTAATCTTCTGGCGATCTTCCTGCGAAATACTGGCATTGGCGGTCTTCAAGGCATTCTCGACCGTGGTGGCACTTACCACGATTTTCTTCTCCAGCAGCAGATTATGAAAGTCGTTGGTTTTTATTTTCTTAATATCTTCGGGCGTAAACTGCCACAGCAATGTCTCCAGACGGCTGCCGAGACTGGCTTTATCACTCACTTTTTGCCAATAGGTATCTAAATCGTTGCTGAGTGCGTTTAAGCAGGGATTGTTAGTCGTTCTGGTTTTTCTCCTGGGGCGGGAAGTACTCATATTCTGTGGATGTTGTATCACGCTCTGGATGTGTGCGGTCAGTTGCCCGGTAAAGGTCGAAGTGGAGGGGGCTGACTGGAGTAGCGCTCGTATCGTTGTCGAAGGAACAGAAGTTACCTGCATAGGAATTCCCTTTCAGTTAGTAATGATAAACAAAGATGACAGGGGTAGTATTGTCAACTAAATCGATAAACTAAAGTGCAAAAATGTGAATTGTGCAGTGGATTGGTTTACGAGTAATCTTGCTTCATCAAATGCAGCCAAGGTTATCAACCTTATTACCGACATCTGTTTTGAACCTAAACTAAAAACTGATTCTTTTTAATTTTTTAAGGAAAACTGATATGCGTTACATTTCACTGGATAACTATCGTGACACCATCATTCTTATTGCGCGTGTTGCTCTCATGGTGCTGTTCATTATTTTTGGCTGGCAGAAACTGACGGCTTTCAGTTATACCGCCGGATATATGCAGAGCCTGGGGCTACCTCTGCCTTCTGTCGCCGCAGCGGTTGCTGTGATTGCTGAGTTTGGCTTTGGTGTGTTGATTGCGCTGGGTTTCTTTACCCGTCCGCTGGCGCTGCTGATGGCGGTGTACACGCTGGTCACCTCCTTTATCGGCCATCCTTACTGGCACATGACGGGTATGGATCAGTATGCCAACATGATTAACTTCTATAAAAATATCAGCATCATTGGCGGTCTGCTGCTGCTGGCGCTGATCGGTCCGGGCCGCTTCTCACTTGACCGTCGATAAGCTGCGTTTATCCCGCATAAGCAGAACCATCACCTCAGGGTGATGGTTTTTTTTCGCCTTCTGTCCGGCAAAGTCATTGTCATCATTGAGTGTTTAATGGCTCTCTGCTCCCCTGATGGTCGCAAATGCAGGTAGCGGCTGGCTGCTGCCCGCAGGCTGTGAGGCCTCCATATCTAACACCATATCCAGCAAGGTATTATCTTCCCCGTGGGTTGACTGACGTGAGGCATGGAGCACCCTGGCGTCCCTGAGAGCACGGCTCAGGGTCGAGACCCCTTCGTCCTGTCCTACATGCCACAGATAGCGCATAAAAGCGGAAGGACTCTTAATTCTGGGACAATCGGGCTGGCGCAGCACGCCTACCAGCCGCACATTTTTGGCCGAATGAGCTGAGGGGCGGACTTTTTCCCAGGCCTGCCTGAAGTGCGTTAATTGCTCATCAGTGACTTCTGCTCTGGCGGCAGACAACGCATGAACCACCGCCCCGTAGTGCAGGTAGATGCCTTTTTCCTCCAGAACCTTTTGCAGCTCAGCAGCGGTGATAGGTTGCGCGCTGGACTGGAGCAGGAGCAGACCCAGCCACATCATGGGTGATTTATTGTCCCTGCCGGGTGCATTTGCCAGGCTTGTCTCAATCCATGCGCGTAACCCAGAGGAAATTTTCGCATTATGGGTGGCAAGGGCGCTACTCACCACCGAAGGACTGATATTCTCATCCGCGATTAACATCAGGGTCCACAGCTGTGGCGAGGTGATCGCCAGAGCACCTTTCTGCTTCAGCAGGGTCATGACCCGCTGCCATTTTGTCTCATGGCGGGGAATTTGTGCCCAGTTATCCTGAAACCACTGCCACATCTCCTGAGTTAAGTTTTCTGCCAGCGCCAGTCGCGCTTTCCGCACTCGGTCGTAGCTGATGTCCAGACCGGCATCTTCCAGTGCGCGATTCAGCTGTGGTTCAGTCAGATACAGCGCTTTGATCTCGGGCAGGAGTAACAATGAAACCAGCCGGTTCAGGGGATGGTGGGTAACCGGATGATTCTCTCAGCAGCGCTTAATTAACGCACTGGTTTCTTTAGGGATGTTGAGCCAGGCGACCGACATCATCTGTGCCATCGTGGAAGCAGAAACAAACACCTGAATATGCCACAGCGCTTTGCGCATTTCTGGCTGAGTCAGCTGCGGGCACGCTTCCAGCCGCAGCATTTTTCTGACCTGACTCAGCGGGTCCGGCTCTTTAGGCAGGTTTTGCCAGAGTTTTTCAATCAGTTGGAGGTCTTCGGGTGAGACCACGGCTCTGGCCGCTCTCAGGGCGCAATTCACACTGACCCGCTGCACAGACACTTTTTTACTGTGCAGGAATCTTAATATCTGTGCGTTGGTCACTGCGGCCAGTTCCTGCACATTAAGCTGAAATAGCAGTTGTTCTGTCCTGCCAACAGGGGTTTCATTTTTCGCTACCCTTGCCCAGTAAAATTCCAGCTGTTTTTCAAACGATGGCTGGGCCAGCGCGCGGGATGGGAAAAGATGATGGCTGCTTTGTGTGACGCTGGAGATATTCGAGGCCATTGCGCTGCATGGGGTGGCGACCGAGAGGGATGGCCTTGCCGGGGATGTCGGATCTGCATTGATGTTCATAGAAATTCCGCCAGATTGTTAGCAATTCAGCTACCGGGAGCCATGTCATAAAACTCCTCAAAACCGCTCAGCGGCTCGATGATAATGTCCTGCCAGTCAAGATCGATATCTAACCATCCCGGCTCATGTGGGCCGGGGATGCCTGGCGATTCTGCCAATGTGTTCTCAGGCGGTAATGGGGTACTGGCGCGGCATTTGAACAGGCGATACAGCGTAATATGCGTCGGATCCTCTCCGGCACACCAAAGGCAGCACATTAACTTTTCCCAGCCGTTGATGAAGGGAAATTCATTCCTGCGCAGAAAGGTGCTGAGCATTGCTCTGTCGATGCGTTGCGGAGGAGACGCTGTCGTCTGGACGCGGGCTTTTACCGGCCTCGCCCTCGGCGGGCGTGATGGGTTCACCCGTCTTTTGCGGGTCAGTTTTACCGGCTGATAGCCGGGTTTAAAATCCAGCCATGCCTGTGTGAACCGATCCTGTTCCGCCTGCGGAATATCGAGATTGGCTACCGTGAGCGCATGATCGACCTGATTGAAATCCAGCTTTATGCCTGCATCCCACAACCCTTTGATTAACTGGAAAGACGAGATGTGACAAAGCTGCAATGCGGACGCCCCCCGGAGATGCATTCCCAGCCATTTGGTGCGTGATTCGTTGCTGGCCGCGGCATGTTTGAGGGTATGGTCAATCCAGAGAGTCAGGGATAACGACGGAGTAGCATAGCTGGCCGACAGCGCGCGACTCACGAGTTCATAGCTATACCTGCGCTCACCGTGCATCTTCAGCAGATACAGGAGCGCCAGCCGGGTGATATCGAGGCTGTTTTTCGTTTCCAGCAACGCCATGAGTTTTTCCCAGTTGGTGGCGTTAGTGTGCCTGACGCGTTGCCAGGCCTGGGGAAACCAGGTTCTCAGCGTCTTCGGAAAATTTTTCGCATACTCCAGCAGGACAGTTGTTACCGTTGCGGGGTCAATGGGTAACTGCGCATTGATGATGCTTTCTCTCAGGTGCCCGGTACTTTCCAGTCCCAGCGCCTGTACATTGTTATGGAGGAGTGTCAGCAGCAGCCGGTTTAGAGATTTCTTCTCGTAATCAAATTCTTGCCAGCTACTTTTAATCACTCCGGCACTGTCTGCCGGATTCGGGTTTCTGACAAAGCGCAAAACCTCCACCCGCGGTTGAGGGATATTTATATTTGTTTGCGGCTGAAGGCAGGCAGGGGTGACAGAGGTGATCGATGAAGGTAGTACAGCGGTTGTGCCATCGTCATTGTATAAAGTGATCGATGAGAAATGTGCAACGGATACCGGGGAGAGATTCATGGACATTCCTTTGTTTTGTGCGTGGGACACCACCTGTGGCACCCGGCAGTATTTTCCTCTACCGGAACAAAAAGCGCCGTATGGCGCGCAGTTGCGAGAAATGTATCGTGCCGATGCCCATCGTTATGGCCCGGATCTGCGCTACCCGGTCAAAATGATGGTCCTGGTAGTAAATTTGACTGGATAAGGACGTTCTCAACGGAAGAAGCCGCCTATAATCAGGCTGGCGTTTTTTGTTTATCGTTCAATCCGCACACAGATGAGAGAAGAGAATGAAATTATTCAGCCACAGCTTTAACGACGGAGATGTCATTCCCGGTAAGAACAGCTTTGCGGTGTATGACGCAACAAGTCATGTCCGGTTATCTGACAACCTGAACCCGCATTTTGGCTGGTCCGATTTGCCTGCGGGTACGCAGTCACTGGTGCTGATCTGCCATGACTACGATGTGCCGACCAGCGGGGAAAATGTGAATCAGGAAGGTAAAGTGGTCCCGGCCTCGCTGCCGCGCACTGACTTCTATCACTGGTCGCTGTTTGATATTCCGGCGACACAGCAGGAAATTGCCGAAGGTGCGCAATCTAATGGCATCACAGCCAAAGGAAAACCGGGTCCGGATGCGCCAGCAGGCCTGAAGCATGGCATCAATGATTACACCGCGTGGTTTGCCGGTGACGAAGCGATGGGCGGCACTTATTATGGCTACGATGGCCCTTGCCCGCCGTGGAATGACGAGATTGTCCACCATTATGTGTTTACTTTATATGCCCTGTCCGCGCCGTCATTAGCAGTGGAAGGGGAGTTGACCGGTGCAAATATTCGTCGCGCGGTGGAGAACAGCGATGTGCTGGCGAAAGCGAGCCTGACCGGGCTGTATACCCTTAACCCCGACGTGAAAATTTAATCCGATCTGAACGGCAGAACACCATGACCAGAGAATGTGCATCATTAGCGGCAGAGGAACATTTCTTCTGGTCTGGATTGTCCGGCCATAGCCTCAGCCGGGATAACCTGATTTCGGTTGCCTGGCCGAGGCTGAAGATTGAACAGAAGGCGAGCTCGTTTTTCTTTTTTGAACCCACGCTGCTGCTGGTCTTGTCTGGCAGGATAGAGGTTGCCTGTGCCGGAAAGCGTCATACGCTCAACTCACCTTCAATGCTGGGATTTATCGACCAGGGCGTGGATATCGACTATATAAAGTATCCCGCTGACCAGCATACGCCGTTTCGTTCGATGCTTATCAATATCAGCCCGGATGTGCTGGAAAACTTTTACCAGCATTTTCAGGAACCGCTTTCCGTGGTTAAAAAAAATCCCCAGCTCAGCACAGTTGAAATTAGCGCAAGCCTCGATGATTCACTGCATCAGCTGCTGGTGGCCCTTGAGAATCCCCTGGTCAGCGATGATCGCATCCGGCTAAAAATCTTTGACCTGCTGCTGGTGTTAGCAGAACAGCAGTTGCGCTTTACGCTGCCACAGCGGCAGGGCATTTTTCCCCGCCTGAGCAATCTATTACGTGAAGCGCCGGAACGAAACTGGACCGCCCGCCTGGCCGGTGACGCACTGGCGATGAGTGAGTCCACACTTCGCCGTCGACTGAGGCAGGAGGGCATCCGGTTCGAGCAGTTGCTGCTGGACATCCGTATGCACCATGCGTTGATGCTGATCCAGACCACGCACTGGAATCTCACCCAGGTGGCCGATGCCTGTGGCTACCGCTCCGTCTCCCGCTTTGCCGAGCGTTTCAAACATCGCTTTGGATCATCTCCGGCGCAGTTGCGCTGATGGGGTTGGTTTGGTGAGTGTCTACGTGACGACTCGTCCGGCCATAAGCACTGCCCAGGCACTAAAGAGAAGAATGACTGTGGCGAGGCTGCCTAAGATTAGCGTATTGAGTTGCGAAGGTGTAAGGCTGCTACCGGTTCCAGCTTGGCGTGACGCATTCTGCGGCTCTTCCGAATAACCGGGATTGCACAAAATCCAGCCGATGCTGGTACTATCCGAAAAGGACCTCAAAAGGAAGCGAATCATCATGGATAATGAATACGGAATAAAAGTGGCTTTGTCACCGGTTCAGATGGCAGCTGTATTGTCAGATAAAAGCATCAGTGAGGGGGAGACCCTCAGTAATCGTTTATTTGGTGGGCTTGGTTTGGCTGGCGGTGTTGTAGAAATGTTTGGTGCTGGCGCAATGTGTATCGTTCCTGAACCAACGATGACCCTGCATCGTACGTTTCACCAATCGACGGGTATCCTGGTAAAAAGAGGGTCGCAGGAAGTTTTTAAATGCCATGGCGTCAGGGTAGTACTGGATTTCCAACCCTGGAATGGTAAACCCTACTTCATTCTTACTGCTTTTCCGGAGATATGACATTGGACAAAATTAATATCAATGAGCTGGACTCAATGATTTACGTCTACTTCGGGCCTAACTACACTGACTTTGAGCCAGGACATGAGATTGAACCCAAAATTGAGGCCTGGCTATCATGGGCCGGAAAAGGGAATAAATATGCCTTGGTCGATGATATAGATCTGTTTCTCTCTGAATGTGAGGATGTTGAGGAAGATTTTGCAGAGCGATATAAAGGGGCATTTGTGCCAAAATTGTGGGGTACAACCGCATTGGAATTTCTGCAACTGGTGAGAGACAGAACAGTTCAGTCAGTCAAAACACTATAGCTAATAGTGATTAGAAGTAACAAAATAGTCAGTCAGCGTATAGTATTTTCACGTTAGATGAAGACTGTCACATCCGGCCAGAGTCATCTCTCAGGCTGCGAGATAAAAATGCCGACCTCACCAGTCGGCTTTTTTATGTCTTAATTCCCTTCAATCCAGGTACGAATACATTCCCCCCTATGCCGACCTGGTCATTAACCGCACGGATCGGTAGCGGCGCGATTTATCGCGCAATACTTTGCACGGTGCCGGTAAACCCCGCGTGATAAATCACGCCGCTACCACCCGGTGCGATATTTGACGAGGGGTTCAATTATGCAGCTATCGCGCAACCTTTCTGCGGTAACGCAAAACCTTCATCAGACTGGCGTAAATTTTTAACAAAAAATGCGATCTCTTTGGCATCAAATGATTACTTATCAATTGGATAGGATTCACGATGTAAGTTCATCAAATAAAATCGGTTGCTATTAGATAGCGCGCTATATACATTAAACCCCGAAGCAAACAGATGACAAATCATCGCAACCATTTAAATAGCGCGCTATATAATCGCGAAAAACTTAAGGGGGTTCACCATGAAATTTAAACAGACATTTTTAGCCATCGCACTGGCCGCTGTATCCGCAGGAAGTGTAGCGGGAGAGCCGCAGCCGGAACGTCATGTACAGGCATTTCTGAACGCGCTGAACAGCAGTGGTGGAAAACCCATGGAACAGCTTTCTCCGCAGGATGCCCGTCAGGTACTGATTGGCGCGCAGAAAGGCGCAGTGTTACCGCCTGCGGATGTGACGGAAAAAACCATTGAGGTAAATGGCCAGCCGCTGAAACTGAACATCGTTAAACCAAAAGGTGCGCACGGTACGCTGCCGGTGTTTATGTTCTTCCACGGTGGTGGCTGGATTCTGGGAGACTTCCCGACTCATGAACGCCTGGTGCGTGACCTGGTAGTGGAATCCGGTGCGGCAGCGGTATTCGTCAACTACACACCGTCACCGGAAGCGCATTTCCCGGTAGCCATCAACCAGGCTTACGCGGCGACCCGCTGGGTGGCGGAGCATGGACATGAAATCGGCGTTGACGGTAAACGTCTGGCGCTGGTGGGCAACAGCGTAGGGGGCAACATGGTCGCTGCCGTCGCGTTGCAGGCAAAACAGCAACATACCCCGGCGATTCGTTATGACGTGATGTTGTGGCCGGTTACCGATGCACATTTTGATACTGCCTCATATAACCAGTTTGAAAATGGCTACTTCCTGACACGCAATATGATGAAGTGGTTCTGGGATGCTTACACCACCAGTGACAAGGATCGCAACAGCATCCTGGCTTCACCACTGCGTGCCACCCGTGAGCAGTTGCAGGGCCTGCCGCCGACTCTGATTCAGACGGCGGAACTGGATGTGCTGCGTGACGAAGGCGAAGCCTTTGGCCGCAAACTGGATGAAGCGGGTGTGGATGTCACGGTGACACGTTATAACGGCCTGATTCATGACTACGGTCTGCTGAATCCGCTGAGCAACGTCCCGGCAGTTAAAACCGCACTGCGCCAGGCAGCCGAAGAATTAAAAACCCACCTCAAATGATGAAGAAGGCCAGGTTAACCACCTGGCTTTTTTTTGCCTGCCATTATGTTATCCGAATCACAATCACGATGCCTGCCAGTCAATCCCTGAATAATTATGAGAGATGGAAAACGGTTCCGGGGCAGCAGATGGTATTGAATGGACAATGTGCGGAGTAGTCACAATTTCATGATGCTATTTATCCAATTGATGCTGTGACGTTCCGTGGAGAATGGCAGAGACCCCTCCGGCAACCACCCGACTGGTTGCGTTTTTGTTGGTTAAGGTTTTCTTAATTATTAATTTTAAAAGCCATGTTGCAGAAATTTTCACCAGTATTTTTTTCCTTGTCCAACCCAGACTGGGCCTGGAACAGGGCCACTTACCGGTGTTTTTAACGAAGCGGCAAAAAGTTTAATGATTTCACAACGTTACTAATGTGTTTGTTTTCGACAGCTAATCAGTCATTTAGACAGCAATTCAAGCTATGTTTGGCCCGAAAAGTAAACAATTCGTTAACATTTCGCCCTTCCGGTATCATCCAGGTTAAGGTATCGATATCGAACCATTAACATCCAGTTGTATTTCATAAAAAATTTCCCGTCACATAATTTATCCATCTGATACATAAGCAAATATCCATTCAATCATCTGATTTCTACTAATAAGCTGGAGTAATCATCTATTTATTCATTTTAAGAAAGGATTGATCGATCAACGGCTGTTTTTTGATAGGTAAAAACATAGATAAAACCGATCTTAAACTGTTTATTGATTGGTAATAGTGATCATAGAATGAGAATCATCTGATGTGTGTTAAGGAAAACATTCTCATGAATCTCAGCGAAGTCTTAACAGGTAAAGTTATCAGTGGTATTGAAGCGGAACCGATAGTAGACAGAGAAGGGAATGTTCTGGCCGTTAAAATACGTACAGAGAGCGCCTCACCAGGGTGGCTTTCATGGCAGGGTGGGAAGGCGAGCAAAGCACAGAAAAAGAAACTGCTGAAGGAGCAGCTGGCGCTCATCGATCAAAAAACAGCATATTTTGAAAATAATAATATTTTATGCTCCATCGACATTGATTTTGAAAAGGCAGCGATGCTCATACAGGATGAGGAAATCGCGGAGTTAGCCAGATCAAAACACTTTTTACGTTTAGAGATTTCAGAAGGCTTTCCAAATCTTTCAGATGGAAGAAGCAACCGGGTACTGCAGGAGTTAGCGGAGAATTACCGGTTATGGCTGGGAGATTTAGGTTCAGGCGAGGCAAGCCTGAGAGCGTTACAGGAGAATCTCTATGACGCAGTTAAAATCGATAGTGACTTTCTAAAGCTATACAGTCATTCAAGAATATGGCCGGTCATTATCAAAAACATCATGCGTTACTGTCAGTTTATTATTGTCGAAGGCCTGGAAAGCACTGAGCAGTGCCAGGGCATCGCAAAGGACATAAAAGCAATACAAGGTGGATGTTTTAAAAGCATACTTCTTGAAAATATCGAAAGTCTAAATAAGAAATTCATATTATAACCCTACTTATTTTTATTTCTTTTCACAGCAAAGCGGCGGGATTTCTCTGCCCATATTATTTTTGTGCCAGTTTCGCGCAGGCGAAGCTGCGCCCGTTGCGTTGATTATTTATTTTTCAGGACATTGGCGCCAGTAAGCTAAGGGCGGTAGCGTGTCTGAAAGCAAGCGAATGAGCTTGAATAGAAGTTGGATGAAAAACCAATAATCTTCCCTCAATAAATAAAGAAGGTATAAATATGAAAATCACAGCAATAAGTACATTGTTAATAGCCGGCATGCTGAGCCTTAGTGCGAATGCAGCCGATACGACAACGACACAAAACACCGGTGCTGCTGCGGGTGACACGGCAACCAGCTTTGCTGAAGGCAACAGCGTGGTGATCGGTGTGTCCGCTGTTGGACTGCTGGCGGGTATCGCTCTGGCATCAAGCAACAATGGAGGCAGCAACACCAGCACCACCACGACTACCACCACTACCGGAAGATAGTTGTCATTCACATTGGGGGGCATCGCGTAGGTGTTAAAGAGATATGAGGATAATTTCCGATGATTACTACCTTAGGCTGGGGTTAAGAGAAGCTTTAAGAGTCCATGAAAAGGGACTGCAGGATATAACTATAGCGATAAGCTCAGACCTGAAAACCATCAGGCTGTATAAAGATATAAGCATCTATTCTAATGAGAAATTTTTTGTCGGAAATTGTCTGACAACATTTGTTTTGAGCTATCAGCTCAGTCATGGACTAACACCGCTGCATCACAATCTGTACAAGTTAATCGCCGAAAGAAAGACGATGTACTTAACCCCCCGGGAAATTGACGTACTCAGCGAATTACTGAAAGGAGAGAACATTCTCGGCATATCCCGGACATCCGGGCTTAGCCCGAAGACAATCAGTGCGCAAAAGAACTCAGCCCTGAGAAAACTTAAGGTTAATAATTTACATATGCTGCATAGAGACATTTCATCATTCAGAAATCTCTTTTATGGAAAAGAAAGTAACCAATCAGGGATGGATTACTAAGGGCGAGTTAATGACATTCCAATTTTATATGCCTCTTTAGTCTCTTTATGAAGAGGCTTTATTTTCGTGTTTTTAATAGGATGATAGTTTAGCTCATGATGATGACAATGCCTTTCAGATTATCCGCTATCGCGGTATCTGTTTTTTTACTTTCCGCGTGTACCATTGTTCCCGGACAATATCTATCCACCAGTAACAAGGATGTGGTAGAGCAGACTGACTCTAATACGGATATCGACAAGTTCGTTACGGTGTACCCGTTAACACCGAGGCTGATTGAATCTCTGCAACCGAAGACTGTGATGTCCAGCGCGAACCCGCAGCTGGAAGATCAAATTAAGAACTACCAATACCGCATCGGCATTGGTGATGTCCTGATGGTGACGGTGTGGGATCACCCTGAGTTGACCACCCCTGCGGGTCAGTACCGCAGCGCCAGTGATACCGGCAACTGGGTGAACACCGATGGCACCATCTTCTATCCCTATATTGGCAAGGTGAAGGTTGCCGGACGCACCATTGACGAAGTGCGTTCTGACATTACCGATCGACTTAAAACCTATATTGAAAGCCCACAGGTTGATATCAATATCGCCGCATTTCGTTCACAAAAGGCGTATGTCACCGGCGAGGTGATGCGGTCTGGACAACAGGCCATCAGCAATATCCCGTTGACCATTATGGATGCTATCAACGCAGCGGGTGGCTTAGCCCCGGATGCGGACTGGCGCAATGTGGTGCTGACGCACGATGGCAAAGATAGCCTTATCTCTCTGCAGGCATTAATGCAGCAGGGCGATTTACGACAGAACCGATTACTCACTCCTGGCGATATTTTGTTTGTTCCGCGTAATGACGACCTGAAAGTGTTTGTCATGGGCGAAGTTAACAAGCAATCCACCCTCAAGATGGACCGCAGTGGTATGACCCTGGCCGAAGCACTGGGCAATGCAGAAGGGGTCTCGCAGGAAATGGCAGATGCATCAGGTATATTTGTGATACGTCCGCTGAGCAGAAGCACTGGAAATGGCAAGCTTGCCAATATCTATCAGCTGAATGCAAAAGATGCAGCGGCGATGGTGATGAGTACCGCCTTCAAACTGCAACCTTATGACATCGTCTATGTCACAACGGCACCGGTAGTGCGCTGGAACCGCGTTATCTCCCAGCTTGTTCCAACAATTGGCGGCGTGCATGACATGATCGAGGCCACTCGTTATATCAAAGATTGGTAATCGAAATGTTTGATTCAATACTTGTGATTTGTACCGGGAATATTTGCCGCTCTCCCACAGCAGAAAGATTGTTACGGAAGTTAATCCCAGAAAAGCAAATAGACTCAGCTGGTATTGCTGCTTTAGTTGACCATGAAGCAGATGCTTCAGCAGCTGCTGTTGCAGAAGAACATGGAGTGTCTCTAGCCGGGCATAAAGGAACTCAATTCAGATCCACATTAGGTAAGAAGTATGATCTTATCTTAGTAATGGAAAAATCTCATATTGAATCAATTAGTCAGGTATCTCCAGAGGCGAGAGGAAAGGTGCTGCTTTTGGGGCATTGGTTGGGGCAAAAAGAAATACCTGACCCTTACCAAAAGAGCCATGAGGCATTTGAATATGTGTACCAGCTAATTGATCAATCTTGCCAGCAGTGGGTTAAGAAATTAAATTGATAACTTTCAGGAAAACATTGCATGACCTCGGCACTCATAAATAAACCTTCAGTACCAGACTCAGATGAAATTGCGCTGGGTCGAATTATAGGTGAGCTGTTAGATCACAAAAAGATGATAGCTATCATTACTGGCCTTTTTGTGGTGGTGGCTATTTTATATGTTCTTTTTTCAACTCCCATATATCAGGCTGATGCGCTTGTTCAAGTTGAGCAGAAGCAGGGCAATGCTATATTGGAGAACTTAAGTCAGGTGTTACCTGACGTGCAACCACAGTCAGAACCTGAAATAGCATTAATTCAATCAAGGATGGTATTAGGTAAAACGGTTGATGACCTGAACCTGCAAGCTGGAGTTGAGCAAGACTATTTCCCGATATTTGGGAAAGGATGGGCACGATTGACAGGTGCTGAGCAAGGAAGACTGAAAGTAAGTAATTTATATATCCCACAGATTGGAAGTAACAAACAGCAAGTAACACTGAAAGTTATTGATAAAGCCACTTACCAGGTAAGTGGTAAATCTTTTGAATACACTGGTGTCGTTGGGGAACTGCTGCAGAAGCCAGAAATCACTATCCTCGTCGATGCTATAAATGCGAGCCCGGGAATAAGTTTCACTATTAATTATCAAAGTCAATACTTGGCGATAAATGATTTACTAAAAAGATTGGTTGTAGCTGATGAAGGCAAAGATACTGGGATGCTGACACTGACTTTGACAGGAGAAGACCCTGTCGAAATCTCAGAAATATTAAATAGCATCATACAAAACTATCTTGACCAAAATATTGAAAGAGAAGCAGCACAGGACGCAAAAAGCCTGGATTTCTTACAAACACAACTTCCGAAAGTACGTTCAGATCTTGATGACGCGGAAGATAAATTGAATGCCTATCGTAAACAAAAAGATTCAATTGACCTACCTCTGGAAGCTAAATCTGTACTTGACCAGATAGTTAACGTTGACAATCAGCTAAATCAGTTAACTTTTCGTGAGGCTGAGATATCAAAGCTTTATACACCAGACCATCCGACATACAAAGCTTTGTTGGAGAAGAGAGGAACTCTTGAAAAAGAGAGAGATGCTTTAAATAAGAAAGTATCATCAATGCCTTCAACACAGCAGGAAGTGATTCGGCTGAGCAGAAATGTTGATTCGGGAAAAGCTGTTTACATGCAGCTTTTAACCAGGCAACAAGAGTTAGAGATTGCTAAGTCGAGTGCAATAGGTAACGTTAGAATTATTGACCATTCTGTTACTGCCCCAATACCAGTTAAACCTAAAAAAATACTCGTAGTAGCTGTAAGTGTAATTCTCGGTATATTTGTTTCTATTGCAGTTGTCTTGTTTAAATCATTTTTCCACAGAGGTATTGAATCTCCTGAACAACTTGAAATTCTCGGAATTAGTGTTTATGCGAGCATACCAATATCCGATTGGTTGATAAAAATAATCACGCCAATTCGGTAAGAAAGTCTAAAGGTGGACTTGATGAGAAAGTCAGTTTCTTAGCCATAGATAACCCAGCAGATATATCTATCGAAGCATTACGAAGCTTGAGGACTAGTATTTATTTCACAATGCAGGATTCACCAAACAACATACTAATGATTTCGGGGCCAAGTCCTAATGCAGGCAAGTCATTTGTTAGTGGGAATTTATCCGCAGTTATAGCACAGGCTAATAAAAGAGTATTGTTAATCGATGGAGATATGCGCAAGGGCATAGCGCATAAGATGCTGAAGGCCAATAATGAGCGAGGTCTTTCAGAACTTATCTCCTCTGATTCGAGTTTTGAAAGTAGTATTAAGAGAATAGAAAGTGCTAAATTTGATTTCATCCCTCGTGGAAAAGTCACTCCGAATCCGGCGGAGCTCTTGATGCATCCAAAATTTTCAGCATTATTGAGTTGGGCATCTAAAAACTATGATCTGGTAATTATTGATACACCGCCTATTCTTGCAGTGACTGATGCTGCAATTATTGGACGACTTGCAGGGACATCACTTCTGGTTGCGAGATTTGAACAAAATACAGTTAAAGAAATTGAAGTTAGCTTGAGGCGTTTTCAGCAGAGTGGTGTGATGGTTAATGGCTGTATCCTCAACGGGATAGTTAAAAAGGCAAGTAGTCACTATGGTTATGGATATAATCATTATGGCTATGATTATTCAGATAAAAAACAGTCTAAAGCATAATAAAATTTGGGGGCCTGCTCACATTATTCTACAAAGGTCAGGCTTCCATTATTTTAATAAGAGGTGTGGTTTTTAATGAAGAAAATATTAATCGCGTGCAGAGCATATTTTCCAGACATTGCCGGGGGTGGTGAGATATCCACCAAAACACTCTCTGAAACTTTAGTTGAATTAGGTTTTGATGTAACCATCTTAGCTATAAGCGATGGTAAAAAAAATGAAGAAGTAGATGGTGTAGTTGTACATAGAATCAAACACAAAAATGTGTATTGGTCATTTAAAAATAAAGAAGTGAGTGCTGTAAAAAAAATAGCATGGCATTTGGTTGATTCTAATAATATCTTTATAGAAGGTGAGCTAAAGAGAGTTCTCTCGGAAGTTAATCCGGACATATTGATAACAAGCACGATAGAAGATGTTTCATCAATCATATGGAAAGTTTCAAAGAAAATGAATATCAGAAATATCCATATTCTTAGAAGTTATTCTTTACTTTGCCCAAATGCTAATATGTTTAAGGAAGATAATTGCAAAACCAGATGTGCACTTTGCAAGACAGTGACCTTACCTAAGAGAATTAATTCAAGTTATGTTGATGATGTTGTGGGGATTAGTCACTTTGTTGCTGATGAGCACTTGAGATACGGTTATTTCCCTAATGCCAAAAAACATGTCATTTATAATATTTGCCTAGGTCCCGTGCTTGAAGAAAGGATATATAACGGATTCAAAAAAGATAGTGTCAGGATTGGTTATCTCGGGAGAATACACAAAACAAAGGGTATTGATATCATTTTCAGCGCCTTAGGGAAAATAGAACCTAAAATTAGGGATAAAGTTGAGGTTGAAATTGCAGGTTCAGGAGAGAGAAAATATATAGAGGAATTGAAAATTATAGCCTCAACATTTGGAGTTAAGTGTACTTTTCTAGGAAACACAAATGCTAATGATTTTCTTGATAGACTGGATATGCTGATTGTTCCATCGAAATGGAATGAACCATTCGGACGGGTTTTGATTGAAAGTATGGGTAGAAATGTGCCTGTTGCAGGTAAGAAGGTTGGCGGTATACCAGAGCTATTAGTCGATAATACTGATTTTTTGTTTGACGACGAAATAGAGCTTGTTGATTTGATCAGTAAATTTGTTAAGGGAGAGATTGAGTTCAACTTCAATTTGGATGAATTCAAAACTGAAAGTATTATCAGCCAATGGTCTGACTTGTTGATGTGACTTTTGTCATAGAAGTCTTGGAGGGTGAGTGAAGAAAATTATTTACGATTTGCGTTGGGAAGGTAGTCATGGAATTGGGCGCTTTTCTACTGAAATCACTAAAAGAATTAAATTCGATAAGTATTTTAACGCAAAAGTTAAGCCTACAAGTGTTTTTGATGTTTTTGTAACAGGTTGGACTCTGTTGTTTACCAAGGATATATATTTTACGCCTGGTTTTAATGCGCAATTTATTGCTGCGAAAAGATCCATCATAACAATACATGATCTAAACCATATCGACACTCCAGGGAATTCAAGTTTATTAAAGCGGATATATTATAATTTAATACTTAAGCGAGGTTGTAAAAAGGCCTTATTTATCTTGACCGTTTCAGAATTTTCAAAAAATAGAATTATTGAATGGTCTGGAGTTGATAGCTCAAAGGTTATTGTAGTAGGGAATGGTGTTTCGAGTGATTTTACTCCCGAGGTGAAACCTTACGAACCGGGGTATAAATACCTTTTTTGCGTTAGTAATAGAAAATCTCATAAAAATGAATTTCGCTTGATTGAAGCTTTTGCAAAAGTTAATGCAGATAAAAATATAAACCTATTATTATCGGGTGGGGGCTACTTCTGAATTGAATGAGTTAATCAGAGGTTTAAATCTACAGGATCGTGTCTAGCTAGCTAGCGTCCAAGTGTTGAGGCGACTGTGTGCGGATTTCCCATTTGGGTACAGGTTTATACCTGATGCCGGATAGATGTTAGCAACAACCTAAACCTGATTCAGTGCTTGCAAAACAGAGGTAGTCCATAGATACAGAACGTGGCATCGGAAATACCTGGCTTACGGCAGACCTCCGGCACGGACGTCCCCAGTTCAGCCTGCTTCAGGGCAAAAACAATCGGCTCTTCGGTGAATCGTGATTTTTTCATCGGCACCACCTCCGTTCAGGGAGTGTAGATTATGCCGGCATTCTGTTTCTGAATGGTGCAGGATTTCGGGTCATGGTCACACAGGTTAAATGCATTGTTCTGCCAGGCGCGAAATAAGGTAACAGAAGGGCATGAAATAACCTCCACCATAAAAATAGAGTTATTAATAACAGGCAATAGAAAGTTGTCATGTATTGGCAACTCATTGTCATGCCTTGCTTACATAGAAACTCATTTTTCATGTTTACATATCAACGTCATATTTTGAATCGAAATAAATTTAAGCACTCCAGATATAACCATTCCATAAACTGAGGTATCTATATGACGTTAGATATAAGCACCAGCAATGAGACAGATTTCATCGATCTAAAAAAAAATACATTTCAAGAACAATAGTCAGGGAGGGTTTTCCGACAAAGAAAACCGACGTACTTATTTCTATCACAGCATACAATGAAAGTGCATATATGATATGCAACACACTGGCGTCACTTGCCAGAAACATAATTTATATAAATGAAAAACATCATGTGAAATATGAAATTAAAATATGCATCATATTTGACGGCATCGCTAATATATCGGGTGACACTGCTATTTTTTTAGAATCACTGGGGTATGAATTAAACAACACTGGTCATAATGAACTTTATCCCATGCTGACATTAAGTGAGAAAAAATTCGCTTCACCTGAACTACTCAGACAATGTGCAGACTATACTGATAACAAACATGTTGTTGGCTCAGATCATGAGATAAATTGTATTCTTGCATTAAAATCTGAAAACAGAGGGAAACTGGACTCCCATGCATGGATGTTTTTATCTATATGTGAGCAACTCAACCCGCGATATATTCTACAGGTGGATGCAGGAACCGTCCCCGCCACATCATGCCTGCTGAATTTGTTATGCGATATTGAGAGCCACCCGGACTATGCCGCTATTGCTGCATACTTACTACCTAAACCTAATTTCTTTGTTCCTGCGCATAAATCCTGGCAATACAGCAATTTCGTCTGGGATAAGATAAATTTTTGGCCGGTCGGTTATCTGCTGGGATACCTTGAGGTCATCCCCGGGGCATGTAGCCTCATTCGATGGGAAGCCGTTAATAACGGTAATCCAGGACAGCTCCCGCCGTTATCTAACTATTTTCGCGGCTTGTCACCCGCTGGCCTGCTTCAGAAAAACCTCTATCTGGCGGAAGACCGTGTTCTTGGTTTTGAAATTATAAAAAATGGTGATCGCGAATATAAGATAAAGTTTAACCCCACGGCAAAAGTGGAAATCGATAATTGCAACACTTTTTCGGAATTGATTCTACAGAGAAGACGCTGGATAAATAGCACATTATCGGCGCGATTATATGCCTTGTCCCAACTACCGGGAATCATTGTTAACAATAATAAAGGAGCATTTTATAAATTTAAAATTATGGTATCACTATATTTATCTTTAATTAATATGGCTGAGATGGTTCTCATGCCAGCCGTATTCAGTATATTATTATTTTTTACATTTGAGAAACTGTCTACAAATTTACCAACTTGGGTGAATCTCCCTTATATATCCTATAGTGCATTCTTCTTCTCTTGGGTGGGAATGATTATTTTGATGCTTTTTTTTCTCCGGTGAAAAAATATGGGAAAATACTTCATCACTTGCTATTCTTCCCCATATTCATAATGTTTGCATTTTGTCTGTTAACTATTCTCATCAATATTAATTTGGTTTGGTTCTATGCAGTAACAGCATTCCTGTTGATCTTTTCGCTGGCTGTTTTGATACCGACCCCCTCTTCAGCGATCCATTTTTTAAATGGATTGTTATGCACTTTATTTTTGATGCATCTATCTCGTTTTATTTAACCAACTATGCGCTGGCAAACTATAACGATACCAGTTGGGGAACGAAAGGATTAAATAACAATGAAAAAAACAAAGTACAACAAGAAAGGTAGCATGGCTATCATGCTGGGTGATAGTGAATATGATAGTTTCATTTTTTCTCATTAGCATCGACTATACACAGAGGATTTTTTTGTTTACCGTACTAAGCGTATATATTATGGGGCGTTCATCATTATGTTCAGTTCTAACTTTACTTATTTACTCTAGGAAGAAATATCTCGCAATCAGACTAAATATTGATACACTGGCGTTCATTATTCCTGCTCAATAAGGGTAAATATATTGCGTATTCACAAATAATGAACGCCAGCTTTTTCGTCCATGTGGTGGATGACCAATCAAAAAATTATTGAAAATGGAAGGGTTACAGTTAGCTTAATGTTTTTTTGATCCTGTGGCGTATTATTAAAACCATTGCTGTAACCCGTCATTCCACTATGGTTAGTATAGTATACATAACGAAGTTTTACTTTTCCTCCCGAAAAGAATCCACTCTTTGCCAGATCATAATTCAGATACACAGCCACAGCAGACTCATGGATTCTCTTCGTCTGGTCATAAACTGGATCAGAGCCGGGCCTGACATCCCAGCCAAAGGCATAACTGGCTCCAACGGACCACCCGGATAACTTTTGCGCATCCAGAGCGTATCTAACACCAAAAAAAACAGCCTTCTCCCCGTTAGCATTGAAGTCAGAAATTGAATCCCAATCAAAATCCATCCGCCCCGCTGAACTGGCGTAAACAGGAGTGAGCCTTGTAGTAAAATATCCCTGACTTCCTGCTGCCTTAACTTGTGTCGCTTCTATTCGGTATTCAAAAGGATAGTTTAGATAAAAAAGCGTCATTCCTTGTAACCATGCCACACCATCATAGAGATTGTTATCTGATTTATTATTCACATTATCAGTGGCCATATAAAGCTGATAACTTAGCCTGAATATTTTATCATTTTCAGCATGCTGACTATATGTTGTTTTCCATAAATACTGCGAAATATAATCTCGGGATCTTCCGTAAGCACCCTCAAATAACCATTTATCATGCTCATAACTACCACCGATGGAGTCAATAAAGGATATGGGAGTGTATTTATCCACCTGGCGAAATGAATAAAAATGAGCATACCATGGTGCTTTATATCTATCGGCAATAAAATATGATATTTTAAATTTATCATGAGAAAAACATTTTGTTGAACCCCAGTTCAATACCTCGATATGCACCCTGTACTATATCTAGCTAGCTAGTAATGCCATCTCTTTATGAGGGATTCGGCCTTCCAGTCATTGAGGCAATGGCTTGTGGAGTGCCAACAATAGTGTCTAGCACAACTTCGTTAGGAGAGATTGCAGCTAACGCATCTTTATTGATTGACCCAATGAGAGTGGATGATATTGCACACTCAATACACAAGCTATTTTCAGATGAAGAGTTAAGGAAAGATCTTTCACGAAAAGGGTTGGAGCACGTTAAACTATATACGTGGGATAAAACCGTTGAAAAAATAGAACGTGCTATTTCTAGTATTGATATATAACGAATTTAACATCCAGTCTGATATTTTTCATGTCACTTCCATTCTTTATTTTTTTCATTATTTAATGCCATAGTGCGTTTTTTATACTTACTCTATTGGATTTATGCTCTCCAGATAGAAAATTTTGATGAGTTAGATAATGAACTTTCCAGAGCGTTATTTGTGGGGCGCCTGGGGATGATGCTCTGTTATTTTGTGAATCTCATTTTTGCAGTGATATTTTATACTATGTTTGTTTTCTATTGCTAACTTGATAATCAGAGATTCATTGAGTGTTGACTTGAATTTTCTTAGGAAGTGTTCTTAATCAATTGCTAATAATTAACTTACCGTAAGTTCGCAGGTAAGCTATTACAATTTTAGATTAAGTTTATGTGCTGAATATTTATATTCAGTTAACTCAATATGTTTGACTTTATTTTATGCTGAGACGAAAATTATGATCCTTCCAGTAATCATGGCTGGCGGCACTGGCAGCCGTCTATGGCCGATGTCTCGTGAGCTTTATCCAAAACAATTCCTTCGTCTTTATGGCGAAAACTCCATGTTGCAGGAGACTGTTATCCGCTTAAATGGTTTGGATGTTTCTGAACCATTAGTCATCTGTAATGAACAACATCGCTTTTTGGTCGCTGAACAACTGCGCCATATCGATCAACTTTCTAATAATATTATTCTGGAGCCAGTAGGGCGTAATACTGCCCCTGCAATTACATTGGCTGCACTTAGTGCTGCTTCACAAGGTGAGGATCCATTACTGCTGGTACTTGCTGCCGACCACGTTATTGGTGACCGCGCGGCATTTCATCAGGCAGTCAAGGATGCTATCCCATTTGCTGAGCAGGGTAAGCTGGTGACATTTGGTATTGTCGCGGCTGAGCCTGAAACTGGCTACGGCTACATTCAACGTGGCGGCATGATGGGCAGCCCCCAGGCTCCGGTGTTTCGTGTGCAGCGTTTTGTCGAGAAACCGGATCTGCCTACAGCAATTCAGTATCTGGAAAGCGGTGAGTATTACTGGAACAGCGGTATGTTCCTTTTCCGCGCCAGCCGCTTCCTTGAAGAGATTGCTCAGTTCCGTCCGGACATCCTTGAAGCTTGCCAGAAATCCATTGCTACCTCTGAGACTGACGCCCAGCAAGATTTCATCCGCGTCGATAAGAAAGCGTTTATCGCCTGCCCGGATGAGTCAGTTGACTATGCAGTAATGGAGAAAACCAATGATGCGATCGTTGTTCCACTGGATGCAGGCTGGAATGACGTGGGTTCATGGTCAGCATTGTGGGATGTCAATAATAAAGATAACCAGGGCAATGCACTGACGGGTGATGTATTCACTCATCATGCCAGCAATTGTTATATCAACACTGATGAGAAGCTGGTTGCAGCGGTCGGTGTTGAGAATCTGGTTATCATCAATACCAAAGACGCTGTATTGGTCATCGATAAGTCTCAGGTACAAGACGTTAAGAAGGTTGTCGAGTTCCTGAAGAAAAACGAGCGTGGTGAACATCGCGTCCATCGTGAGTCTTATCGTCCCTGGGGGAAAAACGATAAAGTCGTCAGTATGCCGCGTTATCACGTTAACCGTGTCACGGTTAAACCTGGCGGAATGTTCTCTCTGCAAATGCATCACCATCGTGCTGAGCACTGGGTGGTTCTTTCTGGCACGGCAAAAGTCACCATTGACGATAGCACTTATTTACTGACAGAAAACCAATCGACGTTTATCCCGATTGGTGCCCAGCACATGTTGGAAAACCCTGGGAAAATCCCTCTCGAATTATTGGAAATACAGTCCGGTTCCTATTTGGGAGAGGACGATATCATTCGAACAAAAGATCATTATGGCCGTTGCTAATTAGGGGATGAAATATGTCTGGTAAATTGTCTTGTTTTAAAGCTTATGACATTAGAGGGAAGTTAGGCGAAGAATTAAATGAAGATATCGCCTATCGCATCGGACGTGCCTATGGTGAATATTTAAAACCAAAAAAAATGGTCGTAGGCGGTGATGTACGATTGACCAGTGAAGGATTAAAACTCGCGTTAGCCAAAGGTCTTCAGGATGCGGGTACAGACGTCATTGATATTGGTTTGTCTGGCACTGAAGAGATCTACTTTGCGACATCTTATTTGAATGTTGATGGTGGTATTGAAGTCACCGCCAGCCATAACCCATTAGATTATAATGGCATGAAACTGGTGCGCGAAGGTTCAAGACCTATCAGTGGTGATACCGGGTTACGGGATATTCAACGCCTGGCGGAAGATAATGACTTCCCGCCGGTAGATCTGGAAAAAACAGGGTCCTACACCACCATTTCAGTACTGGATGCCTATGTTGATAAGCTTTTCAGCTATATCAATCTGGATAACTTTACTAAGCCGATGAAGTTAGTGGTCAACTCTGGCAACGGTGCCGCAGGCCATGTCGTTGATGCAATTGAGGCTCGTTTCAAACAAGCGGGTATCGCCATCGAATTTATTAAAGTTCATCACCAGCCAGATGGTAATTTCCCCAATGGTATTCCTAATCCCCTGTTGCCGGAGTGCCGTCAGGATACTACCGATGCCGTAGTTGCTTCCCAGGCTGATATGGGTATCGCGTTTGATGGTGATTTTGACCGCTGCTTCCTGTTTGATAGCGAAGGGAACTTCATTGAAGGGTATTACATTGTTGGCCTGCTGGCTGAAGCCTTCCTTGAAAAGGATCCTGGTGCCCGCATCATCCATGACCCGCGTCTGAGCTGGAACACCATTGATGTTGTCAACCGCGCTGGCGGTGTGCCGGTTATGTCTAAAACTGGCCATGCTTTTATCAAAGAACGCATGCGTCAGGAAGATGCGGTGTACGGGGGCGAAATGAGTGCACACCATTATTTCCGTGATTTCGCCTATTGTGATAGCGGCATGATCCCATGGCTGTTGGTGGCTGAGTTGCTTCAGGTTAAAGGGCAATCGCTGCGTCAGCTGGTGAATGATCGCATGGAAGCTTACCCGGCATCTGGCGAAATCAACAGTGTACTAGAACAACCGCAGCAGGCAATCGAGCGTGTTCTGCAGCACTATGAAGAAGGTGCTTTAACTCTGGACCGTACTGATGGTATCAGCCTGGAATTTTCAGAGTGGCGCTTTAATTTGCGCAGTTCCAATACGGAACCGGTGGTTCGCCTGAATGTGGAATCGCGAGCTGATGTCGCATTGATGCAACAACACACAGAAAACATTCTTTCTATTCTTCGTAGTTAATAACAATAATATCGCCTTCTAATTTATAAAGTGAGTCAATGTTTAAATCATAATTATGAGTGATCTTTTCTCACTTTTCTAATCCGTTGCAATCGGATGTTTCGCCAGCCCTTTCAAGCATGGCTGTATTATTAGCGATGCCAGGGAGCCTTATTTGTTATTCAGTAGAGTGTCTCGAAAATATTAACTTAGTTTTAATTCATTGTCCCTCATGTGGGGCAATCGAGTAATAACGACGAAGATGCCTCAGTTTTAGGGTTCTTTCGTCTCGTGCAGGGCTAGAGAGGGTTTAATAATGTCACGAAATTTAAGTGTAGGAATTGTTGCCGACTGGTTAGTAGGATTCGCCGGGGCAGAGAGAGTGATCGCTGAATTTATTGAACTGTTCCCTGCATCGGAAATTTATTCGGTAGTGGATTTTTTGTCCGATGACTCCCGTCATCTTTTTCATGATAAGAAAGCCACGACCTCATTTATCCAGCGCCTGCCGGGAGCTAAAAAGAAATATCAAACCTATTTACCTTTAATGCCGCTTGCTATCGAGCAGCTGGACGTAACGAAGCACGATATTGTGTTATCCAGTAGCCATGCGGTTGCAAAAGGGGTGTTAACTGGCCCGGATCAGCTTCATATCAGCTATGTTCATTCTCCCATTCGCTATGCCTGGGATTTCCAGCACCAATACTTGCGTGAGTCTGGGATGGATAAAGGCCTGAAGGGTAAGCTGGCGCGCTGGATGTTGCATAACATTCGTATGTGGGATTATCGCACCGCCAATGGCGTTGATTACTTTATAGCTAACTCCCACTTTATTGCCCGTCGTATCAAAAAAGTGTATGGCAGAGATGCTGATGTGATCTATCCACCTGTAGATGTTGATCGCTTCACCTTGCGTGAGCAGAAAGATGATTTCTACTTCACTGCCTCACGTATGGTGCCGTACAAGCGCATCGATCTGATTGTTGAAGCCTTCAGCCGTATGCCAGATAAGAAACTGGTAGTGATCGGGGATGGTTCAGAAATGGCAAAAATCAAATCGAAGGCAACGTCGAATGTAGAGATCCTGGGCTATCAACCTAATGACGTGATGCAGGATCATATGCAGCGCGCCAAAGCGTTCGTCTTTGGGGCTGAAGAAGATTTTGGCATCACTCCAGTCGAGGCTCAGGCATGCGGTACCCCGGTGATTGCCTTCGGTAAGGGGGGAGCGCTGGAAACCATTCGTCCTTACGGTGAAGAACGTCCCAGTGGCTTGTTCTTTTATGAGCAATCAGCTGAAGCCATTGTCGATGCTGTAGAGAAGTTCGATTTGGTGCGTGATGAGATACTGCCCGCCGACTGCCGTGCTAATGCAATGCGCTTCTCCGCAGAACGTTTCCACACTGAGTTGGATTGCTATATCGATAGTAAATGGAAGGCATTTAAGCTGAGTAAAGAAGTAAGCTACTCATGATCGTAAAACTATAACTGCTCTGTACCAGACTTTGGAAGGGTAGAACATTTCCTGATTTTTTAATCTCAATGCTTAAAGGCTCACATATGTGCAAAACAATGTTAGTTGTGGTTTTGTATGATAAAACTTATAAAGACTCGCTAACACTAAACTGCCTGATGAACAAAGAATACACAGAGGCGGACTTGCTGATTATCAATGTCGGCCCTAAGTCATTAGAATTCGATAAAGAATTTATTCACACGCTAGGTTTTTTTGTTAGTGATATTTATATCAAGGAAGTTTTAGATGGTGCTCCAATAGGTGATGTTTACAATAGTATTGTTAAGGAAAGTAATGATTATGAACGTTTTATCATTCTGGACGATGATTGTAAGCTGAGTAAAGGCTATCTGAAAAAATTGGATATATATCGTACTAATGATATTGATTTGCAAATACCGCATATCAGTGACAGAAATCATAGTGAAATTCACTACCCTGTGATAAATGAATCTGTTCCGATGAGTAATGACGGTCTGATAGTCAATCAATACGATCGGGTGAAAACTATTGGCGTTGGGCTGGTTATTTATCGTTCGTTAATAACCAAGTTTCGGTCCCTTGAAATGGATGTATTTAGCAGTGATTTCAAACTGCACGATGTTGATTCTGATTTCTTCGATAGACTGAATTTGTTAAAAAATAAAAAAATCGCTACTGGAATACAAATAGCGGGGACTATGGGTTGCCTTTCATCACAGAAAAACGACACATACAATAAACTATCTTCAGTAAAACGAATTTATAACAGAGTACTTGGGGTTAGAAATTAACTATCAATAAGGTGATATTGTAGCCGTGTCTGGCTGAATGTGCTTGTCTGGGTTTTTAAAATATACGTATACCAACAATATAGATTAATGGTTGTGCTGAAGGAGTTATACAGATCTTAGGGTTAAATAATTTCTGTATTAACTTCTGTTTCCTGAGTCGTGTTGGGATAACGAATTCTTCCATTTATTAAGGTGTCTGATTTACTGTGTTAGCAGCAATGGTCAAGTGTTGTAAGTCTTTATGAGTCATGTTTGTTTTATGAAAATAATAATATTTCATTATTTTGCAAATAATCATCAATTAATGTGTCGCTAAACAGGGTGATATCTCGATGAGTCTGTTGTCTAATCTAAAGTGGAACGCATTATCTCAGTTTTTTAAAATATTCGTCCAGGCAGTAAATCTTATCTATCTTGCTAAGATAATCCCACCTGCACAGTATGGTCTAATGGCCATGGCTGTAGTAGTGATCAATCTTGGTATTTTACTACGCGATTTGGGAACAGCGGCTGCAATTATTCAGAAGAAGAAATTGAGCAACGATTTGATCAATTCCATCTTCTGGCTAAATGTTGCCATGGGGGTGTCATTATGTTGCATCATCGCAATCCTCGCAAAACCATTATCATCACTATATGGGCACCCTGAACTTCAGTTAGTATTAATGTTGCTTGGTTTGTCGTTCCCTCTATCAAGTTGCGCTGCCACACATCTGGCTTTACTTGAGCGTGAATCCAGATTTAAAACAACTTCAAAAATTGAAGTCACATCTGCAATAACATCAGTTATTGTCGCAGTAGTTATGGCACACCTTGGTTTTGGGGTATATAGCCTTGTTGCTCAAGCTATTACGTTAAATTTAATGTCTGCTATTCAGTTTTGGGTTGTGTCTGACTGGAGACCATCTTTAAGTAAGTTTATTCGTTGGAGTGATATCAAAGAGATTTTTTCATTCAGTACTAATCTTTCATTATTCAATCTGATAAACTATTTTTCACGCAATGCAGATAGCTTTATTGTTGGGAAGTACATGTCGGCAACCATTTTAGGACAATATAATCTGGCCTACCGTATTATGTTATTCCCTTTATTATGTCTGACATTTGTCGCAACACGTTCCCTTTACCCTATTTTAAGCCAACATCAGGATGATAACGAAAAAGTTGAAAAAACATATCTAAATACTGTGTTCATTATTCTGGTGATCACCGCTCCAATGATGACCATTATTGGGTATTATAGCTTCCCGCTAATACGAGTTGTTTTTGGTGATCAGTGGTTAAAAACTGCCGAGATATTAAAATGGTTAGCACCAACTGCTATCTTACAATCTGTTCTGAGTACATCCGGAGCAGTGTTTATGTCCAAAGGAAGGACAGATCTTCTACTCAGATTAGGTATACTTGCAGCGATTTTGCAGGGAACTGCTTTCATCCTCGGTGTGCGATATGATATTACTACTTTCGCTATGTTTTATCTAATTGCTAACATTATTAACTTCTTCCCTTTGATGTACTATATGTTGAAGATTATGGGTGGTAGTTTTGCAAACCTTTTTTTAAAGATATACCCCATATTTATTGCTGTTGGCGCGATGTTTGTTTTCATGCGATTTATTAGTCATACTTACTCTGAATCTAGTATTAATGGGATAGTAAGTCTATCATGGGTGTTTATTTGCAACTTCTCATTTTATTTCTTGTGCATTATTGCAATGTCGAAAACTTCTCGCCGATTTATCTTTAGCAAGCTGAGGCTGAAGTCAGAAAAAGTCTGACTAACAAGCGCAGCAGAATTTTTTTAAATAATTATTTAATTACAAAGCTTACCATACTTAGTTAATCATTAACGGTTTTTCTGATCGGGTATATTCATATGAATACACTACAGCAACGTATACACATCACTTCAGACTTTACCTATAAAAATCTTCTAACGAAGATTTCTCTGGCTTTTTCGGACTTGATTTTTTTCAATGCTGCACTATTTGTTGCGCTGGCGCTGATTGAATCACTTTCACACTCACCGCTTGCCGATATTTCTGCCAAAGATCTCAATTTAAAAATCATTACACATATTTGTCTTTCGGTTATTTGTGTCGGTTGGTTCTGGGTTCGTCTGCGTCACTTTACCTATCGCAAACCTTTCTGGTTCGAACTTAAGGAAATTATCCGTACTGTTCTTATTTTCTCTGTGATCGACCTGGCTATTACTGCGTTGTCACAGTGGCAGATGTCACGTTTTGTCTGGGCTCTTACCTGGTTGCTGGCTTTAATCGTTATTCCTATTGGACGAGCCATTGCACGCCGCTTGCTGAATCATTTTGGGATGTGGAAAAAACAGACTGTAATCATTGGCAGCAGTAAGAACGCCCAGGAGGCCTGGAAGGCTCTGCAAAGCGAAGAAGTGATGGGATATGATGTTGTTGCTTATTATGATGTTGACGGTAAATGCCCTCAAGCAAGCATCTCCGGTATTCCAGTATTACGTAATGAACAAGACCTTTGGTTACTGACCAATCCTGAAACTCAGTTTATTGTCGCAGTTGAGTCTGAACAAAGTCAGTATCGTGATACCTGGCTCAAAACTTTGGCACGACGTAATTGCCGTTCGGTTTCTGTCATTCCTACTTTGCGTGGTGTACCACTATACGGTACTGACATGGCCTATATCTTCAGCCATGAAGTGATGATTCTGCGCGTTAACAACAATCTTGCGAAACGTACCTCGCGCTTCCTGAAGCGTGCGTTTGATATTGTTGGCGCGCTTAGCATTATCATCGCGCTGTCCCCGGCTCTGTTGATTCTTGGCTATCTCGTCAGTCGTGATGGTGGCAACCCGATTTACGGTCATGAACGCGTTGGTCTCAATGGCCGTAAGTTTAAATGTCTCAAATTCCGCTCAATGGTGATCAACTCCAAAGAGGTGCTGGAAGAGGTACTGCGAACAGATCCGGTGGCACGAGCTGAGTGGGATAAAGATTACAAACTGAAAAATGACCCTCGTATTACCAAAGTTGGTCACTTTATCCGTAAAACCAGTCTGGATGAGTTGCCACAGCTGTGGAATGTGGTACGTGGCGATATGAGTCTGGTAGGGCCGCGTCCTGTTATCGAAGATGAACTGAGTCGTTACGCTGGTGATGTCGATTATTACCTGATGGCGAAACCAGGCATGACGGGATTGTGGCAGGTCAGCGGTCGTAACGATGTTGATTATGAAACACGCGTTTACTTTGATTCCTGGTATGTCAAAAACTGGTCACTATGGAATGACATTGCGATTTTATTTAAAACGGTAGGCGTAGTGCTGAAACGCGACGGCGCTTATTAATTTCCTCTAACTTATTCTATGGAGCTAATGTGATAAAAAGCGATAGACTTATCACGCAGTTGCAAAATAAATTCATCGAATATGCGATAGAGAACTTATCTCTTCAAATGCCGTACAACAAGATGAACTATTTTGTATATGATATTCATCATTTCTTATTGGCGTTGAGCCGAGGCGAGATTAACTCTCGATCGAGAAACATCGTTTTGCTTTTTAATAATGAACTGGAGGTTTTTATTCTCCAGTCGATTTGTGATGTTTCCTTTGTGGCTCTTGATGTTCGCAGTCTTGATGTATTCGACTTCTTTAACGGAGAGAAGGCTTTTAAGAAAGTAAAGCCGTTCAAAGAAAAGGATGATAGTGCCAGAATGCGGGTTTTCCTCCTTATCTTGCGTGGTTGGGATGATGAGAAAATTTGTCATTCACTATTTATTACTATGAAAAAGCTGAAGGAATATAAATCACAGCTAACATATTCTTTTTTTGAGAAGAGAAGAAATCTTTTCTATTTAACGCTAAATGGATTCTTGCAAAGGGATGTTTTGGCAGCCTAAATAAAAAATTTTTTGATAAGTTGTCCTGCTACCTTTAGGAGGGACAGGGTGGCAGGATAATTTATATCATCCCTGACATAACGATGAATTACCGCCAGCTGAATTATTTTCCAACATTTCATTTTGATAACCGAAATTTCATGTTGGCTAATAATTTAAGTATTCATGGAAATTTGAACGCAGATATTATTTTCATGATGTTTTCTACCAACTTGGAAATGATTCTAACTCCTTCCTAGATATCCTCGCCATTTTTTCAAGCCATTTTGCGTTGCTTATCTGACCTGTTTCCCATTGATTAACACATCCGAGATGTTATTAACGTCTTTATCAGAAACGTAGGGTGTCCCTATGCAGAATTTCTTCTGAAGAATAACTCATCAGTATTTTTCAGAAAGTCAAAAGTAAGATTTTCAATTTTTAAACTCTACCGTATGTGCGTAATATCTGACATAGTGTTTTATTGCGTGACGTGAGGATGTAGAAGTCTTGCGGTTGCAGAAGCGAATCGACTTCAAGATCATGAGGATTTCATATCAGGTGTTTCTTCAAAGAGTCGATGCATTGATAATGCAGCACCGGGGGCTACTCTTTGTTTGGCCGGAAGTACTGGTGGTAGATCCGATGAGCGAAACTGCTGTGTTAATGTGTGAGACGACAGAATTATTTTAATTCCGAACTATTGGATTTATAGGATGTTCTTTCAATTTTTTTGTTAGTTTTAAAATTACACGGCTGTTGCATCTCAGAGTCGCTACTTAATTGAACTGGAGTTAGAGCAACGCAGAGTTTCGTTTATCTCAGGAAACGTAGTTACTGCGTCATGAGGGATATTTAGTTAATCACAAGTACGTTGAGCGAAGCTGTAAATCCAACCCCTGACCGTAAAATGCAGATAACGTCAAAGAAGTCTTGCAACATACTACTTTCCTTTGTTGCACTTGGAAGTGCCAAATTTGACATGTTTTAAGTATTGGTACAGGGATGTCTTATACATACGAAGGGTAATAGACCATATAGAATTTATTCTGCAATCAACACTTAGTTATTTTGACCTACTCAATTTCCTTGATATTTTTTTGAACGGAAATATTGATAACGATAAATATGGCATTATTAGATGTGGCTCTCTGTAGAATCTTATGGTAGGTCAGGAAATTTAATAAAGTAAGTACTTATGATGTTAACCGGATAAGTTGTGAAAAAAAGCCGTACCCTGTCATATCTATCAGTGGTGCGGCCTAAGTACATCAATTGAAGATAAAATTTTTAAATTATGTAGTTGTATAAATACAGTTCACTTCATTGGCTTTTTGAGCTTTTATAAGAAATGAAGGCTACAGCAAAATTGTTAATTTTATTCATTGTTTTTTCTACAACAGGAGTAATGATAAGCCTCAGCTTTGGTTCAATAAATATTGAAATAGCTAATGATAGAACAAACATCGCTGATAGTGCAGATATCAGGCAGTTAGTCTGAGATATTCCAAAAGACGATAATTTCCCCATCAATGCAGAACCAACAAGTTGATGGATAAGATACAAAGGATAAGTCGATAGCCCTAAAATCCTGACTATTTTTCCTCCACCTTTGCCAATTACTTCTGCAACATATTCATTAAATTCCACTGATAAGTAAATGAATAACGAGGATAAAAGCCACAAAAATACACCAAGATAACTATCTGTGCCATGCAATGAGTGGAATACAAGTATGCAACTGCCAACTAAACCGCATACAATTCCATAGCATCTTATCTTGGTAAGTCCATTATAAAGCAATCCATAAAGGAAATAACCAAAACCAAACTCACATGCGTTAACGATAAGAGATAGCTGGAAGGGTCTTGATTGCGATAACCAACCCAAATCAGGTCGATAGATAAAAATAAAATAGCAAAATAATGTGCTTGCAGTAGTTAGTATAGTCATTACATATTCAATTTTATTGAAAGCATTAATGGCTATAACGGCAAAAATTATAAAGTAAAATGAACATTCAATGCCTAATGTCCAATACGTTCCATCAATATGATCTCCGATTGGTATGAACAAAACACTGCGAACCCACGAGAGAATCACTTCTACACTACTGCGGTGGTCAACAGCAAGAGCAACAACTAATGTTATTGAAGCACAAATCCACGCAGCAGGGAATAGGCGTAGTATTCTGCTACGAACAAACTTTGCAGCACTCGCACCTTGTGCACTATATGCAATAACGAAACCAGAAATCACAAAGAAAATATCAACGCCCACACGCCCAGCACTAGTTATTCCTTCAGCCCAGGGAAAATCAAAACTTCCATTGGTTATTTTATATGCCGTGAAGCCCGGTACCCCAATCCAGTAACTCAGATGAAATAACATCACGTATGCAGCACATAGAAATCGAATTATATCAATTCCATATATCGGCTTGGGTTTTGTAAGAGTCATTAATTCACCGCCATAAATTAAATACATGAGGCCAGTCACATTCTCATTTTGGAAATGTGGCTCGTTATCGTATCACAATGTTTGATACTCCATTTTTATTATTAGGCGTCATATCCATGACTATTTACTAGGCTAATGGCTTTGCTTAATAAACGTGTTGCATCCTACTTTTATTTTCGATGCTTTCCTGAATAATATGACGTTTTCTCAACCCTTGTACGTACACATGAGAAAATACCAAACAGAAGAGAAATGATGTTGAAAATAGCTGAAGGCTAGCTAATGTGTATGAGGTAAATGCCCATATTACTAATAGCGCGCACAGGAGTACTCTGTTTTTATTCCTGTTTAAAAATACATAGGTGGCCATCCATATGAACGATGCTGCAAAGAAAAACCCTGAGAATAGACCAAATGCAGAGCGTGCTAGTCTGAATTCATTCTCCATATAAGCCTGGCCACCAACGCCAAAGAGACTTAACATAGGATCACTTGACATAATTTTATTCAACTGATCATATTGAATTTCCCTCATCTGGAGGGTATCAAGGTTTGCCTGATTTGCCATCTCAGGATGAATTAAAGCATTAATTTTGTTTGTTGCTATATAAACCATGTCTGTGAAAAATGTTGGGTTAGTCAAATACTGTTCCATCGCAATGAGAAGCAGGAATGGACCGATAATTGCTATATAGCTCGTAGTTTTAAGTGGCTTTCTGAACACAGATAGAATTAATATCAAAGCCATTGTTACCATTGCTGTGCCTGTATTCTGGGCTACTATTCCGAGTAGTAAGCAAGCCATCTTAATATTGAAGGTTATAAGATTTTTTTGCTTCACCACAAAGATAAGGCAGAAAATTGCAAAACAAATCATCTGGCCATCCATTGTAGGATAACCCACTCCCATTCTACCCCAATCTCTGAAGTCTGGCTTGAATAAAGGAAAGCCAAAAAGATATATAGGGATAGTGATGACAGAATAGATTGCAGCAAGAGTTATAACAAGCTGTATTCCTTTCTCTGTGATTGATATGTTGTTTCTCGCATAAGTAAGAAAGGAAAGGAATATTATTGAAAAAAGAATGTGTTTATAGACAGATGAATATTTATTTGCATAAATCTGAAGCGCACCAACTTTGAAATCTTCTATGTGATTAAAAAGTGTTACAGGTATGTTTATTATTGCAAATGCAGATACTAGCAGAAAAGGTAATGCAAGTTTTATATCCTGTTTTTTTACGGTCTTAAGAAGTGGGAGGCAAAGGAGTATAAATAAATTAAGACCAAGCTCCCTGAAAGGAGACACTAGGTCTGAAATGATAAGGTTACTCCTCATCCCATCAAAAACTATAAAAAAAACCAGGAAAAAGAATATGCACCTATGTAGAGTGCTAACACGCAGTGTCATGATCGTTAACCGGTTAAATTGCTGATTTGTAAATGCTACATTACCAGATAATTAGCGTCAATAGCATGTTGCCTATTGGAACTTTCTTAAACAACTTATAGGGATTTGTCCTATGCGTGTAAGTCAATTATCCATGAATAAACAGGTGATTAATAAAAATAGGCGGGATTTTATATTTAAGGTAATTCTTATGTCTAGTGCGTCTTCATTGCTCCCTGGCTTTGCTTTCTAGCTAGCTAGGCTGCTTTCCTTTACGGCGAAAATTCAGTTTCAGCAGGCAGTAAATCCGGTGGACTCTTTTATGGTTCCAGGAATTGCCTTGTCTGCGGAGTATCTGAAAAAGTTTATTAAATCCATACCGTGGATAGCGCTCAGCCGCTACACGTCAGCGCCACAATCACTGGCTCATCACGCAGTGTATCCGGCTGGTAAAGAAATACCGTACCTGCTCAGCGATAACATCCTGCATGCCCGGCGTATGCTCATCGCAAACTGGGTGGTCACATAGCTGACGAGCTCACGTTTTATCGCTGGTTTTAAAGCGTTTTTTCGATGACGTCTTTTAACGCACGATTTTCCAGACTCAGATCAGCAAACATTTGTTTCAGCCGGCGGTTTTCGTCCTCAGGATCCTTCATCTTTTTGATATCAGAGGCTTCCATACCGCCATACTTCACTTTCCAGTTGTAATAGCTGGCCTCAGAAATACCGGCTTCACGGCAGACATCCTTGACGGTGCGTCCGGCTTCGACAGACTTCAGAACGGCAATGATCTGGTGTTCGGTGAATCGGGCTTTACGCATGGCGATCTCCTCAGGAAGACATAATCAGTATGTCGGAAGATCTCTAAAAGTGAATGGGCCGGTTTACAGGGATGCTTACACTGGCCGGAACATACTGGCCATCTTATGCGTGGGGGTCCACTGCGGTCTTCACGTTGCTCATTATCTGGCTGGCCGCCCGGATGAAATAAATGCTTCTCCTCATCGACCACTGCAGACGAATAACGCCAGATATAAGCTGACGGCCCACGCAGGCGAGGAAAAAAATGTTACACGTTTGGATTCTGGCTGGGTTGCGGCAGGCCGCAGAAGATCAGTAAAGCGTAGGTCTGTAAGGCTACAGGTCCGCGATCCAGCATCGATTTCCCCAGTTTTCTGGTTCCAGCCGACAGGTGAAGAAGTACAAAAACGCGGTCACTGATACTTTTTTTGCATAACAGAAATGACAATTCATCAATCGTAACCGAGGTGAAACAATTAGAGTGCTTAAAAAGGAGAAAATATGCGTACCCGAAATTTATCTCAAAACCTTACTGTCAGTTCTGTCGGCTATGGAGCCATGGGGCTGAGCGAATTTTATGGCCAGACAGACGATCAGGCCTCCCTGCAACTGTTACATAAGCTCATCGATTTGAATATCACGTTCATTGATACCGCGAACCTTTACGGGCGGGGCCACAATGAGCGCCTGATTGGTCACTTTCTTGCCGGGCTGGATAAGACGACGCGTGAGCAGTTCAAAATTGCCACGAAATGTGGAATCGATCGCTCACCCGACGAGTCATATGCCCGTACCATTAACAACCAGCCTGACTATATCACTCGCTGCTGTAATGAGTCCCTCAAAAGACTGGGTGTTGAGCGAATCGATTTGTTCTATCTGCACCGGGTCAGTCAGGCCACTCCCATTGAAGAGAGTATGGAATGCCTGAGCCGTCTCGTCAGTGAAGGTAAGATCAACCACATCGGCCTCTGTGAGGTCTCCGCTCCCACTCTGCGACGGGCCCATGCAGTACACCCGCTTACCGCGCTGCAGACAGAATATTCATTGTGGACACGCGATATTGAAGATGAAATCCTTCCGGCATTGAAAGAGCTGGGCATCGGCCTGGTGCCTTACTCTCCCTTGGGAAGAGGCTTCCTGACCGGAAAATACCGCAAAAACAGTGATTTTGGGGAAGGGGATTTCCGTAAAAATAATGAGCGATTCATTCAGTCCAGCCTCGATCATAACGCCCAGCTTCTTGACGTTATCGAACCGCTGGCTGAAAAATACAGCTGTACCACGGGGCAGGTTGCGCTGGCCTGGCTGCTGGCGCAGTACGACAGGCTGGTTCCTATTCCCGGAACCAAGCACACCTGTTATCTGACTGAGAATGCCCGGGCGGCAGATATTCTTCTGGAGAGCTCAGATATTGCCTTGCTGAACGATATTCACCAGCGCGTTGAGATCTGGGGCGGCCGTTACTCTGAGGAAGGCATGAAAGGCGTTAATGCCTGAAATCACCGGGCATAAAAAAACCGGGCAATGCCCGGTTTTTTCTTTTCAGCGCCGCAGCATGGTTGATTTTCTCAGCGGTATACGCTCAGCGCCACACCTTCGCCGCCGCCCACGCATAATGCCGCTACGCCACGCGTGGCATTATTGCGTACGAGGCTATGGACAAGCGTTACCAGGATGCGGCATCCGGACGACCCGATAGCATGGCCGAGCGCAATTGCCCCGCCGTAAGGATTAATGCGTTCCGGTAATATACCTGTACGGCTGATGACTGCCAGCGCCTGAGCTGCAAATGCTTCATTTGACTCAAGATGTTCAACGTCTTCTGGTTTCCAGCCCGATCGGGCAAGGCAGTCTGCAATCGCCTGTACCGGCGCGGCGCCCATTAATGCCGGCCTGATACCCGAGTTGGCGAATTTACCCAGCGAGGCGAGAACCTGCAGCCCTCTTGCCGCTGCCGTTTCCCGGGTGCAGAGAAGGACTGCAGCAGCTCCATCGTTAAGCGAAGATGCATTCCCTGCGGTTACCGTACCGTCCTTTCTGAACACGGGCTTCAGTTGCCCCAGTTTTTTAATAGTGGTTTTACGGGGGCCTTCATCCGTATCGACCCGCAGGGTCTCGCCTTTTCTGTTCTGCCATTCCACAGGGACAATTTCACGTGCAAAAACGCCCTGCTCCTGCGCGCTTAACGCCTTCATATGGGATAAAAGCGCGAATTCATCCTGCGCTTCACGGCTGATACAAAATTCATCCGCAACATTTTCGGCGGTCACTCCCATATGATTATTGTCAAATGCGTCCCAGAGTCCGTCAGACACCAGGCTGTCCTTCAGATTACTGTCACCCAGCCGCATTCCGGTACGCGACGACATCAGGATATGCGGTGCGCTGGACATGCTTTCCTGACCGCCGGCGATAACAAATTCTGCCTCCCCCGCCAGAAGCGCCTGCATGCCCAGATGAACCGACTTGAGGCCTGATCCGCAGACCTTATTAATGGTCAGGCACTGCGTCTCAACCGGCAGTCCGGCATTCAGCGCGGACTGCCGTGCAGGATTCTGGCCGCAGCCTGCGGTCAAAACCTGTCCCATAATAACCTGTGAAATTTCACCGGCCTTCACGCCCGAGTCTTCAAGAAGCGCATTAATGACGCAGCTCCCCAGCGCGACTGCGGAATGATCGGACAGGGAGCCCATAAATGCGCCTGTTGCCGTGCGCTTTGCAGAAACGATCACAACTTCATTCATAAGTTTTTCCCTTAAGGCCGGGTAAAGTATGGCCGGTTGCCGCCATTGCAGCGCGGTAGGCTGTCAGGCCGTTCATGCATGCCGGTACGCCGGCGTAAACGGCCATCTGTATTACGATTTCAAGCAGCTCTTCAGGGGTAACGCCGGTGTTAAGCGCTGCTCTCATGTGCAACTCAAGCTGGGGCATGGCGTTACCCAGCGTCACGAGCGATGCCACCGTGAGCATTTCCCGCATTCTGAGATCCAGCCCCGGGCGGCCTACCACAGCGCCAAAGGCGTAATCGGTGATCAGGGCGGGCAGGCTGGCGTCAAGATCACTCAGCCGGTCGGTGACCTTAGCGGCCAGACCGGGTTCAAGACGGTCCATAATGTCTCTGCCATAGCGGGTAAGATCGTTAGTTTGACTCATAAGATTTCTCCAGCACGGTTTGAGCTGAGGCCACGCGCGTCGGGATAACGGCCACGAGCAGCACAGAAAGGCCGATTGCGGCACCGGCTACGATATAGAGCACAGGAACAGATAAAGCAGATACCATCCAGGCACCGGCAGATGCGCCTATACCGATAGCGGCATTGAAAAATGAAACGTAGACAGCAGAAGCCGGGAAGGCTTTATCTTCCGCCAGGCGTAAGACCCACGTCTGAAAGCCCACAAAGATCCCGGATACTGCCACACCCCAGATAACCATCGCGGTGAAAACGGCAGTATCTGAAAGCGCTACACCGGATAATCCCAGCGAAACCAGTACGGTGCTGATAAGCAACACTGAGACACAAACCGTGGCCCTGAGGTATTTATCGATAACCATCCCGGTCAGAAAATTACCGGCGAGGCCTGCGATGCCGTACACAAACAGAACCACCGGTATTAGTGAGGTGGCGAGGGACTGCTGCGTGTGCAGCCAGGGTTCAATGTAGGTAAACGCGGCGAAGTGCGCGGTCACTGCCAGTAACGTGGCCGAATAAATTTTCCACAGCGCAGAGGATCTGAGCACGCTTTTCAGCGCGTCCAGACCGATGGCGCTTTTACTGGCTATCTGCGGAACAAGTACGCTCATGCCGGCAAATGCGATTATGCTGAGTCCCGCCATCAGCCAGAAGGCCAGCCTCCAGCCGAAGTGAATACCGATATAGTTTGATACCGGCACGCCAAACACGCTGGCTGCGGACACGCCACCAAAAACAATCGACGTGGCGGCGCCGATGTATCTGGCCGGCACAATGGAAACCGCCGTTGCTCCGATCATCGCCCAGAATGCACCGTGAGCAAGCGCACCCAGCACGCGCGCTGCAAGCAGCAACGTGTAAGTGTTTACCGTAGCCGCAAGTACGTTAGACAGAAAAAGGATGACCGTCAGCGCAAGCAGAAGCCGCTTCTTGGCAACATTGCCCAGGAAGACTGATGCAATGAGCGCGCTCAGGGCACCGACCCAGGCATAAAGCGAGACCGTCATGCCCACCGCTGATTCAGAAGAGTGAAGTCCTTCCGCCATCGGTGTCAGCAGGCCAACAGGCGCCAGCTCTGTGGTGACGATTGTGAAAGTTGAAAGAGCCAGAATAAACAGGGCAAGCCATAACCTTAAGGACATAGCCTTCGGGGCATTATCTGTATTCATTTTTTTACCTCTGGGATGATTTAAATAACTGGCCAGCACTTTTCTTTCGCGTGCATGGCAAGCTCCGTAGATTTTCCCACGCATACGGGATGGCCGACTGACTCGAGCATAGGGATGTCCGACAGATCATCTCCATAGGCATAACAATCATCAGGACTTATTTTCCTCTGACCGCAAAACTGAATAAGCGCCTCCATTTTCCCTCGACCTATAGTTTGTGGAGTACCTATTTCACCCGTAAGGTACCCCTTATCGGTGATTTTCAGTGGCGCACAGAGGATATCTGTTACGCCAAGATATTTTGCAATTGGTGCAAGAACGGGACGCATGGATCCGGAAATGAAGACCGCAGGCATATTTTGAGCCTGGTGTTTTTTCAGGAGCGCTACCACGCTGCCAATAAAAAAGCTTGAATAAAGCTTGGTGCTGAACCATTTTTCACCGGCCTCCTCCAGCTTCTTATAACTGACGCCAGCGAACTGGCGGTAGTATTCTTTGTTGAGCTGCTCGCGGCATGTCCCTTTTTTTATTTCAGACCTGAAATGCGTCATATAACGTTCAAGTTCTTCATGTTCATTATTTTCACGGCACCAGAAATCGTAAAAATCAAACATGCTTTTGGTCGTTATAATCGTTTCATCAACGTCAAAAAATGCGGCTGCTTTCTGCAAGGTTTATTCCTCGTAATTCTTTCTCCGGCTTTTTACCGGGAAATCTTTATCATGGCCGGGTACGCCCGCATCAGCCCAGCGAGAGGGCGGTATCTCGGTAATCACAACAGATATTTTATCCAGCGGCGCGCCAGTGTGTTTATGCACGGCAAAAGTAATGTCTTCCTGCAAACCGAGAATTTCTCTTTCATTTTTTGCAGGCCATGTGGTGATATGAACAAATGGCATATTTATTTCTCACTTTACTGTAATAAATTCGTCGAAAGAGCGGCTTTTCAGTTTCAGTTGAGCATGAATATCTCCGCCCAGGCCATAAAGTCCTATTGCGCCGCCGTAGCTCTGTCGGGAGCTCATATAGAGCACGACCACGTTAATTATTCGGTTTTCATTACGTTCATGCGCGGGAAACGGATCGGGCAATTCTGCCCAGTAGTCTGCATTGCCGTTGTGATCGGTAATGAATACGTTGGGTATGCCCAGCGGCCCGGGGCGGCTCGGATTTTCGGTCGCCAAATCCTTTTCACGCAGGCTCATGACGGTATAAACACTGTCAGGTACAAGATAGCGAAAAGAAAACTTAAACAGAGCACGCCTGCTGTCTGCCGAAAGATGTACCTCGAGTATGCCCTCAGCTTGTATCCAGTCGGCCAGATTAACCGGAGGGATATGACGCTTGCCATCGCTGCTGCGGTAGTCCGCTATGTAGCCTTCATGCAGTGGGAGGCTGGGGCGGCTTTCGGTATTTGCCAGCGGACGCTGCTCGGGCGCGAACACCATTCCGTAGTTGTTTAACGGGACTGGTAAGGGAAGTGTGTGCAGGATAATATCCCGGCACTCTTCCTGTGACATGTCCTCAATGTCGCGCAGTATCTTATAGGGTGCCGTTTCTCCAAATGCAGGAAGCGGGCTGTCAGCGGCGACAATGACGCTGCGCCATTCAGGTCCGTTTTCTCCCGGTACCATGCCAACCACCACAAAGTTACCCTGCTGGTCCATTACCTCCGCAGGGGGATAAAGCGGCCCCTGGGTGGTAGCAGCCAGACGGTATTTCTGGCTGCGTAATTCAGGCATGCGTCACCCCGGGTGTTGCATCCTGCTGCGCCGCAATTGCTGCCTGCATGGCCGTCTCCGCCAGAGACTTTTCCTTTTCAGAAATCAGCGCTGAAGGGTAAACCGTGAACGACACGTCCATGGTTGCACAAAGCGTCTGGTGCTGAGTCACGCGAACCTGGGCCCTGAAGCGCCCCCTGCGCTCATTGACGTCCTTTTCAAGATATTCGAAATGGACTAGTGCAGGTAAAGGAAACAGGAAGCTTGAAAAATTAATCGCCATGCTGTTGATGACGTAGTAACGTCCTGTTTCCTGCTTGTAAATAAACTCTTCGGTAACGGCGATAAAAGCCTGACGACTTGCCTCAACCAGAAGCATTCCCTGAATGTGCTGACCGGTCTGATGATCGGCCATGAGCTCACAGCGCTCATCGATCAGCAGCGACATGGCAAAAAGGTCACTGTTATGTTCAGTCTGCTCCGCTGAGCCAATCAGAACATTCTGCTCAAGCCGCTTATGGCAGTGTGCATTCTTTTTATCGTTAACCAGTTTTTCCAGAGAGCACATTTTAATCTTATTGCCGTGAGCGGCATTTCTTGACTGATTGGAAATTACCTTTCCCGCAAAATCCTTACGCACACCCTGCCCGATGATAATTTCATGCTCTTTGTCGATAATATTGGCGGGTATTTGCGTCAATAATTCAAGCTGAGAAATTGTCAGAACATCTTTTCCGTTTGCAAATTCATTAAACTTATCGCCGACGACAACCAGTTTTTTACAGTTCATTTGGTTTCCCTCAACAACAACATGCACGATAGATACGGGGGTACAGGCCTTCATTACCTCCGGTGATATAGTTATCACCAGCCTGCTGGATAAAGTTTTTTACAGTTCATTTAGTTTTCCTCAACAACAACAACATGCAATGCACGATAGATACGGGTATACAGACCTTCATTACCTCCGGTGATATAGTTATCACCAGCCTGCTGGATAATTTCCTGATACCGCGCATTGGTAAATGCCTCTTTGTAAGCTTCTTTCTCGCCACTGAACGCAGAGATAAACATCACACCCGGCACGCCGCTGATGAGTGAGTGAAATGCCTCGAAGCTTTCAATTTTATCTTTATTATCTCTTACCACGTTAAAAATAGTCTCATCACGCCACTGGCGATATTGCTGATAGTTATGCGCCGGGACTTCAACGTGACGCAGCTGAATATACGTTGTTTCCGGAAGGTGTTTTTATTGTCGATGGGGATTCAACGAATCTAGCTAGCTAGGGAATAACGTGGCCGGAATAGCCACTGTTTACACATCATCATTAGATTAAATCCATGCAAAAAATATTAATCACGGGCGCAACAGGTTTTCTTGGCGGCGCGGTAACAGGTAATCTGTTAAAGAAAGGTCAAATAAATAATCTGCTGTTGCTTGTCAGGGGAGAAACGCCTGAAGAGGGACTGGAGCGGGTTAAAAAAAATCTGGCGAAGTTCGGGCTGGATAGCACTCTGCTGGACTCTCTGACATCTCAACAAATCCTGGCTGGCGATCTCTCTGAACCCGAGCATTTTACAGCGGATCCCCGGCTTGATGATGTTACTCACGTCCTGAATTGCGCCGCAGTGGCATCGTTCGGGAACAATCCCTGGATCTGGAAGGTAAACGTGGAAGGCACCTTTAAGTTCGCCAGCCGGATGAGCCGGGTCAGTGGACTTAAACGCTTTGTCCATGTGGGAACCGCGATGTCCTGTGCTCCGCGTGCCAACAGTCTGGTGACGGAAAGCGAACTGGCAACCTCCCGTCAGCAGCACATTGTCGAGTACACCTGGAGCAAAGCGACGATTGAAAGAATGATGATGGAGTCCTTACCCACGCTGCCGCTGGTGATTGCACGTCCCTCCATCGTGGTAGGCCATTCGCAATACGGATGTGAACCCTCCGCCAGTATCTTCTGGGTGTTCCGCATGGCGCTCATGCTGGGTAAATTTATGTGTGAGCTGGAAGACCGCATTGATGTTGTGCCGGTGGATTACTGTGCCGATGCGCTCGAATTGCTGCTGACAGCGGATGAAGTGGAGAAGGATGTGTTCCACATTTCTGCCGGAATGAACAGTAGCGTGACTTTTGCTGAAATCGACATCGCGATGGCCAAAGCATCTGGAGATTCCCCAGTCTCTGCCAGCTACCAGAAAGTCAATTACAAAGAATTGAGTGCGGATAAGAAAAATTTTTCGGCACTTTTTGGTCCCTGCAATGAACGCATCATGCTGCGGGCAATGAACCTTTATGGCCACTTTTCAAAGCTTAATGTGGTGTTCAGTAACGAGAAGTTGCTTAAGTTAGGTATGCCGCAATCATCAAAATTTACCGATTATCTTGATCGCTGTGTAGCGTCGACTAAGGGTTCTACGATTGCAGAGTTGATGGAGATTGATTTTAAATAAGCAGGCCGAACCTTAAATATTACTGACATCTAAACAGGCGCAATATATTGCGCCTGTTTCGTACTTCGTCGAGCGCATCCCCGGCATCACCCGGTTTATTCCGTCATTTTTCTTCACGCCCCCTGCTGCGAAATTTCTTCTGTTTACTGACCACCCTGATAAAAAGCAGGCTCGCGTATCAGTTGAGCGAAATCCGAAAGTTCAGGTCTTTTCCCGATAATCCCGCCGGACTGTTACCGGTAATCTCCCCTGATTAATTTTTTAACTTTTTTAACATCAGGGATTTCCATGCAAACCAACACAGCCAGAAACATACCTTCTTTAGCCACAGGGGGCATTGCTCCCCACTCAGCGGAATTGAGCACTTCAGGTAAATCCGCCCGGTCAGATTATTCATTTGTCGATGATGATTCACTGATCCTGCTGGACAGCGCAATGAAAGTGGCCCTGGCGCTTGTGGCTGAGGCTGAAAAAGTGGGTGGGGATCTGAATGGCTGGCTGCATGACCCGGATGTCGGCAATTTGTTTAAGGAGGTGATGAAGAACAGTGACATACGTTGTTTTCTGGAGGAAAAGTCTGGCCTGAAGATAATGACGGACGGCGGAAATACGCTGGCGTCGAGGGTCACCGGTGGCAGCGGGTTACTGACGCGTGAGGAAGGCGAAAAGCTGGGTGACGTGCTGGTGGACCTGCTGCTCAGGGATGAGCTGCAACACCGCCTTATGGCAGCATGGGAAAAGGAGGAGGAGCCGGCGCAGGCGACGCAGGCGGAGCTGCCGGATGTACCGGAGCTGCTGGAGCAGCGCGAGATGCTGAAAGAGTTCCGCCGCCTGGGGGAAAACCGTGAATTCCTGGTGGTGGACCGGGAGCGGCTCACGGAGAAAGCGTCGGAGCTGGAAAAACAGACGTGGACACCTTACACCCCCGCGCTGGCGGGTGCGGCGGAGGCACTGCAAATCCTGTGCCGGAAACTGTCAGCACACCCGCCAACCACGCCCGAGCAGAATGTGGGGATGATGAACGCGGTGCTGTCGCTGAGCGACCTGTCGGAGGCACTGATACAGACGGATAAAGTGCTGGCCGGGGTGGCTGCACATAAAGCCAGCGGGGGAGAAGTTGAGCTGGAAGCCGGGCCGGAAGCGGCGCTGCGCGCGCTGCGGCAGGCACTGTCAAAGAGTGAATGGAAACACGTCTGGGATGCCGTAAAGAAGACAGGTAAAGGTGAGAAGCTGACGTGGCAGGGCAACCTGCGCGGCACGCTGAAAACGGCCTGGGAGAGCATGGAGCTGCACTGTAAGGACGTGACGAAAGCCCTGGAAAAAGAACGTGATACCTATCTCAGGGATGTGTCACACGAGGTGAAGTGGCTGGAGGATGAAGATGAGGCACTGGGTGCGGCTTGCGCCGGCAGCAAAAGCGCAACGGTCCGTGAGGCGCAATGGGCGCTGAGAGCGCTGAGCCGGGAAATCAGGGTTGAACTGGAGTTGTCAAAAGAGGGTGACACAGGGCTATTAAGGGATTTGAAAAAAGCCACCACAGACCTGTGTGACATGTCCGCGGCCCTGCAGAACATGTCAGCGATTCAGCAGGCGGTGAAGGACGGGCGGATGGCGAACCCGAAAGACCCTGTGGCGATACTGGCGGGTAAGGCGCTGAAAACAGTGGGGCATGACCTGGAGAAGGCGCGGGGAAAGCTGGAAAAGCATCTGAAGGAGAGACGCCTGTGCCGCCCGGATAACGGGGCCCTGGCAAAGAAGCTAACAGAAGCCAGTGAAGCGGCAAAGAAGGCTGCAGGACTGATGGGCCTCAGGCGTGAAATGCTGAAACCGGAGCTGCCAAAGGCGACGCTGGCAATCCTGACGCGCGATCTGAAACACAGCAAAAGTGTGCATGCCATAGGCCGGACGTGGGCCAGTGCGGGAGAAGTGCTGGCGGCACTGAAGTTTATGGCAGTGAAAGGCTGGTACGGCGTGGAAAACGGCTGTGCGCACTGGTTCCACGGGGCAAAGCACAGCGTGCATGATCAGCAGATAAGGCTGGCGGCGACCGGTCCGCTGGGGATGATGGTGAATGTCTACCGGGCGATGGAGGATCTGGCCGCCGCCTCCCTGACGGCATCGTCGAAGAAGGCGGCGGTGACGCGACAGGTGCACGACAATCACAGCCGGCTGAAAGCGGATGCGCGGACGGAGACGCCGGAGCACTACCGTGCGGCGAAGCTGGCGGAGCTGGATGAGAAACGTCAGGCGGCAGAACTGCAGCTGAAGAATCTGGGCAGCGAGCTGAGCGCAGCGCAGCAGGAGCTGGACGGGATGTGGTCTCGGGCGGGCAGCTTGCAGCAGAAGAGCGACATCACCCGGCTGCGGGATAAGTGCGGTGAAACGGTAAAGGTCTGTCAGAATTCAGCGGCAGAGATGCAGCGGAAACTGGACCAGCTGGTGAATCCGGCCGGAGGCCGGGCAGACATCAAAGCGGATGCGCTGAACAATAAAGAGTCATTCCAGCAGGCGCTGTACGCCATTCAGGACTGTCAGCGTGATACGTTGCTGGCGATGAAACGGCTGGAGCTGACGGTCGCGCACATCACCGGCAAGAGTTTCGCGCTGTTTTCAAAGGACGCGCAGCTGGCGAAATACTTCGCGGGGCCGATTTATCTGTCTGAAACCATGTTGCCGGAAAATCTGACAGAGACAGAGCGTGATGCGTATCGTCAGCTGCTGGATCTGGCGGCCGAAGAGGCGGGCAGGGCTTTTCCCAAAAAATCGGACCCGCAAGGGGAGGGGCTGATAAACCGGATAAAACGCGAGGTGAGCCTGCTGCGGTCGGGCAGGGCCCTGAAACCTGAAACGCTGGAGCATGCGACAGCGTTCCGGCAGGGCTGGGCGCAGAAGCTGGCGAGTAAGTCGACCGGGAAAGCCTCTTCGGATTTCACGAAATGGGTGATGAAATCCGTGTTCAAACAGGCTCTGCCGGAGCTGTTTGGGGTGTCGTTCCCGGTGGTGAAGGTGCTGAAGCTCGCCTGGGGGGCGACACGACTGCTGGACGCATTCTTTGAGGATATGAAACGTGTGAATGCGACGATTACCCCGGGAAATAAACTGCCGGACGAGGTGGTGAGTAGCATCCGGATGGCCGTGGTGCTGGGGCTGGCGGAAAAGCTCATCACTACGGTGGGTGGGACACCGGCGAAACTGATAAAGGATATCGCGGGGTTAGCGCTGAAGGTGTACAGCAGCAGCTACGGAGAAACGTTCGCCGCCACGATGAAGGCACTGCCGAAAGAGTCGCTGATTAACCTGGGGTTTGAGGGAACTAACCGCGCCGGTGTGGAGGTGGTGCGGAAGGTGCGTGAAGAGCTGAATGAGGTGGCACAGGCATCTGCCAGCAGTGAAGGAAGGGCAGGTGAAGCGAAAAAGATCCCGGTAGGGAATAGCCGCCCGGCAGAAGCGAACCGGGTAGCGGAGCAGCAGCGGGAGGTTGTGGCAGCAGCGGAGAAAACACCGGGAGCAGTGAAAACACCGGCCGCAGTGAAAAAGACGGTCCGCTTCGCCGATGAGGAAATGCAGGGAGATGCACCGGCAGTGGAACCGGAGCAGGAGGTCAAGAGTCGGAGAACACGCAGTACACCGCCCCATATGGAACAGGCGCCATTTGATGCCAGTGCCGTACAAACACCGGTAACCGGCGCGCCTGAAGCCGCAGAGGATGATACCCTGGAGGGGGCCAGCCAGAGCACTCCCGTTGGCAGCACCGACGCCAGCGAATTCTCGATGACCGAAGAAGAATATAACGATACGCAAATCGGTATTGACGTGCGGAATAACACCAAAATCAGAACATTTATCGAGAAAGATATTCAGAAAGTCATAGCCAGGCATCCTGACGGCCATGGAAAAATAACCTCACCCTATAGCTATGTCGATACAATGAATGACAAAACAAGACCGCCAATTTTTAAGCGCGTGCGGGTGATTGATATTTATACCGGTAACGGTGTTACTGATGATGTAAAGGTATTATGGGAAGGTGGCACGGGCAGGCGTGATTCAACTGACACCAACGAAGCCTTCCGCAGGGATCTTTTTGGTCATAAGCCGTATAAGTTTGACAAGAACGATCCTTTTAAAATTAATCGCCTTACGCCAGAAGATATCAATCGCTCTCAGCGTTCATACACTAGGCTGCGTCAGGAATGGACGAGCCATATGGCCGAAATGCGCAAACGAATGCCAGAACTGGCGACCCTGTACCGCAATATATTTAAGCTTGGTTTTACCAATGCACTTAATTCTCCGGAAAATGATCTTTCTGAAACTGAGAAAGCAACAATGAGGGACTACTTAAAGGGTGACACCAGCCGTGTTATCACGCTGAGATACAATGAACAGCGGGTGCCGGACGTTATCGCCCTGGTGGTGCCTGGCACCGGGGAGAATGAAACTCATATATTAATGATGGATTATGATGGCAACTTCAAACGGGTTAAGGCTACTCGTGAACTGGGTGAGGTCGAGAATAATAGTCCGCGCTACTCATTTAAGCCGGATGAAGAGACTCAGCAATTTATTTCCCGCCGTTTGGTTGCGGGTGACGAAAAAGAAGCCGAAAAACAGACAACACCAAAAGTAATCATGGATCCATCCAGTCATTACGATACAAAACTGGCAGACAGGCATTTTAATGCCCAGGAGAGAGAATTCGATCGCGTGGTGGCTGATGCAAGCAGAGAGAGATACGAAATTATAGATAAAGCTCTTGATACCTCCGCAGGATATCTGGGTATGGCGTTGGGTATGGCGGGCTTTCCTAAATCTACGCCAATGGGGATGCTTGCTGGTGCAATAATCACCACAGGAAAGGGACTGATAAAATACGTTATAACACCGGCTGATGACAAGGTAAGGTTGCGGAATATCCGCAACCAAACCATCAGAGATGTCTTTACGGGTGGTGCTGCTGATCTAATTGGCGCGAAGGTGATGGATAATGTGCCAGAGGGTTTTCGGAAGATGTCAAAAGACACTCTGGGCTGGTATCAACGTTCAACATCGATGTCTGGAGATATCGGCAAGGCGTTCAATAAAGGGGCTGATAAGGTCTATGACTGGATGGGGCTGACCGTAGTAGATACGACGAGAACCGACACCCCCTTTTCAAATGCTGAGCGGGCGTCAGCATCCTCAGAGGACGCACTGACTGCATCTCCCGATGTCGGAGTGGGTAGTTCAAGAACTGGAAAACTGTGGAACCAGACCACAGCTGATCTTAATAAGGGATTTGACGAGCTGAGATATAATAAGTTATCAGCAAATACCCTGAAAAACCTGGAAGAATTAGGCATCGATTATAAAAAAATACTGGATAAGCATGCCAGAGATGGTTCCATTGAAAAAGCGACCGACAACGGCATTACGGATTATAGCCAGGTAGAATATGATCAGCACGGAGTGAATGAATTGTGGGGTGATGTCTCGAAAGCCTATAAAAAATGGGAACAGTCTGAGCGTCTTGAGAGAATGATCGGTAAACTGGAAGAGCTGGAGAGTAAAATCTCGGGTGAGCAAACAATCCAGATCCCTTATAGTTTATTAAAAGACTTTCGTGATGCGGGGTTTGATATAGATGAGTACCTGAAAGGAAATGCTGTCGATGATGATAATAACCCGGAAACTCAATACACCCGGAAACCTGAACGCGCACGGTTGAATCGCACTGAGTTAAAAAGATTAATATTCATAGCTAAAGCGAAAGAACTGGAACCATCAGATATTAATGGCGCTCTAAGATTGCTTGATGAAATAAGATATTCTTTGAGTGGTAATGAGAAAACAACCATACCCAATGAGTTGCAGGAAATACTTGAGAAAAATGGAATAAAGATTAAGGATTATCTCCGTACGCATGGCGACGCCGAACCTGCTCGTAAGGCAGCAACTCAAAAAGGATATGCAGAACCAGAGCAGCATTTATTGTCATCCGATCGGACCATGGATAAACATCAATTCGGTGATCTGGCGGTCATGGCCCGTCTTAAACTCCTTGAGAAAACGTGCAGGGACCTAAAGATGAGGTTGAATCACTGATAAACAGTGGAACCCCGGGACGATTAAGTCCGGCGACAATCAATTCTCTGAGGAATAATGGCATAAATATTGACGCTATTGCTGACCGCTATGGTACTGCGTCTTCAAAAACCGCGGCAATGAGCGGTGCAAGCGAACTGAATGTTGAAGAGGTTGACATTGATGAGACCGGGGCCAGATTGCTCAGAACGAAAATTGATCAAAAAATCAGGGAATATAAAATAAGTATAATGATTGAGAGAATAAAATCTCTTAAGAAAACGCCAGATGTTGGCTATCGCCTGCCACATGATATTACTGACTTCATTAAACAAGGTCAGGAAACCAGTGATGGTGAACTTTATCTGGAACATCTCAGGCATAAAAACCTCAGCGATTCGCAATTGAAATCACTGCGCTGGATGTTAGAAGCTGAAGTTGAGTTATCTCCCGACAGTACGTATGAAGAACTCGCTGCATTTGTACACAAAATAGAAAGCGAGACTGCGCCAGGGGAGAAGGTTACTCTTCCCTCTTCATTAATTCATTATTTAAGAGCGCGTGGTGTGGATATTGATAAATATTTGCAGGAGAAGGGTGACTCAGTGGTTGCGAAAGATAATGCCAGAATAAGAGGTGATGAAGAAAATCAATATAACAAGGCAGAAGTTGAGATAAATAAAAGCCAGCTCAAAGAAATAGAGGACATGATTGTTGCGCAGAAAAGAAAGGCGGAGACTCCTGATATGATGAAGAGGTTGAATGATCTCAGGACGTCAATAGATGAAAATAGCGAAGTTGAGCTGCCTACAGATATAACGAATTTTGTTCTTGCCAGTCCGGAAGTTGATGATGACAACAAGTATCTGGAAGAGTTGAAAGGGAGGACCGTGACCAAAGCTGAATTGGACTGGCTATACTGGACATTAAAAGCTGAAAATGAGCTGGGCAAAGACAGTACTCCGGAACAAACCATTGCCTTTATGCGGGAAATGGAAAATTCAATGGTCGGGGATGAGACCAGACCGTTACCTCCGCGTTTGATTAACCGTTTGAAGGCCCATGGCATCGACGTTGATGATTATCTTAAACGGTATGGTGATACCGGTCCGGCAAAAAATTTTGCGAGATTACGAGGAAATGAAAACATTCTCGACTTGGGAGATATTAAACTGAGTAAGCCGAGGCTCACAAAGTTGAGAGAGATGCTTGCCGCTAAGCCCGGTGCGCGGTTAAGAGAGATACTTACCGGCGATTCAACTACGCAGTTGAGAGGGATACGTGCCCGCAAGCCAGCTGCGAAGCCAGAAGAGATGCCAGCCGCCAATCCAACTACGCAGCCGGGAGAGATACCTGCCAGCAAGCCAGTAACGCAGCCGAAAAATGACGACAGCATTCCCTTTATGGGAATGTCTGGAGAACGAAGGATGTGGTAGAGATAGCAATACCTGCAAGACAAGTCATATGGCCTGGGGAAAGCAAAATAGCGTACACTGGCAAGCGGTTCCCGGCCTCGTCATCTGAGATTGTTCAGCCTGCCTTGTAAGGTGAAGCCAGTCTCGTGAGAGTGAGCTTCCTGGTGTTATTCAACCTGGACAAGGCGGCGGGAGCCATTCTGGAAACGAAGTCGCGGTGCCAATGACTTCCGGCGGCGCGCGGATTTCAGGTTGTCGCACAATGTTGCATGGAGGAAGGTGCTGCCGGTAAAAGCAGTGATAACACAAAGGAAGTGATTATGGACAAAACGTTTATGCCCGCTCTGATATGGGGAACCGTTTGCTTTTTGCTGTTGTATTGCACGCTGCCTTCTGACTTTGCTCAATGGTGGCAAGTTCACCAGCAGTTCGGCGTTCCCATGCTGCAACTGCTGGCGAATAGCATGATCGCCATCATTCCAGCGCTGATGCCGTTGGTGTGCTATGTGATATTAAGTGAACGGGTTACCAGCAATAAAGTCTTTATCCTTGTCATCCCCGTGGTGGCGTGGTTGATCACGAAATTGGTGATTCTGGGGGGACTTTATTTTATTGCTGCGAAAACAGGTGATATGCCGCTGTATGCAGAAGGTTTTTTCAGCCTGGTGGGAAGGATTATCACCCTGCACTGGCTGATTAATGCACTGGCTTATATCCTGACAATTATGGCCTGCAGTTACGCCTTCTGGCGTGAGTGCCGATCATAATAATGAGCGCCCTGTCTCTGGCAGGGCGTTCATATTTTGCGGTGCTACTCCGGGAAATGTCTGACCGGGACAGGGGTAATTTTCGGACTGGAAATATTGTAGTGACGCCTTTTTAAAATACATTGCGAACAGGGGATGACTTTTCTGAAATTATTCCTCGCAATGCCTAATGCGATAACAAGTTGTTCGTAACGACCAATCAGAATCATGTCCTCTTTATTTTCGCTATAAATACGGCAGGTAGCGTTATGGAGAATATGATTGTCATTAGTTTTAGATATGCTGATGTAGTATGTATTTTTCATTGTTATTATCTCTGAGGTATTGGGAAGTGGTAGGATGACTTAGGTACCCGAAAATGTGTAATTATTTTGTATGTTTTGTGATTGAACGCTTATTACGTTTTGTTACATGATCACCTAACATCATGAAAAGCGAGCAATCCCGTTTTTCGGTGAAACGAATTTTTCACGATATTGTTATACGAAATTTATATGAATCAAAATTTATGATGGTTGAAGCGATCAGTCAGACAATTAATTTGTATTACCATAAAGGCGCTGATTGGCGCGACATCACTTAAACGTCATTCAACTTAAATAATTCCTTCATTATCCCCAGCTAACTTACCGCCATTCTGATTCCGGGCCAGAGGGCGCATGAGCTACCTTTCTCTTCATCACATCACCAAAGCCTGGGGCGAAAAAGTTGCCCTGAATGACATCAGTTTTACGGCTGAGGAAGGAACTTTTGTTGCGTTACTTGGGCCATCTGGTTGTGGCAAATCGACGTTGTTGCGGACCATCGCAGGTCTGGAAAACGCCGATCACGGCGAAATACATTGCCGCAATACCCTTATTACCCATCTGCCCCCCTCTCAGCGCAAGCTATCCATGGTATTCCAGTCCTACGCCTTGTTTCCGCATCTCAGCGTGCGGGAAAACCTGCTGTTTGGCCTGAAAGCGCGCGGCGAAGATAAACAGACGTTTGCCGCGCGGCTGGCGGAAGTCAGCAAACTGATGGAGCTGGATAAACTGCTGGATCGCCAGCCATCGCAGCTCTCCGGTGGGCAGCAACAGCGCGTGGCGCTGGGCAGGGCAGTGATTGCGAATCACAGCCTGTGTCTGATGGATGAACCGCTTTCCAACCTTGACGCCAAGCTGCGCCAGAGCATGCGTCGGGAAATCCGTGCACTACAGAAGAAGCTGGGTCTGACGATGCTATATGTGACGCATGATCAGACCGAAGCCATGAGCATGGCCGACAGCATCATTCTGCTCAACGATGGCTGTATCGAACAGCACGCCACGCCGGATGATCTCTACAACAATCCCGCCAGTGTCTTCGCAGCGCAATTTATTGGTGCGCCACCGATGAACATTCTGCCGTTGCAGCGACGGGGCAGGAGCCATTATTTATCCCAGATGAACTGGCCGGTGCTGGATGATGATGAATTCGCACTCAGCCTTGGCATCCGTGCCGAGGACATCCAGCTTATCGACATCGCCCATGGCGCGCTGACCGCCCGGGTGATCAGTTACGAATATATGGGAGCCGACACTCTGCTGGTGTGCGCGCTGCCGGATATCAATGAACCGTTAACCGTGAAAGTACCGGGCATGAAACGTTTCGATGAAGGCAGCCGTGTTGGGCTGCAATGGTCCGCCTCAAAGCAATACCTGTTTTCCACCGCTACGGGAAAGCGCTGCCCATCGGCTGAACACGCGCTTTTCGCATCCGGAAAAAAATACGCTGTTTAATCTTCATTTTTTGATCAGGGAATAATCATGTCTGCTATCCGTCCTTTACGCCTGGCTTCTGCATTATTGCTTTGTACGGTTTCCACTGCTTATGCCGCTGACGCGGTCAAACTGCAGATGTATTACCCGATTGCGGTCGGCGGCAAGGTCAGCCACACCGTGGATACGCTGGTGGCCGACTTTGAAAAAATTCATCCGGAAATCAGTATCCAGCCGGTTTATACCGGTGACTATGCCACGACAGTCACCAAAGCGCTGACGGCGTTTCGTGGTGGCAATGCCCCGCAGATGGCGGTGATTGGCGATATCGAGGCTTATTCTTTGATTGATGCCGGTGCCATCGTGGCTGTCAGCGATCTGGCGAATGATGCTGAAGGGAAAAAATGGATCGACGGCTTCTACCCGGCCTTTCTGCGCCACATTGATGGCAAAGTCTGGGGCATTCCGTTCCAGCGTTCCACGGTGGTGATGTACTGGAACAAGCAGGCATTTGAAAAAGCCGGTCTGGATGGCAACACGCCTCCTGCGACCTGGCAGCAAGTGGTCGATTTCGGTAAGAAGCTGGTGATCAAAGATAATAACGGTGTCAGCCAGTGGGGGATCGAGATCCCATCTACGCCAAACGGTTACTGGAACTTCCAGGGACTGTCAGCCACCAACGGCGGCCGTCTGGACAACGGAAAAGGCACGGCGGTGAACTTCAATACACCGGGCAATATCGAAACGCTGCAATGGCTGACCGACCTCGGTCAGAAAGAAGGCGTGTCACCGAAGGGCGCTATTGCCTGGGGCACCACACCGCAGGATTTTATCAGTGGCAAAACCGCGATGATGGTCACCACCACCGGCAACCTGACCGGGGTGCGTGAAAACGCGAAGTTCCCATTCGGTGTTGCGATGCTGCCGGAGAAAACCCAGCGTGGCAGCCCGACTGGCGGCGGCAACCTTTACGTGTTCAAAAATGCTTCTCCGGAGCAGCAGAAAGCCGCTATGGAATTTATTCGCTGGGTGTCTGCTCCTGAACAGGCCGCGCGCTGGAGCATTGCGACCGGTTACGTCGCCACATCGCCAGCCGCCTGGGATACCACGGTGATGAAGGATTATGTTAAGGACGTTCCGCAGGCACTGGTTGCCCGCGAGCAGCTGAAGTATGCCCAGCCGGAGCTGTCGACCTACAACAGCGTGCAGATTCAGGAAGCGTTGAACCATGCGATCGAAGCGGCTGTGACTCAGGCGAAGACCCCGGCTGATGCGCTGGAGTCGGCGCAGAAGCAGGCCGATCGTCTGTTAAAATCGTACCAGTAAGCGACATACCATGAGCACACTACTCACCACGGCACCGGCCACTCGCCCCAGATTCTGGTCGTTGCAGCTGTATGGCTACCTGCTGATATTACCTGCGCTGGGTTTTTTACTGTTGTTTACCCATTATCCGGCGCTGGCGACGGTGTGGGAGAGTGTGTTCAGTGCCGCGCGTAATGGCCATCCAGCTCGCTTTGTCGGGCTGGACAATTATGTCGCGCTACTGGATGACGATGTGTTTATCCAGTCGTTGCTCAATAACCTGTTATATGCGGTGATCACCATTCCGCTGGCGGTGGTGCTGTCGCTGATGATGGCGCTGGCGGTTAACCGCCATCTGCGCGGCAATGCGATGGTGCGTGCCGCCTTCTTTATTCCTTCTCTGTTGCCGATGATTGCCATCGCCAATTTATGGCTGTTCTTTTATACGCCACAACTCGGATTGCTGAATAAGCTGCTGGCGGTGTTTTCCCTGCCCGCAGTGAACTGGCTGGGTGAGCCGGGTAGCGCCCTGTATTGCCTGATGGCGGTTTCGGTATGGCGCGAAGCCGGATTTTTTATGATTTTCTATCTCGCCGCCTTGCAGCAAATCGACCCGCGATTGAGTGAAGCTGCTGAAATTGAGGGCGCATCGCGCGGGTACTTTTTCCGCCGCGTGCAGTGGCCGTTGCTGATGCCTACCACCTTGTTTGTGTTAATCAACGCATCGATGAACGCCTTCCGCATTGTGGACCAGGTGATCGCCATGACCAACGGCGGACCCGATAACAGCAGCAGCCTGTTGTTGTTCTACATCTACCGTACGGCTTTCAGTTACTGGGACATGCCAGCAGCGGCAGCGATGACGGTGGTGCTGCTGGTGATCCTCGCGTCGATTGCGCTGATCAAATTCAACCTGCTGGATAAGCGAGCGCATTACCAATGAGATTACTCAACCTGGCGATTTGGCTGGCCGCGCTGCTGTGGTTTTTACCGATTCTGGTGGCGTTGTGGGTGGCGATCCATCCGGCGTCCGATCAGGGCAGTTTCATCTTGTTTTCACCGCTGACGCTGCAAAACTTCGTCAATGCCTGGCATGCCGCGCCTTTTGGTCGTTATTTTCTCAACACCATCCTGCTGGTGCTGATGATTGTGGTGTGCCAGCTGGTGCTGGCGACCATGGCGGCTTACGCACTGGTACGCTTCCGCCTGAAATATTCCGGCGTGCTGTTTGCTTTGATCCTGCTGCAACTGATGATAAGCCCCGATGTGCTGATTCTGAATAACTACAAAACCATCGGTGCACTCGGCCTGCGCGACACGCTGACGGGCATCGCGTTACCCTATTTTGCTTCGGCGTTTGCGATTTTCCTGCTGCGCCAGGCGTTCAAAAGTATTCCACTGGTGCTGGAAGAGGCGGCGATTATCGAAGGTGCCAGCCGTTTCTATATTCTGCGCAAGATCTATATTCCACTGGCGAAGCCGATTTATGTCGCGTTTGCGCTGGTGTCGATTAGCTTTCACTGGAATGATTTTCTCTGGCCGCTGGTCATCACCGATTCCGTCAGCGTGCGGCCATTAACGGTAGGTCTGCAACTGTTCTCCGCGCCTGAACAGGGTGTGCAATGGGCACTGATTGGTGCCGCGACACTGATGACCACCTTGCCGTTGCTGATCCTGTTTTTGGTGTTCCAGCGCCAGTTTATCCAGTCCTTTATGCGCGCCGGTATTCGTTAAGGAGTGATACCCATGGCCTTTCCTGTTCCCCTCACGCCGCAGCAGCGTGAATTATTGGGTGACATCAGTCAGCTTTATCAACTGCCTGCCTTAGGTCCGGCTACGCAGGATCCCACCCGGGTGCGCTTTGGTTTGATTGCCGATCCACAGTACGCCGATGTGGAGACGGACTTCGCTAACAACCTCTACTATCGTCACGCGTTGCACAAGCTGCCGGGCGTGATTGCTCAACTTAACCAACAGCCGCTGGATTTTGTGGTGACGCTGGGGGATCTGGTCGATCGCCATTGGGAAAGCTACGCCAGGTTATTGCCGCTCTATCAGCAGCTGCAACACCCGCATGCGGTGGTAATCGGTAACCATGATGCCCAGACCATCATCGAACATCTGAATGACGCTGCGGCGTTGCCGAAAAGTTATTACGCATTCCGTTTGCAGGGCTGGCGTTTTGTGTTTTATGACGGCAATGACATCAGCTTTTATTGTCAGGGTGAGGAGCGCCAGCAGGCCGAATTATGGCTGGCCGATTTAGTGGCGCGTGAACAACCCCAGGCACAGCCGTGGAATGGTGCCGTTGGCAGCCAGCAGTGGCAATGGATTGAACAACAATTGCAGGATGCGCAGGCCTGTGGCGAGCAGGTGGTGGTGTTTGGTCACTATCCTCTGGCACCGCATAAGAAACATATCCTGTGGAATGGCACCCAGCTGGCGCAGCTTTTCAGTGATTACGGCGTGCGCGCGTGTTTCGCCGGACATGATCATCGTGGGGGTTATGCCCGTAGCGGAAATACGGACTTTATCACCCTGAAGGGGATGCTGGATGGCCCTGATGCTGCACCGTTTGCGGTAGTGGACATCACCGCGGAGTCATTGACGGTAACGGGGTACGGTGGCGAGATCAGCCGTTAAACGCGTACCGGCATCACCGCCAGTACGCCGAGCAGGGTAAGGTGTCCGGCATAAGCATGATAGAAGAAGCGACGCGGCCAGAGTCGCGTGGCTGAGACATGCGGCAGGGCGGCCACTGCCGCAATAATCAGCAACGGCACTGCCAGCGTGGGAAGCAAATCATACATAAAGGTGTTCTCATAGCCGCTGCCCGGCGTATTCAGCCAGGCCAGCGCCGCCAGCACCAGCAATAAAAACAGCCGGCTTTCCGCCACTGCGTTGATGCAGCGGGCAGCCATACACAGCAGGCAAAATACCACGCCGGGAATGCCGTAACTTGCCGGTGTCAGCGGCCACGCCAGCAACAGAAGCACCGCCAGCCCGGCCATTGCGCCATTGACTCCCCAGCGGGACGCCCAGCTCAGCATCTGCGTACAACCGGCATAGGCAAACAGAATATTAAGTGCCAGCCAGGATTGTCCTTTCATCATAAACGCCAGCCAGAATAACGGTTGGGTTGCCATCGCCCATAACCAGAGACGTCTGGCGCGCTGACGCAGCCGTACGGCGTCATCCGGCAGATTAGCGGCCCAGATAATGGTGAATAAAGGAAAGGCAATATGGCCGATGGCCGAGAGTAACGCGCTGCGGCCATTTAATAAAATGGTGTTGATGTGATCGGCTAACATCGCCGCCAGGGCAATGGTTTTTATGATATCGGCCTGAAACGGGCTTAGCGATTTAACCTGGTCAAAAGGAGAGGGGAATCTAAGAGAAGTAAGCAGCGCATGCATGGATGGTCACCGACTATTTATGTTTATACCGGTCATACTTCAATCTTTCGTTAACCGAAACATTACAATGTGCGCCAGCGCGAGTAAAGCAGGTAATAATCCTAATCAGCCAGGTAAAAAAGTAATGTGGGCAGGGTAGCCCACATTTAATCATTTGAGGATCGACGTGATCGCCAATTAGATCAGGAAATCGTCCAGGGATTTACCACTTTCGATAGCGGCTTTAATCACCGCAGGGGTACGACCCTGACCCGTCCAGTTTTTCTCCTGACCGTCTTCGTCAGTATATTTATACTTCGCCGGACGTGGCGCGCGTTTGCTACGTGTTTTACCCGCTGCCTGTAACGCACCCACTAATTCGTTCGGGTCGATACCATCGCCCAGTAACAGGTCACGATATTTAGCCAGCTTCTCTGCTTTCTCACGAACAGCGGCTTCTTCTGCGTGGCTCTCATCACGACGTTCAGTCACGATAATGGTGAGTTTCTCCAGCATTTCTTCCAGCTCGCTGAGCAGAAATTCACGCGCCTGAGCGCGCAGAGTACGAATGTTATTTAACGCCTTAAGTGAATCACTCATGGACTTCTCCCAAAAAAATCTGTGTCGTTGAACGAATAAAATTTGGTGACGATAATTTTTACAACGCAATTATAGGTAGAACGCTATCCTTACATTTCTGTGCAGAGAAGTACAACACAACCTCGCTGTAGAATAAAGCACGGTGAGTGTTAGTTTTAACTTTCGCTGCGAAACATCCTGTAAGTAGTGAGGCAATTTTAATGCTAAGTTGATGTGAATTACAACGTTTCAACAGCCGCAGCACAAATTCATCATTTATTGTTGTGAGAAAGTTCAAACGTTAGCGAGGATCTTTAATGTCAGTTTTGTCAAAAAAGATCCTTGTTGTTTATTGTGATCCACAGAGAAGACGCGGGCTGGCGGGAAGTCTGGAGTAGTGGTTTTAGTTAATGGTTTCGATAAATATTAAAAACAGTCTGAAATCATATGAGAAAAATCTATCTGCTGGCGGATTTAACTACTCACTGTTTCAAGCTGTGCTTTGAATCCAGCACCTTCAACATCACGAATAGCAGTTGTTATCGCTTTATTTAACGAGTCTGATTCACGATCGAATTCCAGATAGACGGATGTGCCATTGAAGTAAACCAGGGCATCACTACATCCTGCGATAAACAGTGCATCTTCCAATCCCTCGGTTTCAGCAGTCGCATCGGGCAAGGCCAATGTGAAGTTATGAAGTGCCATATAGACCTCTCAATTCAAGAAAGTTAAGAGCGACTCATGTCGCTTATCGGTTATTTTTGCGAGGAGAGTATAACAACGCTTTAAAGCCAAAAAACCCGGTGAGCGGGTTTTTTGTATGCTTGATCTCAAATCAACGCTTTCCCAGCCAGCCTATCCAGCGCATGCTGGAAAAAACTCACCCGGCCAAAGTTGCCGGATTTCAGCGCCAGCGCCAGTGGTTTTTCTCCCGCAGAGAATAATGCCGGGACGCCGGGATCAATTTCAGCACCGACCCGCAGCTGGCCGAGGTTTAGCGCGCTAACCACCGCGCCCGAGGTTTCGCCACCACCCACTACCAGGCGTTGTATTCCGGTTGCATAAACCAGTTTTTTCGCGGTTTCGCCAAACAGCTGATCCAGCGCAGCCGATATTGCGTGCTGACCATAGCGTTGCTGCGCGCTTTTGATGGTGTCGGGATCGCCGGAAGAATAAACCAGCGGGTATTTATCCAGGTTGGCGCTTATAAAGGCCACCAGGTCATCCGGCCCTGTGTCGCCTGACATGACGGCATCAAGGGCGATTGGCAGCACCGCCCAGTGGCGCTGGTGCTCCGCGATCTGCCCGAGGGTGGCCCCCGAACAGCTGCCCACCAGAATCGCGCCCGGTCCCGGCAGAGAAGGGGGTTCTGTCTGACCTCCCTGGGCTTTACCTGCCTGAATAAAGTTATGCGGCAAAGCGGTGGCGATACCGGAACCGCCGCTAACCAGGCGTGTTCCGGCGGCGGCGATACCGATCAATGTTAAATCATGATCGGTGATCGCATCCGTCACCAGCAGCGCCGGATCGCCGTTATGCAGCGCCTGACGAATCGCTTCACTACCCTGAACGACCTGCTGCCAGCTGATAAAACCCACCGGGGTTTTCGCCTGGCGGGCCAGCACCCGGCGGATATCGGCATCGGTCATTGGGGTGAGGGGGTGATGCTCCATGCCGGACTCATTCAGCAGACGGTCACGGACAAACAGATGCCCCTGATACAGGGTGCGGCCCATGGCGGGAAACGCCGGGCAGACGATCACGCGTTGCGCGTCCAGCCTGGCGACCAGCGCATCCAGCACCGGACCGATATTGCCTTCATCGGTAGAATCAAAGGTGGAGCAATATTTAAATACGATCTGCTCGCAGCCCTGATCCAGCAGCCAGTTGCAGGCGGCCAGCGATTGCTGTACCGCCTCTGCGGCAGGCAATGAACGCGATTTCAGCGCGACCACACCGACCTCAACATCCGGTGATGCCGGTTGTTGTTGCAGGCCGAGATATTGCGTGGTGCGCAGTCCGCCTTCACCCGGCAGACCTTTGGTAAAGGTCACGGCGATATCGCTGGCACCGGTAAAATCATCTGCAATCACACCAATTAACATGATGCTGCTCCTGTCACCTGCAACTTCATCTTATCGACCGCCGCATGGGGGGCCGTCAGTACCGGTACATTAATGTTACTGCGCACCGCTTCCGCCGCCTGCGAGGTGGAGAAGTGCGCCAGCATAATCACATCGCAATGGCTGAGCTGAGGAGCGGCGGCGGCCACCAGGCGGTTATGGCTGGCGACATCGCCTTTACGCAGCAGGTCGATGGCATCGGGCACCAGCACGCTCTCCAGTGTCGCCGTGGATCCGATTAACGACGCGTAGTGATCGAACTCCTGGGTCATGGTGCCGAGTGAAGGGCCAAACGTTGCCAGCATGCCAATGCGCTGGCCCTGTTGCAGCGCGGCTTCAAACATCGCTTCGTTAGGTTTCAGCACCGGAACCGGTACGCTGGCTGCCAGTGCGTCGATCGCCGGGCCGAATGCGGAGCAGGTCACCAGAATCCCCTGTGCCTGCATGGCGAAGCCGTAGCGCCCGAAAGCGACAAAGCGGTCGGTCAGAGCTGCTGACAACTGTTCTTCCTTCGCCCGGTCAAGGGTCAGGCCGTCATCAAGCAGGTTCACTACTTCGGCTTCAGGCCAGTTATCTTTAAACGCGTTCTGTACCGGAGCCATGGCTACCGGCGTCGCGTGCAGTAAAACAATTCGTGTTGTCATCTTTTATTCCCGTCGCGGAAGAGTTGCGCTGAGTCGCTACAACACCATAACTTGCGCGATATGAAAATGTAAGGGCTTACAAAATTGCGCGTATGGTGACATCGATCACATAAAAAAACTCAATTCCTGTCAGGATTAGCGTGGGATGCATTCACCTGAGTGCCAATTTGAAATCGCTTACACGCTGAGAGCGCAATATGACAACACATGGAGAGACGACATCGTTAGATGCGGTGGTAACCCCACAGGCGCAAACCCGTCCGGCTAATACGGTGCCACGACCCTTCCGCGACCTGCTGGCTTTGGAAGATTTTGAGCGACACGCGCGCAAGCGCTTACCGAATATGATTTATCAGTACGTGGCGGGTGGGGTAGAAACCGGACGCGGTATCGCGGCCTGTTATGAAGCGTATCAGCAGTATGTCTTTGTTCCGCGTATGTTTCGTGACGTATCGGGGCGCGACCAGAGCGTCAGCCTGTTCGGCCATAACTGGTCCCATCCGTTTGGCGTTGCGCCGCTGGGTGGTGCTTCATTCGTCAGCTATCGCGCCGACATCATGCTGGCGCGCGCTGCCCGCGCGATGAACGTGCCGATGATTCTCAGCGCCTCGTCGCTGATCCCACTGGAAGATGTGATCGCTGAGAACCCGAACGCCTGGTTCCAGGCGTATCTGGCCGGAGATCAGCCACGTATTGATCGGTTGGTGGACCGGGTCGCGCGCGCCGGTTATCAGACGCTGGTGGTCACTGGCGATACCCCGATGCTTGGCAATCGCGAGCACAATACCCGCAGCGGCTTCAGTATGCCGATCAAACTCACCCCGAAAGTGATGTGGCAGAGCGTGTTAAGTCCGCGCTGGCTGCTCGGCACCGTGGCCCAGACCTTTCTGCGTCATGGCGCGCCGCATTTCGAAAACACTGATGCTGAACGCGGGCCGCCGATGATGTCCAGCAAAGTGCGTAACACCAATTCACGCGACAAACTGAGCTGGAAGCATGTCGAAGCGATCCGCAAAAAATGGCGCGGCAATCTGGTGATCAAAGGGTTGATGTCGCCGGACGATGCGTTTATTGCCCGCGACCTCGGCGCGGATGCGGTCATCCTTTCCAACCACGGTGGTCGCCAGCTTGATCATACCGTGCCGCCACTGCATACCTTAGCGGAAATCGCTGCCGCCAAAGGGGACATGAAGGTGATTATCGACAGCGGCATCCGGCGTGGCACCGACGTGATGAAAGCCATGGCACTGGGCGCGGATTTTGTCTTTCTTGGCCGCCCGTGGCTGTATGGCGCGGTAATTGGCGCACAGGCGGGTATTGAACATGGCATGCATATTCTGCGCGACGAGATCGACCGTGATATGGCGTTAATTGGCGTGACACGTCCGGATCAGCTGGACAAATCATTGCTGCGTCGCGCCCCGTTATTTGCCCGTGAGGAGGGATGATGGTGACCTTGCACATCTACAGCGCGCTGGCACTGAGTGCGCCGTTCGAGCGGCTTGCCCGTTTATGGCAGGCGGCGTATCCGCAGATCGCGCTGCAGTTCCGCTGGCATCCGAGCACCGTGATTGAGCAGCAGATCAACGCCGGGCAGGGGGCGGATATAGTCATCGCCACGGTGGAGACGCTGGACCGTTTAACCCAATCCGGACGGGCGGAAACCGCAAGCCGCATCGAGCTGGTGGATTCGCCAATCGGGCTGGCAGTGCTGGCGGGTGCGCCAAAGCCGCCGATTCACGATACCCAGGCGCTGGTGCAGTCGCTGCTGGCGGCGCGTTCGGTGGCGTGGTCGGAAGCCGGGGCCAGCGGCATTTATTTTTCCGGCCTGCTGAAAACGCTGGGCATTGACGACGCGCTCCGCGCCCGGGGCTCGGTGATCCCGGCCGGGTTTACCGCCGAACAACTGGTGAACGGGAAGGCGGATGTGGCGGTGCAGCAAATCAGCGAGCTGCTGATGGTGGAGGGGATTGAGATCGTCGGGCCGCTGCCAGCGGAGGTCCAGCAACCTATCTCGCTGTCAGCGGCGCTGCTGGCTACGGTGCAACAGCGCGAGGCGGCAGAGACATTGCTGGCCTGGCTGAAAACACCGGCGGTGACGGATGTTTTCAGCCATTTTGGGCTGGTGAGCCGCAGTTAACGCTCCGCGCGGGGCACGGAGCCGCTGCTGCCCCGCACAATCAGTTCCGTTTTGATCAGCGTATGCCGTTGTGACGGCTGATTATTCAGCGTTGCCAGCAGGTATTCCGCCGCGTGGGTGCCAATCGACGCCAGATCGACGCGCATGGTGGTCAGCGGATGTTCCAGATGCTCGGCGTATTCGTAATCGTTGAAACCGACGATGGAGATATCGTTAGGAATGCGCAGATAGCGCTCGCTGGCGGCGCGCATCGCACCAAAAGCCAGCAAATCATTACCACAGATGATGGCGGTGGGCGGTTCCGGGCTGTCCAGCAGACGGAAAACCGCTTTGCGCGCATCGTTCATGCTGTAGGCGTTATCAATCAGATGGCTTTCCGGCAGGGTCAGACCTTGCGCGGCCAGCGCTTTGCGCGTGCCGTACAGACGATCGGAGATACGATCGTTCGAAGGCGGCGTGCCGACAATCACCCCAAAGCGGGTATGTCCCAGCGCCAGCAAATGGCTGGCAATGGTCTGGGCGGCCCCCTCGCTGTCGTACCCTACGCAGGGTTTCTCGCTATCCTGGGAAAAAGTTTGCACGCAGGGCAGATCCTGCGCGTTGATGCGCTCCCATAACTTCGGATGATGGGTATGGCCCACCAGCATCAGGCCATCGATGCCGTATTCAATCAGTTTGTTAACTTCTTTCAGCTCGGTATCAGGGTCGAAATTGGAGTTGGCCAGCAGCAGCGTATAACCCGCGTCGTGGATTAACTGCTGAAATGCTGCCAGCGGACGCGAGAAAGTCTCGGTAGCCAGTGTCGGCACCACGGCACCAATCGTCATGCTGCGGCGCGAGGCCAGGGTACGCGCGGCGCGGTTAATCACATATCCCAGTTCTTCACACGCCTTTTCCACCGCCGCCTTGCTTTTGGCTTTGACGGTGTCGCTGCCATTCAGTACGCGTGATACGGTCGCGGTGGAGACGCCAGACAGGCGTGCGACATCCTCCAGCGAGACGCGTCCAGATCCATTCTGCTTTTCACTCATCAAGTCACTCCTGTTGAAACAGTGAGCTTGTCCACAAAATTCGCAGACAAACGCCCTGCAATTTTGAAAGCGCTTACTTTCGGCTTGACTCCATTTTGTAATCGCTTACTTTTTACCTCATGTTATCAGGTTGGGGTGGCCTGCTCACGTTTAATTAACGGTTTTATGACTTTTCACCCCATTTGGTAAACAAACAGTCTCTGATGACCGCCGCGCGGCAGCAGAACCTCTTGTTACTCATAAATAAATCATAAAGGAATTCACCATGCGCAGATATCCACGTATTCGCTGGCTGATGATCGTGTTCTGCTTTTTCGCCATCGCCATTAACTATATCGACCGTATCAACCTCGCGATCGCCGCGCCGCATATCAAAGCCGATCTCGGGCTGGATGATGTCAGCATGGGGCTGATCCTTGGTGCCTTCTTCTGGACTTACGCTCTGCTGCAAATCCCGGCGGGGCGCATTATCGACAAACTGGGCACCCGGGTCGGACTGGCGCTGGCTGTGGGCTGGTGGTCGCTATTTACCGTGTTTACCGCCTTTGGTAAAGGATTCACCTCAATTTTTGCGGCCCGCCTGATGTTAGGTGTGGGCGAATCCGGTGGTTATCCGGGTTGCGCCAAGGTGGTCTACAACTGGTTTGCGAAAAAAGAGCGCGCTACCGCCAGCGGCATTTTTGATGCGGGTCCGCGTGCCGGGAGTGCGCTGGCGCTGCCGCTGGTGGCCTGGCTGATCAGCACCTGGGACTGGGAAACGTCCTTTGTGGTCACCGGGGCGCTGGGTCTGGTGTGGGTGGTGATCTGGCTGGCGTTTTACCGTGAGCCGGAGGATATGAAGGGGCTGGATGAAACTGAACGTCAGAACCTGCTGGAAGATCGCGCCGCGCCGACGGTGAGTGCCAATGCCGATGTGAAGATTGGTGCGCTGTTCCGCTACCGCACGGTGTGGGGCATGATGATCGGCTTCTTCTGCATGAACTTCGCCACCTATTTCTTTGTGACCTGGTTCCCGACTTACCTGACCATGGCGCATGGCTTCTCCCTGAAAGAACTGGGTACGCTCGGCGCGATCCCGGCGCTGATGGGTATTCCCGGCAGCCTGTTAGGCGGAGTGGTGTCCGACTGGTTGTACCGTAAAGGTTACAGCCTGACCACCGCCCGCAAAACCTGCCTGATTGCCGGGATGCTGCTGTCGTCAGTGATCGCCTTCGCTGCCTTTACCGACAGCATCGCGGTGATCCTGACGCTGTTCTCGCTGACCTATGCCGGTCTGGCATTCACCGCCGCCAATATCTGGACCTTACCCGCCGATGTGGCACCGGCTTCCGGTTATGTGGCGACACTCGGCGGCATCCAGAACTTCGCCGGTAACCTCGCCGGGATTGTCACTGCCTCCTTTACCGGCCTGATGCTGACCCTGAGTCACGGCTCATTCGTGGTGCCGCTGCTGGTGGCGGGCGGTATCTGTGTGCTCGGTGCCGTTAACTTTATGTTCATCATGGGCAAAATCGAACCCCTCAAACTCACCCCTGCTGACGACGTTGATGTTGTGGCAACCACCAGCAAAAAAGGAGAGCTGTTATGAAAAGTGAAAATCAGATCCGTGAGGAGATTGTCCAGGTCGGAGCTGATCTGTTCAACCGCGGCTACACCACCGGAACGGCGGGGAACATTAGCGCCCGGCTGGAGGATGGCTGGCTGATCACCCCCACCGATGCCTGCCTCGGTCATCTGGAAGCGGCGCGCATTGCCAAAGTCAGTCTGGATGGTGAGTGGGTGTCCGGCGATAAGCCATCGAAAACCCTGCTGCTGCATCGCCAGATTTATGACCGTAATCCCGAAGCACAGGGGGTGGTGCATACCCATTCGACCCATCTGGTGCAGCTGACGCTGGCTGGGGTATGGCAACGGGACAGCATTCTGCCGCCGCTGACGCCGTATCAGGTGATGAAAGTGGGACGCATACCGCTGATCGGTTATCAGCGTCCCGGTCATCCGGCGGTGGCAGAGCAGGTGGCCGGACTGGCGAATGAGGTGCGCGGTGTGATGCTGGAACGCCTGGGGCCGGTTATCTGGGGCGCATCGGTCTCGGCCGCCAGCTTCGCGCTGGAGGAGCTGGAAGAAACCGCGCGCCTGTGGCTGAACTGCACTGATAAACCCGCCGCGCTGGCTGATGCAGCGGTGCAGGAGCTTTGCGCCCACTTCAGCACTCGCTGGTAACGCACGCTGTACCCTACAACGAGCAGACGATATAAAGAGAAGACCATGAAAAAAACGCTAATGGCGGCAGGTATGATGCTTTTTGCTACATCACTGATGGCACAGGAAACACCGAGCTACGTCTATGTCTCGAATGGTGACAGCGGTACCGTCACCGCGTATCAGCTGGATAAGGTTAACCACCATCTGCAACCGATCGGCGAGTATCCGACCGGTCTGAAAAGTATGCCGATGGTGGTGTCGAACGATAAAAAGACGCTGTATGTCTCGGTACGCAGCAAGCCATACCACGTCTCGGCATGGCATATCGGCGATGGCGGCAAACTCAGCCATTTTGCCGATACGCCGCTGCCGGAAGCGATGGCATATGTGGCGCTGGATAAAACTGGTCGCTTTTTGCTGTCGTCATCTTATGGCGGCGATCTGTTTAGCATCAACCGCATCGCAGCGGATGGTAAAGTGGAAAGTGCCCCGGTGCAGGTGGTGCACACCGGTAAACGCGCGCATGCAATCCAGACCGATCCCAGCAACCGCTTCCTGTTTGTCCCGCTGCTGGGCGCGGATCAGCTGTTGCAGTTCCGCTTTGACCCGGCCAGCGGCAAGGCCAGCCCCAATTCTCCCGCTTTTGTGAATATCCAGCGCGAAGCCGCCACCGGCCCACGCCATTTTGTCTTTGCACCCCAGCGCGATCGGGCCGGACAACAAAACATGTATCTGCTGACCGAGATGGCAGGCAATATCTCGCGCCTGACGCTGAATAATGACGGCACCATGACCGAGCATGAGGCTACGCCGTCGCTCGTTCCGGCTATTGCCCGCGATATGCAGCGCGGCGAGGCGCGCCCATTGACCGGTGACGACGATCTGCCCAAATCGGCAAAACCGCGTCTGTGGCAGGCGGATATCCACATCACTCCCGATGGCCGCTTCCTGTATTCCACCGAACGGACCAGCAGTCATATCACCGCATTTCGGGTATCGCCAGAAGATGGCCGACTGCAATTGATTAACAGCACGCAAACCGAAACTCAGCCGCGTGGCTTTGCTATTGATAATAGCGGCCACTATTTAATCGAGTCCGGGCAGAAGTCGGATAAGGTTGCGCTTTATTCCATCGATCAGCAAAGCGGCAAGCTGTCTTTAATTGAGCGCGTTCCGACCGGTGCCGGCGCGAATTGGGTGACTATCGTCGAATAAATAAGTTATGTCCGGTTATTAATATTCTCATGCGTTAAACAAGGAGTTCTTATGGCTAACATTCGTCCGGCGCTGCTGTGTGCGGCTTTATTTTCTGCTGCCTTCAGCGCGGGAATGCCGACTTATGCGGCGGAAAAAGTCGTCGCTACCCATCTTGAACCATTGCATCACGTTATCCTGGAAAACAAATATGTCACCGTGATGCGCGTGCTTATCCAGCCGGGACAAAGCACCTTATTTCATGAACAACATCTCGATTATGTCAATACGCATATCGAAGGCAGCACGGTGAAAATCGAATACCCGGATAAACCGGTGAATAACACCGAAATGAAAAGCGGCAATGTCAAATTCGGTGCCCATCAGGGTAAATCCGAGACCGATAAAGTCACCAACACCGGGAATAACGTCAATCATCAGGTGGCGTTTGAGATCAATATTCCCGGACCGCAGCATTTTGGTGGCGCAACCCGTCCCGCCAGTGACGCCTTTCAGCAGGTACTGGATAAACCCACGGTGAAAGGCTGGAAGGTGACGCTGAAACCGGGGGAAAGCACCGGCGAGTATGTGCAGCACGGTCCGGGCGTCCGGGTGTTCTTCACCGAAGGGCGGATACTGCTGGCCGCTCATGCCCATCCCAACCGGGTTAAGGAGCTTTGGGTACATGCGGGTGATGCGTTTCTGACCTCTCCGGGAAAAGTCGATATTACCGCCGCCAGCGATCAAAATATTGTGTTCAATGATTATGAGTTGTTGTAGTTTCGTTTAGGTTTGTTTCGTTCGTGTATAAATAACGTAAGCAAAAGTCTGTTATTGTGTATCCCGGCAGGGAATACCTGTCGGGATGTGCGCATTATTTCAACAATTCTAATTATTATTTACCGGAAGCAATTAAAATGAAGGCAAGAAAGGTTAGACGGGGTTGTCTGCCTTTCGCGTTGAGCATTCTGCTGTCTGCCACATTTTCAGCCCATGCTGAAAATGCGACCGACTCTGCGGCGCTTATTGCGAAAGGCAAGTATCTGGCTATTGCAGCAGACTGTGGAGCCTGCCATACCGCACCCGATCATGGTGCAGAAATGGGAGGGGGTTATATTATTTCCTCGCCATTGGGGAATATTGTTTCGAGTAATATCACGCCATCAAAAATCGCAGGAATTGGTAATTATAGCGAGGCGGATTTTGCTAAGGCAGTAAGAGCGGGTGTAAATAAACAGGGGCAGAATCTTTATCCGGCGATGCCCTATACCTCCTATGCCAAAATTAGCGATGACGACATTCATGCGTTATATGCTTATTTTATGCACGGAGTGAAACCGGACGATAAGGTTCCTGCACAAACTGATTTGCCTTTCCCGTTTAATATTCGCGCCAGCATGATGGTGTGGAATTTATTGTTCGCTGATGACCAGCGTTTTACCCCGGACACGGGTAAATCGGCGGCCGTCAATCGCGGTGATTATCTGGTGAATGCGCTGGCCCACTGCGATACCTGCCATACGCCACGTAATGCGCTGATGGGGCAGAACAACGACAAGGCACTGTCCGGCGGCAGCCTCGGCAGTTGGTACGCGCCGAATATCACCCCGGATCGTGAAGCGGGCATTGGTAACTGGAGCGATGCTGAAATCGCGCAATACCTGAAAACCGGTCATGTGGCAGGCAAAGCGCAGGCGGCAGGTCCGATGGCCGAAGCGATTGAGCATAGCCTGCAATATCTGTCGGATGATGATATCAACGCGATGGTGGCCTATCTGCGCCAGATCCCGGCTGTCAGCCAGCCTGGCCTCCCGGCACGCGATAATCAGGGTAAGCCAGCGGTCAATGAAGCCGCGCTGCGTGCTTTGCCAAACCCTGATCCGGGCTGGGCGGTGTACAGCAGCACCTGTGCCAACTGCCATCAGCCGGATGGTGCAGGCAACGCTATCTATCCTTCGCTGTTCCACAACACCGCCACCGGCGCACCGCAGGCCGATAACCTGATTGCCACCATTGTTTATGGCGTGCATCGCACGGTGAATGGCAAGCCGGTGGATATGCCTGGTTTTGGTCCGGAGGCGTATTTCACCGATCGTCTGACCGATCAGCAGATTGCCGATGTCAGCAATTACGTGCTGAAAAACTTTGGCAACGCCCAGCTTAACGTCACGCCTGAACAGGTAAAAACCATCCGTAACGGCGGTGAACCCCCGCTGATTGCCAAACTGGCACAGCCGCTGGCCTGGGGTGGTGCCGTGGTTGTCCTGATCATTATTGTGCTGGCCGTTTCGATTTCGCGCAGGAGAAAACATCATGGCGCATAACATTTCGCTCTCAAGGCGTCGGTTGCTGCAGGGCATGGGTATTCTTTCACTGGGCGCGATGTGCAACACCATTTTCCCGGCACGCGGACAAGCGGCAGAACTGATGGCCGACAATCCATTTCTGGCGATTTCCAGCTTCCTGGTCAGCCGTTCGGTCAGTCCGATCCTCGGCCAGCGTTACTATGCCGCGCTGACAAAGCACGATGCACAATTCAGTCAAAAGCTGGATGCGTTGCATACCCTGCTGCAACAGCAGCATTTTTCTCATGTTGACGACTTCCTTGCTGCGACCAGCCAGGATAATGCCGACTGGCAAACCGCACGCACCATCATCTCCGCCTGGTATTCCGGGGTGGTGGGTGATGGCAGCGATCTGGAACTGATCGCCTACGCCGATGCACTGATGTATCTGCCTACGCGTGACGTACTGGTGGTGCCGACCTACGGCGGCGGACCTTTTTTCTGGGCGGTAACAGAACCGGGTAAAGTGGCAACAGCAGGAGAGCGCGCATGAGTGCACAAAATAAAGATGCCGATGTCATCATCATCGGCTCTGGCGTAATGGGCGGACTGATTGCCACCCAACTGGCGAAAGCGGGTAAATCGGTGATCATTCTTGAGGCCGGTCCACGCGTCTCCAGGCAGGAAATTGTCGAGCGCTTTCGTAACTCGCCCTTCAAGATGTCGTTAACCAACATCAAATTGCAGGGTGTCGGCTCGCCTTATCCGAATCCGCCGCATATCCCTTCCACCTACGGTGATTATCTGCAACAGATTGGGCCGGTGAAGTATTCCACCAAGTATCTGCGCGTGGTGGGCGGCACCACCTGGCACTTCGGTTCGGCGCTGTGGCGCATGATCCCCAATGATTTCAAACTCAACACGTTGTACGGTCGCGGGCGCGACTGGCCGTTCGGCTATGACGAGCTGGAACCCTGGTACGGCAAAGCAGAACATGAGCTGGGTGTGTCCGGCATGGATGGACAGGACGAAAGCGGTCAGGGTGGTAAACCCTGGCCACCACGTTCCACACCGTTCCCGATGCCCGGTCTGCCCACCAGCTATATGTTTGACCGCTTGACAGAAATGCTCGGCAAGGGCGGCTATAACCCGGTGCTGGAGCCGAACGGCCGCGCGACTAAGCCGTGGGGTAAACGCCCGATGTGCGCCGGTAACAACAACTGCAACCCGGTGTGTCCGATTGCCGCCAAGTACGACGGTTCGATGCATATCGACGAAGCCGAACGGCTGGGCACCAAACTGCTGGATAACGCGGTGGTGTACCGGATCGAAGCCGGAGACGACGGTAAGATTACCGGTGTCTGGTACAAAAAACCGGACGGTTCGGAGCATCACTTAACTGCCGATTATTTTGTGCTGGCAGCCTACGGCATTGAGTCACCGAAGCTGTTGCTGATGTCCACCTCGGAAAAATATCCCAACGGTATCGCCAACTCTTCCGATCAGGTGGGACGTAATCTGATGGGGCATACCGGCATCAGTATGAACGTGATGATGTCGGAAGATGTGTGGCCAGGACAGGGACCGACCGAGCTGCTGGTGTATCTCAATAATCGTGATGGAGCGTTCCGCAAGGATTTCCCCAGCTACAAGATCAAGGTGCGTAACACCGTGCCTACCGCCGATTACACCTCGTCGCTGATCGCCAAAGGGGTGCTGGGGTCAAAACTCGATGAAGAGATTCGCCGCCAGTCGGCACGTTCGCTGAACTTCGCCATCGATTTTGAAACGCTGCCGTTGCCGGAAAACCGCGTGACGCCGAGCAAAACCAAAAAGGATGCGATTGGTATTCCGTTACCGGAGATTTATTACAGTGTCACGGATTACTGGCATGCGGGTAAGGACGAGGGCATCAAGGATTTCCATAAGTTCGCCGAACTGCTGAACGCGGAAATTTTGTCGATCGATACCAAGTATCAGGATCGCCAGCACATTATGGGCACCACCATCATGGGCGACGATCCGAAAAACTCGGTGGTGGACAGCGATTGCCGTACCCATGACCACCCGAATATGTGGATTGCCGGGACCAGCGTGATGCCTTCAGCCTCCTGTATGAACCCGACACTGACCGGTGCGGCACTGAGCCTGCGCCTGGCACAACATATGCTAAAAACTATGGCGTAAGGAGCAATGACCGTCGCGGTGCGATGTGGCAGACATCGTGCCGCGACAACTCATGATTTTACCCTGATAAAAGCAGGAATATTTAGCATGTCACGGAGGTAAGCAGTAAGGTTCTGGCAATGGATTTCCTGTACCCAGGCTAAAAATCAAGGAGTGACTATGCCGATAGAATCGATTGCGAAAGGTTCTTTGCTGGCTGTTATTGACCAGGTAGCGGAAGACGAGATCAGTATCCCTGCTACCGGCGTTAAAAATGTCAATGATAAACCTTCCCTTTATACGCACTCACCTCAGCCGATAATTTCCCGGCTGGATATCGTTAAAGCAAAGTTTAATGATGACTCGGCGTTTTTTTTAAATTCAGCCACTCCGGTAAAATGCAATAATTTTGCCATGAATTTTATTGATGTATTTCTTGCAAATACACCTGATGTTGCACAGGTTATAAAATCGCTGAGTTTATCGACGCAAGATGCAGGATCCATCGCGAATAAAATATCTGAAAATACCCAGGAAAGAACATTAGCGATTCTTGCTTACGGACAGGAAAATCATCTGGTTGATTATCAGTTGTGGGGCGAGTTTTTTTATTCGGAATTGCGTAAGATGCAGAGTGATAAGGTTTTTATTAAACCCTTCCTCATTTACTCTCGCCCACATATGATTAAGGAAAATCTGCATGAATTCACCGTTGCGATGCACCATACCATGGCGGCAGTGCTTTCCTGCCACAAAGATCTCTGCCAGATAGTGGTTTACGACCCGACGCACACCACAGGGTACTTTGCCACTGAGCTGCAGGAGATAGCAGAAATACGAAAATGCGATATATTTTCCTTCATTAATAAAGGGGATAGCATCGAGTTTTTGACCGATGAACCGGAAAATACCTTGTCATATTTTACGGCTGTCCCAGGGCGCTGGGATGGCAGCCATTTTTCTCTTTTGCATGAAAGAAAAGATCAAAGGGATATTCGTAATGCTTTCCTGACGGTTAAAACACGTATTTCGCAACCGGAAATCTTCTATGCGGCGCTTACAGGGATGTCACTTAACCATTTTGTCTTCTTTCTCAGACATGTTCCGGCAAATGAACGGGTTGAATTCCTGACAATAAAAGGTGAGTCGGGAAAAACCATTATAAGTTTTCTGGCGGGCTTACCGGATAAAGACGGTCATCTGCTGACTAACTATTTTTCTTTTATTAAGGAAGCATTGAGGGCAGGTCTGCTGGATAAACAGGAGATGATTAAGCAACTCAGCGATAAAGTGGTTGAAGATGTAGGATATGCCTGGTTCGAAGTTACGCTCTTTGGCCGCACTTTGTTGCGTGCCAATACCGGCAAGATAGCGGGTGTTTTTGCTGCTGAAGTTATCAATCTGATTAAGGAACACAGATTAACGGAGGATGAGGGAAAAACAATCCTGGACGATATGATCGTCATAAAAGAAAAAGAGGGAGGGATCATGTCGGAATATCCGGCTTTTGAGTTTGCTAAGATTAAACATCATGTCCATGCCAGCGCCGCAGGGGAGATGATTCAAAAGAATTTCCCGGCATGGGAGATTGGTGAGCAATAGCATTGTCCCGTCGCGGCGCTACAGAGGGGAAACCTGGCTTTGTATTGAATTATTGCTTCACACACTCGCCAGATGTGAGAACTGGAATCCTGTCGCATTCACCACGCTGCGTAACGTTTTTAGGGTAGGGTTTCCCGCTGGGGATAATGTTCTATAGAGAGTCTCACGTGATACGCCAGCTTTCTTCGCGATAACGGCCATTCCACCTCTGGCTTCCACAATATGACGTAATGCCATCAGGAATGCTTCCTGGCCTCCGTCTTCATCGATGTCAAGAAAAGCCTGGTGCAGATATTCCTGAGCGAAACCTGGGTCTTCACGCAGGATTTCAACCATCGCATCATCATGTAAACGGGCTTTAGCCATACATCACCTCATTCTAAAATCTTTGAGGCACCAAATTGCCTCATCAATATCTGCGTCCTGTGTGCGTTTATCACCCGCAAGGAGTAATATCACTACTTCACCATCAACCAAACTGTAATAAACGCGATATCCCACACCCTGGTCAATTCTAAGCTCCCAAACACCTTCACGGCAGGGTTTATGGTCACCAAAATTTCCAGTGGCCATCCGGTTCACCCTCGAAGCAATTTTTGCTTTAGCAATCGGATCACGTAACTTCTTAAAATAACTGGTATATAAGTCCCTACCTTCTGCAGTTACGTAGTGTATTATCGTTTTCATTTTTCATCATTGTAGCCTTTAGGCTACAACCCTTCAATGATTCTCTTTGTTTCAGATGAAAAGGCAGTACTTACTTTTCATTTTTTTAACTTCAGTCGAACCCGATAATACTGCGCTTTTAGTTTGTTAACTATACTTTGGTATATTGAGGGGGTGTTCAACCCTCAATCCGGGGCAGCAACAACGTAAACCGGGTGGATACCGCATCGGAGGCGACGTGAATCTCCCCCTGATGGGCGGTGACGATTGATTTGACGATGGCCAGCCCAATGCCGCTGCCTTCGCCTTTTCTCTGGCGTGATGGGTCAACACGATAAAACCGGTCAAAAAGGCGTGCCAGATGCGTCGGGGAAATAGGTACACCGGGATTTTCGACCCTCAGCTCCACCCAGGCATCGCGCTGCTGGAGATGGACGGTCACTGACTTACCCGCAGGCGTATGGCGAATCGCATTGGAGAGTAAGTTGTTGATGACGCGACGCAGCATCAGCGGATCACCCTGAACCAGCGCCGCGTCGCCTGTCAGCGTCAGGCCAACCTGCTGTTCTTCCGCCCAGGCTTCAAAAAACTCAAACACCTTGATGGTTTCAGTGCGCAGATCGAGTGGGACGCGCTCCGGGATCAGCTGATTATTATCCGCCTGCGCCAGAAACAGCATATCGCTGACCATTTTCGCCATCCGGTTGTACTCTTCCAGGCTGGAATACAGGACATCCTCCAGTTCTTTCACCGTACGCGGCTGGCTGAGGGCAATTTCCGTCTGTGTCACCAGATTGGTGATGGGGGTTCTGATTTCATGGGCGATATCGGCGGAGAAATTGGCCTGGCGGGTGAAGACATCTTCAATACGTTCAATCATATGGTTGAAGGACATCACCAGCTGTTGCAGCTCAATCGGCACGTTATCCGGTTCCAGCCGGACATCCAGATTTTTCGAGGTGATGTTGTTTATTTGCTGGCTGACGTTGCGTAACGGCAGATAACCCTGGTGAACCGCAAACAATACGATCAGGATAATCAACAGGCTAATGGCTGAGGCGATGATGAGCAGATTATGTTTCAGCGCGTCCAGGTAGTGCAGGTGGAAATCAATCGACAGTGCGATCAGCAGCCGGTCAGTGCTGGTGTGCCCGTTGTACGGTGAACTGACGGCAGTGGCCATCACCCGGTAACTGCGATTGCCGTTGTGGGCAGCATGCGCGCCCATCGGGTCTGACCACAAAAATACCTCACCGGAATCCACTGCTGTGCTGTGGACCAGCGACATCAGGTCTGGTCCGTCTGCCGAGCGGTATAAAACCTGATTTTCCGGGCTGAGCAGCATCACCGAGATATAACGGTAGCTGTCGAGAATGGAGTCGATTTTCGCCACTTTTTGCTGTTCTGTCTCGGCGGGATTTTTCAGGATGGCCGTCAGCGTGCTGTTGATTTGCTTAAGGTTAGTCACGTCCTGTTCGGCAAAGTGATTCTGGACTGAATGCAGCATAATCCAGGCTGCGGTGGCGAAGGCAATAATGGTGGCAAGGCTGATAAAGAAGGTAAGCCGGATCTCAAGCGACACAGGACGGCGCAGCCGCTTAATCTTCATCCGGCACCTCAAGCACATAACCGACACCGCGCACGGTCTGGATCAGTTTGGGGGAGAAGTCGTTATCGATTTTGGCACGCAGCCGTTTCACCGCAACATCGATGGCATTGGTATCGCTGTCAAAATTCATATCCCACACCTGCGAGGCGATCAGCGAACGGGGCAGGACTTCACCGCGATGGCGGATAAAGAATTCCAGCAAGGTGAATTCTTTGCTGGTCAGGGTGATACGAGTACCCGCGCGGCTCACTTTACGTGACACCAGGTCAAAGCTGAGATCCGCCAGCTGGAACTGGCTCTCCGGAATAATATTGGCCCCGCGGCGCAGCAGCGTTCTGACACGCGCCAGCAACTCGGCAAAGGCAAAGGGTTTGACCAGATAATCATCGGCACCCAGCTCCAGTCCCATCACGCGATGTTCAATGGTGCCCAGCGCGGTCAGCAGCAGAATGGGCATCCCTTTGCTGGCGGCACGCAGCATACGTACGATATCCCAGCCGTTGACATCGGGCAGCATAATGTCCAGGACGATCAAATCGTACTCAGCGGTCATCGCCAGATGGTAACCGGTGAGACCGTTGTCGGCGCGATCAACCACAAACCCCGCCTCGGTCAGCCCTTTGCTGAGGTATTCCCCTGTTTTCACCTCGTCTTCGACAATCAGTATCTTCATTTTCTCACCCATCACCTCATCGGATGCCATTCTAGTGGGCCAAAGGACGATATCAACGACTTCGACCGAAAATGACAGCTTTGTCATTGTTGGGTCACGCTGCCAACAGAGTCGCTTCGTTACAGTGTCCGCCGTCATCATCTGGAAACAATGGGCAGGCAGGCCCTGGCGGTTAGCGATATGGTCAAATTAACATTACCGGTGGTGGGTACGGTGCTTTTGCTGACGGGATGTGTCTCGCTGGCCCCCGAATATCAGCCCCCTGAACTCCCGGTGCCACAACAATTCTCTCTCTCCCGCAACACGCTGGTGCCGGTTACCGCAGGCTATCAGGATACCGGCTGGCGCACCTTCTTTGCCGATCCTCAGGCAAGGCAGTTTATTGATGTGGCGCTACGCAATAACCGTGATCTGCGTATGGCGGCGTTGAAAGTGCAGGAAGCACGCGCGCAGTACCGGGTAACCAACGCCGATCGCTACCCGCAGCTAAACGCTGCTAGTGAAGCGAGTTACAGCGGTGGCCTGAAACGCGGTGACCTGACGGAAAAACAGTTTCAGGCCGGGCTGGATCTGAGCTTTGAGCTGGATTTTTTCGGCAGATTGAAAAATCTGAGCGAAGCCGACCGGCAAAACTACTTTGCCAGTGAGGCTGCCCAGCGCGCGGTGCATATTCTGCTGATTTCCAGCGTTGCTCAGAGCTACTTTAGTCAGCGACTGGCGGCTGCACAGCTACGTATTGCCCAAGAGACATTACAGAATTATCAGCAATCTTATGCCTTTGTGGAGCAGCAACTGATTACCGGCAGCAGCAATGTGCTGGCAGTGGAGCAGGCGCATGGCCTGATTGAAAGCACCCGCGCGGAGATTGCCAGCCGGGAAGGACAACTGGCACAGGCGAACAATGCCTTGCAGCTGGTGGTGGGCAGCTGGCAGGGACTGCCGGATGATCAACGCCGCGTAGCGGGAGATCTTAACCCGGTCAGGCTACCGGCCGGACTTTCCTCGGAAATCCTGCGTCAGCGTCCGGATCTGATGGAGGCTGAACACCAGCTGATGGCGGCCAATGCCAATATCGGTGCGGCCAGGGCTGCGTTCTATCCGTCGATTAGCCTGACCAGCGGCTTGTCGGGCAGCAGCGATGACCTGTCAAATCTGTTTTCCGCAGGCAGCGGCATGTGGAATTTTGTGCCAAAAATCGACATCCCGATTTTTAATGCCGGTCGTAACCAGGCCAGCCTGACGCTTGCTGAAGTGCGCCAGCAGCAATCGGTGGTGAATTACGAGCAAAAAATTCAAAACGCGTTTAAGGACGTTGCCGATGCGCTCGCGCTGCGCGACAGCCTCAGCAACCAAATTGCGGCGCAACAGCGTTACCTTGCTTCCCTGCAAATTACGCTGCAACGCGCACGCGGATTATATGCCAGTGGAGCGGTGAGTTATATCGAAGTGCTGGATGCTGAGCGCTCATTATTCAGTACCCGGCAAACGTTACTTGATTTGCAATATTCCCGGCAGGTCAATGAGATCAATCTGTTCACTGCCCTGGGGGGCGGCTGGACGGAATAATCCTTCCATTACATTTTTCAGGAGTCGATATTATGCGTCAGTTAATTAAAGTGGCTTTATTCGGTATTTTTCCGGCACTGATTGCCGCGGGTGCCCAGGCCAGTGAACAGCATCAGAGCATGATGTCACATGCGGAGATGGCGGTTCAGCAGCCGGTGATCAACGCCACGGGGGTGATTAAGCAGATTGATTTAGCGAATAAAAAAATCACTATCGACCATCAGGCGATCCCGGCGCTTGGCTGGCCGGCCATGACCATGCGCTTCACCTTTACCACGCAGGACGACAGCATCAACGCGTTAAAAGTGGGCAGCCCGGTTAACTTTTCTTTTATTCAGCAGGGAAATATCTCACTGCTCCAGGAAATAAAAGTCAGTCATTCTTAATTAACGGATGGTTGTCAGGAACAATTATGGCATCGTTAAAATTAAAATACGCGGCGGTGATGGTCAGCAGCCTGATAATGGGTGGACTGATTGTGACAACGGCTTTTCATTATCTGCCTTCTGCCAATAAAACGTCAGCGCCGGAGCGCAAAATTTTATTCTGGTATGACCCGATGAAACTCGATACCAAATTCGATAAACCGGGTAAATCACCGTTTATGGATATGGACCTGATACCCAAATACGCGGATGAAGGCGAGGCGGACAATAGCCAGGGCATGCGTATCGATCCGGTGCTGGTGCAGAACCTCGGTCTGAAGACCATCAAGGTCAGCAAAGGGCGATTGCAATATAGCCAGACCATTCCGGCCAACGTCAGTTTTAACGATTACCAGTTCGTGATTGTGCAGGCACGTTCGGAGGGTTTTGTCGAAAAAGTCTACCCATTGACCGTCGGCGACAAAGTCGGCAAGGGCACACCGCTGATCGATATCACCATCCCGGAGTGGGTGGAGGCGCAGAGCGAATATCTGTTGCTGTCAGGCACCGGGGGATCAACCACCCAGGTGAAGGGCATTCTCGAACGGCTGCGTCTTGCCGGAATGCCGGAAGAGGATATTCAGCGTCTGCGCAGTTCCCGCACGGTACAGACTCGATTCACCATCAAAGCCCCTATTGATGGGGTGATCACCGCATTTGACCTGCGCAGCGGTATGAATATCTCCAAAGATAAAGTGGTGGCCCAGATTCAGGGCATGGACCCGGTGTGGATCAGCGCTGCGGTGCCGGAATCGATTGCCGGATTGCTCAGCGACCGATCGCACCTGTCCATTTCAGTGCCGGCATATCCGGGTCACAGCTTCACCATCGAAAAATGGAGCATCCTGCCGAGCGTTGACCAGACCACCCGCACGTTGCAGGTGCGTCTCCAGGTGGCGAATCGCGATGAATTGCTGAAACCCGGTATGAATGCGTATCTGCATCTGAACAGCCAGAGTGAGGAGATGCTGCTGATCCCGTCTCAGGCGGTGATTGATACCGGTGATGAGCAGCGCGTGATTGCCGTGGACAGCGAAGGGCGTTTTGCGCCCAAGGCCATCCGCATACTGGCGGAATCGCAGCGCCAGAGTGGTGTGGCGAGCGGCCTGCGCGAAGGGGAATCGGTGGTGGTCAACGGGTTGTTCCTGATCGACTCGGAAGCCAATATTACCGGGGCGCTGGCGCGGATGCGTCAGGCTGATAACGCGCATTCCGATCACTGAGGGAACGACGATGATTGCATGGATTATCCGGCGCTCGGTCGCCAACCGTTTTCTGGTGATGATGGGGGCACTGTTTCTCAGCGTCTGGGGGGCCTGGACCATCATCAACACCCCGGTTGATGCCCTGCCGGACCTCTCTGATGTGCAGGTGATCATTAAAACCAGTTATCCCGGCCAGGCACCGCAGATTGTGGAAAATCAGGTCACTTATCCGCTCACCACCACCATGCTTTCTGTGCCGGGTGCTAAAACGGTGCGCGGCTTCTCGCAGTTTGGTGATTCCTATGTCTATGTGATTTTTGCTGACGGCACCGACCTCTACTGGGCGCGCTCCCGCGTGCTGGAGTACCTCAACCAGGTGCAGGGTAAATTACCGGCCGGGGTCAGTTCCGAAATCGGCCCCGATGCCACCGGGGTGGGCTGGATCTTTGAGTACGCGCTGGTGGATCACAGCGGTAAGCACGATCTGGCGGAGCTGCGATCCTTGCAGGACTGGTTTCTGAAATATGAACTGAAAACTATCCCTGACGTGGCAGAAGTGGCCTCGGTGGGGGGAGTGGTGAAGCAGTACCAGATTCAGGTCAACCCGCTGCAACTGGCGCAGTACGGCATCAGTCTGGCAGAGGTGAAATCCGCCATTGCATCCTCCAATCAGGAGGCGGGTGGGTCTTCGGTGGAAATCGCTGAAGCGGAATATATGGTGCGGGCCAACGGCTATCTGCAGACCCTGGATGATTTCAACAACATCGTACTGAAAACCGGCAGCAACGGCGTGCCGATCACCCTGCGCGATGTCGCCCGCGTGCAGATTGGACCGGAAATGCGGCGTGGCATTGCCGAGCTGAATGGCGAAGGCGAGGTGGCCGGTGGGGTGATTATCCTGCGTTCCGGCAAAAACGCCCGCGAGGTGATCACTGCGGTGCGGGATAAGCTCGATAGTTTGAAAAAGAGCCTGCCGGAGGGGGTTGAAGTGGTGACCACCTATGACCGCAGCCAGCTTATCGATCGGGCGATTGCTAACCTCAGCCACAAGCTGCTGGAAGAGTTTGTGGTGGTGGCGCTGGTTTGTGCGCTGTTTCTCTGGCATGTGCGTTCGGCGCTGGTGGCGATTATCTCGCTGCCGCTGGGGTTGTGTATCGCGTTCATTGTGATGCAATTCCAGGGGCTGAACGCCAATATCATGTCGCTCGGTGGCATCGCCATTGCCGTCGGGGCAATGGTGGATGCGGCAATCGTGATGATTGAAAACGCCCATAAACGGCTGGAGGAGTGGCAACATCAACATCCTGATGAACGCATCGACAACGATAGCCGCTGGCAGGTGATCACCGATGCGGCGGTAGAGGTCGGTCCGGCGCTGTTTATCAGCCTGCTGATTATCACCCTGTCGTTTATTCCCATTTTCACGCTGGAAGGCCAGGAAGGGCGGCTGTTTGGCCCGCTGGCGTTCACCAAAACCTGGTCGATGGCGGGCGCTGCCGTGCTGGCGATTATCGTGATCCCCATCCTGATGGGATGGTGGATCCGTGGGAAAATCCCGGCGGAAAACCACAACCCGCTGAATCGTTGGCTGATCAGGATTTATCACCCGTTGCTGCTGAAGGTGCTGCACTGGCCGAAGCTGACCTTACTGGTGGCGGCACTGTCGATCTTCACGGTGTGGTGGCCGCTGAGTCAGGTGGGTGGCGAGTTCCTGCCAAAAATCAATGAGGGGGATCTGCTGTATATGCCCTCAACCTTGCCTGGCGTCTCGCCAGGACAGGCGGCGGCGTTATTGCAGACCACGGATAAACTGATCAAAACCGTACCGGAAGTGGCCTCGGTGTTTGGCAAAACGGGCAAAGCGGAAACCGCGACCGATGCGGCACCGCTGGAAATGGTGGAAACCACCATTCAGCTGAAGCCTGAAGTCGAGTGGCGGCCTGGCATGACAATCGACAAAATTATCGATGAACTGGATGCCAGGGTGCGTCTGCCGGGGCTGGCTAATCTGTGGGTGCCGCCGATCCGTAACCGTATCGATATGCTCGCCACCGGGATTAAAAGCCCGATTGGGATAAAGGTCTCTGGCAGCGTACTGGCGGATATCGATATCACCGCCCAGCGCATCGAAGAGGTGGCAAAAACCGTGCCTGGCGTGGTTTCGGCACTGGCGGAACGTCTGCAAGGGGGGCGTTACATCGATGTGGATATCAACCGGGAGAAAGCGGCGCGCTACGGTATGACGGTGGGGGATGTCCAGCTGTTCGTTTCATCGGCGATTGGTGGCACCACGGTCGGCGAAACCGTGGAAGGCGTGGCGCGTTACCCGATCAATATCCGCTACCCGCAGGGGCTGCGTGACAGCCCGGAAGCACTGCGGCAGTTGCCGATACTCACGCCGATGAAGCAGCAGATCACCCTGAGCGATGTGGCTGACGTGCGTGTGGTGTCAGGTCCCAGCATGCTGAAAACCGAGAATGCCCGTCCGACCAGCTGGATTTATATCGACGCCCGTGGTCGTGACATGGTGTCAGTGGTCAATGACCTGAAAACGGCGATTGCAGACCAGGTGACGCTCAGGCCTGGCACCAGCGTGGCGTTTTCCGGGCAGTTCGAACTGCTGGAACATGCCAATAAAAAGCTGAAGCTGATGGTGCCGATGACGCTGATGATTATCTTTATCCTGCTGTATCTGGCGTTTCGCCGCGTAGATGAAGCGCTGCTGATTTTGATGAGTCTGCCTTTCGCGCTGGTGGGGGGCATCTGGTTTCTCTACTGGCAGGGATTCCATCTGTCGGTCGCCACCGGTACCGGATTTATCGCGCTGGCCGGGGTGGCCGCAGAGTTTGGCGTGGTGATGCTGATGTATTTACGGCACGCGATAGAAAATGAACCCGCGCTGTCACGCCCTGAGACGTTCACACCGCAGAAACTGGATGAGGCGTTGTACCACGGCGCAGTGCTGCGTGTGCGCCCCAAAGCGATGACGGTGGCGGTGATTATTGCCGGTCTGTTGCCGATTTTGTGGGGCAGCGGGGCGGGTTCCGAAGTGATGAGTCGCATTGCGGCACCGATGATTGGCGGCATGATCACCGCGCCGCTGCTGTCGTTATTTATCATCCCGGCGGCTTACAAACTGATCTGGCTGCGCCGCCATCGGTAAGCGTTTATGCCTGTTGCCAGCTGTGGGTCAGCGGACCGGCCTGACCGGCCACCGGATCGCTGTCCGGGAACGGCAGCTGGCTGATACGTTGCAGCATCTCTGGCGTCGGGGCCGCCCGGCAGATATCCCATTGCTGCTGGGGAGGATAGGCTCCCACCACCTGGAAATCATCGCTGCTGCCGTCGTTAAAATGCCCGGTTCCGGCGGGCAGCAGCGCCACATCACCCGCTGCCATGTTAATCACATGGCCAGCTGGGCCACCCAGCATCACTTTTGCGTTACCGCTGACACATCCCAGCACCTCATGCGCGGTACTGTGATAGTGATGGAAGGTAAAAATCGAGGCGACCCACTGTGGTGGCCAGCTGTTTTTCTCGAATAAGGATTCGGTGGGTGAGGTCATTTCAGCCGTTTTCGGCAGAACGTTTTGGTAAATAATCACCGGAAGATGGGGATTGTTTGGCACCCAGCCATTACGTTCCAGGCGCAGCAGCTGAACGTTTTGCGCCGTCGGGGCAGCGGTGGCGTAACGGCTGAACAGGGCCGGTGCGGTCAATGCCAGACCGGACATGACGCGCATAAAGTGGCGACGTGATAAATCATTCATCCTTTCCTCCAGGCGTTAAATGAGATGCAGATCACGTTTTAAGCGTAATGCAGATATCGTAGCGACGCGATTTATCGCGCGGGTTTTATCCCGCAGATGCTGCCAAAGATGCGCGATAAATCGCGCCGCTACGGGGTAAGCGTCTTAGCCAAACCGCTCAGGCCGGAAGGTCGCCAGCATCGGGTGTTTCGTTCCGGTGATCATCTCCTGCGCCAGTAATTCACCGACAATTAACGCCAGCGTGGCACCGGAATGGGTAAAGGCGACAAAACAACCCGGTACCTGTTGCAGCTCACCCAGCACCGGCTCGCCGTCGCCAGGAATCGGTTTGTAGCCCATCTTCCAGCTCTGTGCCTGCAAAGGGGCACTGTTCAGCAGCAGCTTATCGGCTTCCTGCACCAGTTGGTTCACCACCTTCTCATCGATAGTAAAACCACCGTCGGGCAGTGGCTGGATATCGTTCTCGTACCAGTCGTGATCCAGCGCCAGGGTATTCCCCGGATTGGGACGCACTGCGGCGCGCGGCGTATTCAGCACCGCTGTGAGTTTTTGCTCAGCGGGTTGGGTGATCACCAGCATCGACAGCGGCGAACCGTTGGGGAGGGTGACGCCGAGCGGGGCCACCACATCCGGGGTAGAAGGGCCGCAGGCCACCAGCACCTTGTCGGCAGGCAGTTCGCCTTTCTCCCAGCGCACGCCACAGGCGCGGCCCTCGGCGGTGATGACTTCCGCTTGTCCGGCAAACTCAATAATTTCCCCACCCAGCGCGCGCAGCTGCTGAGCCAGATGTTCGACCAGATGCGGCAGGCTGACCCAGCCTTCACCCGGATTGAAGATTGCCTCACCGCTTAGCGCGGCGGGATCGATCTGTAGCTCCGTTACCGTGTCACGGCTTCGCAGGTGTGAATCATAACCGTGCGCGTTTTCATACGCATGGCGGGCGTGCAGGGTGGCGGGGGTAGCGGCGGTCCAGAATAACCCACCATCAAAGCGCAGCCAGTCACGGGAAGGATCGTCGGCAAACAGCGTCCGGTAACGATCGATGCCCGCCATACGCAGCGCATGGTAAGGTTTCGAACGCTCACCGGAGGAGTTCAGCCACGATAGCGAACGACCAGAAGCGCCGGAACACAGCTCAGCTTCTGTCACCAGCGTGACCGCCGCACCGCGCTTCGCCAGCTGCAGCGCGCTGGAAACCCCCAGCACGCCGCCCCCCAACACCACCACACGAGCCTGATTTTCTACAGCCATATTCAGTTCCTTGTTTACAGCACTTCAGAAAGAAAACGTTGCAGACGCGGCGACTGTGGATCATCGAACAGCGCGGCAGGCGTGCCGACCTCGATAATCTCGCCTTCGTCCATAAACACCACCTGATCGGCGACCTTGCGCGCAAAACCCATTTCATGGGTCACCACCACCATCGTCATGCCACGACGGCATAAATCGGCCATCAGGGTTAGCACCCCCTTTACCAGCTCCGGGTCGAGCGCCGAGGTGGCTTCGTCAAACAGCATCACCTCAGGGTCCATCGCCAGCGCGCGGGCAATGGCCACACGTTGCTGCTGACCACCGGAGAGGTCGCGCGGATGATGATCGGCACGTTGGCCGAGTCCGACCTCTTCCAGCCGCTGGCGGGCGATCGCCATCGCCTGAGATTTCGGCAACCCTTTCACTTTCCACGGAGCCAGCGCGACGTTCTCCAGCGCGCTATGGTCGGGAAACAGGTTGAAATGCTGAAACACCATGCCGATGCGCAGGCGCAGGGCATCTGGCTTATCGCGCAGCACCGACCGCCCGGCCAGCAACACATCGCCGGATTTCGGTTCGTGCAGCCGGTTGATGCCGCGCAGCAGGGTGGATTTACCGGACCCCGACGGCCCGATAATGCAGGTGGTGGTGCCCGGAGCGACGCTGAGCGACACCCGCCGCAATACCTCAATCGGACCGTAAGCCAGCGACAGATCGCGTAGCTCCAGGCTGGCCCCTTTCCAGCTCGCTTCAGTCATGATGGCCTCCCGCGCTTTCCAGCAGTGCCTTGTTGGTGGGTTTCTGTACTTCCTCCACCTCTTTCAACCCGCTCTGCGGCGCGGTGAGGCGGCGGCGTCCGGTGCGGTAACGCACGTCGACGTAGTTCACCATATGCGTCAGCGGTACGGTGATGATCAGATAGAACACCCCGGCCAGCATCAGCGGCGACAGGTTACCGGTCAGTACCGCCGCATCCTGACCGACGCGAAACAGCTCACGCTGGTTGGTCATCAATCCCAGCAGATAAACCAGCGAGGAATCTTTGATGATGGCGATGAACTGATTAACGATAGCGGGCAGCACGCGGCGAATGCCCTGGGGGATCACCACCAGCCGCATCGCCCGGCTATAGCTCATGCCCAGCGCCCGGCAGGCCTCCATCTGTCCGCGTTCCACGCTCTGGATGCCGGAGCGGAAAATCTCACCCATATAGGCGCTGGCGATCAGGCTAAGAGCAAAAATACCCAGCGGGTAAGGTGAGGGGCCAAACAGCTGGTAACTGAAACGCGCCAATCCCTGACCGATCAGCAGAATGGTCAGAATGGACGGCAATCCGCGAAACAGATCGGTATACATACGCGCAGGCAGACGCAGCCAGCGCGAGGGCGAAATTCCCAGCAGCGCCAGTGCCAGTCCGAGCAAGGTACCGAGCACGGTCGCCGCCAGGGAGATGATCAGGGTGTTGACCAGGCCGGTTGTCAGCAACTGCGGTAACACTTCGAGCATCGATGGAACATCAAAGAAGGTACGGGAAAGAATTGTCAGCAGGTCCATCGCCGTCTCCATTCAGTGCGGGTGATGAGCGCGCTCATCACCGGTGAAAAGACAAACCCTAAGCCGCGTTACTGGCCGCCAGGCAGGTACTGTTTTGGCATCGGTGAGCCGGGAAACCATTTCTGGTACAGCTGTTTCCAGGTGCCATCCTGCATGGCCGCTTTGATGGCTTTATCCAGCGCAGCTTTAAATGCCGGTTTGTCTTTAGCGATGGCAACGCCAGCAGGGGCGTTGAAGGAGGGGATATCGGCGGCCGAGACCAGTTTGAAGCGTTCGGCATAGCTTTTCGCCGCTTCGTAATCGAGGAACACCGCATCCAGCGTGCCGTTATTCATCGCCGATACCGCGGTGTTGTTATCCGGGAAACGCACGATATCGGTCTGGGTAAAGTGCTCCACGGCATAGTTCTCCTGCAACGTTCCCTGAATCACCCCAAGGCGATGTTTCGCCAGGGTGGCAACGTTTGTTACGCCGCTGTCGCTGCGCGTCAGCACCGTCAGATAACCGGCGAGATAGCCGGTGGAGAAATCGACGGTTTTTTGCCGCGCCGGGGTGATCCCGATTGCCGCCACGCCCGCATCAAACTGGCCGTTGGCGACGGCGGGCAGGATGGCGGAGAAATCCTGTCCAACAAAATCCACCTTGTCGATACCCATACGGTGGGCCACGTTCTTAAAGAACTCCACATCGAACCCGGTGAACTGCCCGCTGGCGTCGGTGAAGGTATAGGGTTTGGAGTCGCCGACGCTGGCGACGCGCAGTTGACCGGGTGTCAGCAGGCCATAGGGGTTGTCATTACTGGCAGCAAACGATGGGAAGGAAAGCGAACACAGGGCGATGGCAGCGCCGAACAAGGCGTGCAGGTGTTTATGCGATTTCATAGCTCGTCCGTTTTTGCAGGTTTAAACATCAGAGACTGTTGAGCCGGCGGATGTAATGTTTTTGAGACCGGTCTCAACGCAGGTGGCTTCCTGAGCGACAGTGATTGTGAGACCGGTCTCAGGGAGTTACAATGAGTTTAAGCACACACGTTTTTCAGCGTCAATCTTCCTGTCATCAACCTGTGATTCGAATTAATTATGACCAACCAGAAAGTGCGTTCTAAAGCGCCCACCGTGGCCGATGTCGCGCGAGCAGCAAAAGTATCAAAAGCGCAGGCTGCACGCGCGCTGGGTGGCTATGGCGCGGTGAGCGAAGAAGTGCAGACCCGCGTCAGTAGCGCAGCCGCAGCGCTCGGTTATCGCCCCAATGAACTGGCACGCAGCATGAATACCGGACGTTCCAACACCATCGGCGTGATCGTTGGCGATATTGAGAACCCGCACTTTGGCCTGGCGCTGCGCGGTATGGCAGACGTCACCCGGCAGGCCGGTTATCAGTTGCTGCTGAGCAACAGTGACGAGAAGTGGCAGGCGGAGCAGGACGCGGTGCGGGTGATGCTGGAAAAACAGGTGGATGGCATCATCGTTACCCCCTGTTGCTCGGAGCTGGACAAAAACGCTCACCTGATGCAGGTGCTGGCGGAAGGGCGTGCGTTGAAGTTATTCGATCGCGCGGTCATTGATCTGAATGTTGAAGCGATTTGCTGTGATTTCACTGATGTTGCGCAGCAGGCGACCCAGGCATTGATCGCCGCCGGGCATCGTCAGGTGGCTTACGTCACCAGCATGATGTTGGCAGGGGAGTTTACGCAGCTCAGTGATTTTGGTCTGACGCCGGTCGCACAGCGTGTCGGTGGCATGATGCAGGCGTTTACCGCCGCCGGGTTGCCATTTGATCCAACGCTGGTGCAGGTCAATGCCGACAGCGATGAACAAATCCAGCAAATCGTCGCAAGGCTGTGGCAACGCGAACAACCGCCTACCGCGCTGATCGCCTCCGACAGCGTGGTGGCAATGTCACTGCTGCGCGAAGTGATGCGCCGGGGTCTGCGTATTCCGCAGCAGTTGTCGTTTGTGATGTACGATAATTTCCCGTGGAGCGAGATTGTATCGCCGCCGCTCACGGTAGTGGCACAGCCGGTATATGAAATGGGACGCGAAGCGGCACGGAGGTTGATTGCGGAAATTCGTGGCGAGGTGCTTGATCCGTTACCCCGGTTCAGTGCGGAATTGATTGAACGCCAGTCGATTGGGGTGATAACAGCCAGTTAATCCGAGGTTTCTCCTCTTGCATATTTGCCCGGACCCGTCGCGGTGCAATTTATTGTGCGCCTTTTGGCCGGGGCACCGCTGAAAACAGCGCGATAAATCGCGCCGCCACGGATCCATGCTGTCATCTGAAAGGTTGTAATGATAACTATTCGCAGTTAGTATCATTACACTTTTCACCTTTTGACATACTTTGACATCATGTTGCCTGCTGCTGAATCCTCTGCTGCGCCGTCTCTGGCGCTGTTCTATGCCAACAACCATCGCTGGCTCAGGCACTGGCTGACGGGCAAGCTGCGTTCGGCCTTTGATGCGGATGATGTCACTCAGGACACCTTTCTACGGGTGATGTCCGGCGATCATCTGGCCGACATCCGTGATGCCAAATCCTTCCTCTGCACGCTGGCGAAGCGCGTGATGGTGGATCGTTTTCGCCGCAACGCGCTGGAAAAAGCCTATCTGGAATTACTCAGCCAGCTGCCGGAAGCCGTTGCCCCGTCGCCGGAAGTGCAGCAAAGCCAGCTGGAAATCCTGCAATTGATCGACCGCATGCTGGACGGGCTGGGCTTCAAAGCGCGTCAGGCTTTCTTGCTGTCACAGCTGGATAACCTGACCTATGCCGAGATTGCTGTGCAGCTGTCGGTGTCGGTCAGTTCGGTGAAAAAATACATGGCGAAAGCCACCGAACATTGCCTGTTGTTCCGTCTTGAGCAGGGGCTGTGACATGAGCGCGCCGCTGTCAAATGCGCAACGGGAAGCACTGCGCAGCGCGTCGCACTGGTACGCGGTGCTGAGCGGTGAACGGGTCAGCCCGCAGCAGGAATTAAAATGGCAGCGCTGGGTCGATGCGCATCAGGATCATCAATGGGCATGGCAACAGGTGGAGAACCTGCGCCAGCAAATGCAGGGGATGCCGGGCGAGGTCGCCAGCAAAGCGCTGCGCGATTCGCAGATGACACGCCGCCATGTGCTGAAAGGCTTGCTGCTGGCGGTGGGTATGGGCGCGGGATGGCAGCTGTGGCGGACTGATTACGTAACGGGGCTGCGCGCCGATTACCGTACGGCACGCGGCGAGATTCGGCAGCATCAGCTGGCGGATGGCAGCCTGCTGACCCTCGACACCGCTTCAGCGGCCAATGTCACCTTCAGCGCCAGCGAACGACGCATCGATTTACTCACCGGCACCCTCGCTATCACCACCGGCAAAGATGTGCAGCAGCGTCCGTTGCGGGTTTACACCCGGCAGGGGCAACTGACCGCACTCGGTACCGCTTTTAGCGTACAGCTACAGGATGATGCCACGCTGTTACGCGTCAGCCAGCACGCGGTGGCGGTGCGTCTTGCCAGCGATTCGCAGCAGAGCGTTACCGTACAGCAGGGGCAGATGCTGCGTTTCTCAGCCGACCACTTCGGTGCGATTAGCACGGATGCGCAGCCTGAACCGGGCTGGATCAACGGCTGGCTCAGCGTCAGCGATCGGCCGCTGGGCGAAGTGATTACCCAGCTGGCGCGTTATCGTCAGGGCGTGCTGCGCTGCGATCCGGCGGCCGCCAGCCTGCGCGTCAGCGGCACCTTTCCGTTACGCGATAGCGACCAGGCGCTGCACGCGCTGGAGCAAACCCTGCCGATTGCGGTACATCGCGTCACCCGCTACTGGGCCACGGTCCAGCGTCGTTAAATTTTTTTTCACCGCCATTGTCCCTTTTGCCCCGGTCATACGACTTATCTCTGAAAACCACAAAAATTATCTTCTTTGGAGACGTTATGACCGCTTCACGTCCACATGCGCTGCGGGTATTACCGCTGGTGACGGCAATCCGCTTCAGCCTGCTTCCTGCCTTACTTTTCACCTCGGGAATGGTGGTGGCTGCTGCGCCTGCCACCACGCATTACACTATCGCCGCCGGTCCGCTGGATAACGCGTTAAATCAGTTTGCAGCAACCGCAGGTATTACCTTATCGATGGACGCCAGCCTGACACGCGGTAAGCAAAGCGCGGGACTACAGGGCGAATATTCGGTGAATGAAGGGCTGGCAGCGCTGTTGCAGGGGTCACAGCTGGAGGCCAGTGCGCTCGGTAGCAATCTGTGGACGGTAAAACCGCAACCGACTGAGCAGAGCCTGACCGTGGTGGGCGACTGGCTGGGTGAAGCGCGAGAAAGTGACGTATTTGAACATCCGGGAGCGCGTGACGTGATCCGCCGTGCCGATTTTGCCAAAAACGGCGCGACCACCATGCGTGAAGTCCTTAACCGTATTCCCGGCGTCAATGCCCCGGAAAACAACGGCACCGGCAGCCATGATCTGGCGATGAACTTTGGCATTCGCGGCCTGAATCCGCGTCTCGCCAGCCGCTCCACGGTATTGATGGATGGCATCCCGGTGCCGTTTGCGCCATACGGCCAGCCGCAGTTGTCGCTGGCCCCGATCTCGCTCGGCAATATGGATGCGGTGGATGTGGTGCGTGGCGGCGGAGCGGTACGTTATGGGCCGCAAAGCGTGGGCGGGGTGGTCAACTTCGTGACGCGCGCCATTCCTAAAGATTTCGGGATTGAAGCGGGGGTGGAAGGGCAGCTCAGCCCGACATCTTCACAGAACAACCCAAAAGAGACTCATAACCTGCTGGTGGGCGGCACGGCAGATAACGGCTTTGGTAGCGCCATCCTTTACTCAGGCACGCGAGGCAGCGACTGGCGTGAACACAGCGCCACCCGCATCGACGATGTGATGCTGAAAAGCCAGTACGCGCCTAACGAAGTGCATACCTTCACCAGCCTGCTGCAATATTACGACGGCGAAGCGGATATGCCGGGCGGGTTGAGCCGCGCCGATTATGATGCGGATCGCTGGCAGTCAACGCGTCCTTACGACCGCTTCTGGGGCCGCCGTCAGTTAGCCAGCCTCGGTTATCAGTTCCAGCCGGATCAGCAGCATAAGTTTAATATCCTCGGCTTCTATACCCATACGCTGCGCAACGGCTATCTGGAACAAAAATCTATCGTGACACTGTCACCGAGAGAATATTGGGTGCGGGGCATCGAACCGCGCTATAGCCAGAGTTTTAACCTCGGTCCGACTGCGCATGAAGTGGGTGTCGGTTATCGCTATGTCAGCGAGTCCGGTCACGAAATGCGTTACTACACCCCAACGGCAAGCGGCGAGTTACCGTCCAGCGCCAGCCCATATGACCGTAATACCCGATCTGGCACCGAGGCCCATGCCTGGTATCTGGATGATCGCATCGATATCGGCAACTGGACCATTACGCCGGGGATGCGTTTTGAACACATTGAGTCGTTCCAGCGCAACGCGATTCGCGGCACACGCCAGGATGTCAGCTATAACGCGCCACTTCCGGCGCTTAACGTGCTGTATCACCTCACCGACAGCTGGAATCTGTATGCCAATACCGAAGGTTCCTTCGGTACCGTGCAGTACAGCCAGATTGGCAAAGCGGTGGAAAGTGGCAATGTTGAGCCGGAAAAGGCCCGCACCTGGGAAGTCGGCACCCGTTACGATGATGGCGGGCTGACGGCCGAAGTGGGCCTGTTCCTGATTAACTTTAATAACCAGTACGACTCGAACCAGACCAACGACACTGTCACCGCGCGCGGCAAAACACGTCATACCGGGCTGGAGAGCCAGGTACGTTACAACCTCGGAGGGCTGACGCCGCAGCTTGAAGAGGTGTCGGTGTACGCCAGCTACGCCTATGTGAACGCTGAAATTCGTGAAAAAGGCGACACCTATGGCAACCAGGTGCCGTTCTCTCCGCGCCAGAAAGGCACTCTTGGGGTGGATTACCATCCCGGCAGCTGGACTTTCAACCTCAACAGCGAATTCCAGTCGAGCCAGTTCGCCGATAACGCCAACACCGTGCAGGAAAGCGCCGACGGCAGCACCGGCCGCATTCCCGGTTTTATGCTGTGGGGCGCGCGTGCCAGCTATGATTTCGGCCCCAGCCTCGCCAACCTGAATCTCGCCGTGGGGGTGAAAAACCTGTTTGACCAGGCCTACTTCACCCGCTCCTACGACGATAACAACAAAGGCATTTATGCCGGGCAGCCGCGTACCTTCTATGTGCAGGGTGCACTGAAATTCTGACGGGAGACATAAGTATGCGCGTTCTGTTTTTGCTGCTGGCGTTGATGGGGTCAGCCAGCGCCGTGACGGTGCAGGATCAGCACGGCACCTTTACTCTGGAGGAAGTACCACAACGGATTGTGGTACTGGAGCTGTCGTTTGCCGATGCGCTGGCTGCGGTGGATCTCAGCCCGGTTGGCATTGCTGACGATAACGATCCGCAACGTTTACTGGAGGAGGTGCGGGCGCACCTCCAGCCCTGGCAATCAGTCGGGCTACGCGGGCAGCCCAGCCTGGAGGCGATCAGCAGCCTGCATCCCGATCTGATCATCGCCGATAGCAGTCGCCATGCCGGTATTTACAACGCGTTGCAGCGCATTGCACCGGTGCTGCTCCTCAAATCGCGTAATGAAACGTACCAGGAAAATGTGCAGTCTGCGGCCATCATCGGTGCGGTGGTGGGTAAACAAACGGAGATAGAGCAACGGCTGGCGTTACATCGGCAGCGAATGGCTGCCGCCGCCGCACAGCTGCCACAGGGAACCCGGGTGATGTTCGGCACGTCGCGGGAAAATCAGTTCACGCTGCATTCGCGTGACAGCTACACCGGCGGGGTGCTGAGTGCGCTGGGATTGCAGGTGACGGAGCCGATTAACGGTGCACCGATGACGCCGATCGGCCTGGAAACCCTGCTGGCACAAAACCCCGACTGGTTGCTGGTGGCGCACTATCGGCAGGAAAGTATCGTGAAGCGCTGGCAGGCCGATCCACTGTGGACCATGTTGAAAGCCGCGCAGCAACATCACGTCCGCGAGGTCGATAGCAACAGCTGGGCGCGCATGCGCGGATTGTTCGCCGCGGAAAAGATCTCGCGTGACGCTGTCACGTTATTTGCACCATGACACGCTGGATTTTAACGGTGGCGTTGTTGCTATGCGCCTTCTGGTTCAGTCTGACCAGCTTCTCAGCGGTGCCGATCGCGCCGCAGGCGGCTCTGCATGCGTTATGGCCGGGCCAGCCTGCCAGTATTGGTGAGGCGCTGGTATTTAATCTGCGCTTGCCGCGCGCGCTGGTGGCGGTGCTGCTGGGGGCTGCACTGGCGCTGGCGGGCGGTCTGTTGCAGGCGCTGACGCATAATCCGCTGGCTTCGCCGTCGGTGCTGGGCATCAACAGCGGCGCGGCGCTGGCCATTGCGCTGGTGTCAGCCTTTGCCCCGGTGCAACTGGAGGGCTATCCGCTGGCATTAATCGCCGCCGGTGGCGGTGGGCTGAGCTGGGTCTGTGTGACGCTGGCGGCACGCAGCCATGACCGGCAGCGGCTGATCCTCGCCGGTATCGCGTTATCGGCATTCTGCATGGCAATGACGCGCATCGTGTTGTTGCTGGCGGAGGATCACGCTTACGGCATTCTGACCTGGCTGGCGGGGGGCATTGCCCAGGTGCGCTGGCAGGAAGTGTGGCAATTGCTGCCGGTGATGGTGGTGATCATCCCGCTGGTGCTGACCCAGACGCGCGCCCTGAACCTGCTGACGATGGGCGACAGTGCGGCGCATAGCCTTGGTGTCAATATCGTTGTGCTGCGTATCGGCTTGAGCATCGCGCTGTTGTTGCTGGTGGGCGCGTGCGTCAGTGTGGCAGGTCCGCTGGGCTTTATTGGCCTGCTGGTGCCGCATCTGGCGCGCGCGTGGATCGGCCACGATCTGCGCATCATGTTACGAATGGCGATGCTGCTCGGCGCAACCTTGCTGTTGATCGCCGACATTGCTGCGCGTGGACTGGGATGGCCCGGTGAATTGCCTGCCGGGGTGGTGCTGGCGCTGGTGGGCGCTCCCTGTTTTGTCTGGCTGGCAAGGAGGCAACGATGATGTCTGCACGTTATCTGCTGCCGCTGATGCTGATTGGGCTGGCGGTCGTCGCGATTATCAGCCTGAAACTGGGCGTGCAGTCCTTCGCCTGGTCAACGCTCTGGACGGCGTGGCAACCCGCTAACGAGGCACATTTTGTGGTGATGGAATACCGGTTGCCACGGGTGGTGCTGGCACTGATGGTGGGGGCGGCGCTGGCGGTGTCCGGCGTGCTGGTGCAGGGGGTGATCCGTAATCCGCTGGCATCGCCCGATATCCTCGGCGTCAATCATGCCGCCAGCCTGGCCTCGCTGGTGGCGCTGCTGCTGTTTCCCGCTTTTCCGCTGCTATGTCTGCCGCTGGTGTCATTTGTCGGGGGCTGTTGTGCGTTGATATTGCTGCGCTGGCTTACCGGTACCTCGTCGCCGCTGCGGCTGGCCGTGGTGGGTGTCGCACTTGCGGCCTGTTTTGCCAGCGTCACCGATTATCTGTTGCTGTCGCGTCCGCAGGATATCAACACCGCGCTGCTGTGGCTGACAGGCAGCCTGTGGGGACGCGACTGGCAGATGGTGCTGCTGGCGTTACCGCTGCCCCTCTTGCTGCTTATCAGCCTGAGCGTTTGTCGCGATCTCGACCTGCTGGCGCTGGGGGATGAACGTGCGGCGACCCTCGGGGTGGCTTTACGCCCCTTCCAGCGTGGCGTGCTGCTGCTCGGCGTGGCGCTGGCAGCGCTGGCGGTGGCGGTATGTGGGCCAATCAGCTTTATCAGCCTGGTGGTGCCGCATCTGGCACGCCGTCTGGTCGGCGGGCGTCATGCCCGTCTGCTGCCGTTTTCCGCCTTACTCGGGGCGCTGGTGTTGCTGCTGGCCGATATGCTGGCGCGCACCTTGTCTCCACCGATGGAGTTACCCGCCGGTGTCATCACCGCGCTGATCGGCGCTCCGTGGTTTTTCTGGCTATTAATCAGGACACGATAGATGCAACTGAGGGTTGAGAATCTGGCTGCGGGCTACGCGGGAAAACGCGTGCTTCAGGATGTCAGCGTCAGCTTTGCCTCCGGGCAAATCACCGCGTTACTCGGGCCTAATGGTTGCGGTAAATCAACGCTATTAAAAACCCTGGCGCGTCTGCTGACGCCCACAGAGGGACAGGTGTTTATCGGTGATCAACCGCTGGCGCGTTTTTCCTCTCGTCAGCTGGCCCGGCGTCTGGCGCTGTTGCCGCAGCAGCATCTGACGCCGGAAGGGGTCAGCGTGGCGGAGCTGGTAGCTTATGGCCGCCATCCCTGGTTACCGCTGTGGGGGCGGTTGTCGGCGCACGACAGGGAACAGGTGCAGGCGGCAATGGAACGCATGGGGATTGCTCCGCTGGCACAGCAGCGTGTTAGCGATTTATCGGGCGGCCAGCGTCAGCGGGTGTTTCTGGCAATGCTGCTGGCGCAGGACACGCCGGTCATCCTGCTGGATGAACCCACCACCTGGCTGGACATCAATCATCAGATTGAACTGATGAAGCTGATGGGGGAGCTGAAAGCGCAGGGTAAAACCGTGGTGACCGTGTTGCACGACCTCAATCAGGCCAGCCGCTATTGTGATCAACTGGTACTGTTGGCGGAAGGTGCGCTGGTCATCCAGGGAACGCCGACGCAGGTGTTGCAACCGGAGATACTTAAACGCGTATTTCAGGTTAATGTGGCGGTGGTACCAGAACCGCTGAGCGGGGCGTTGATGTGCGTTCATCACGATGATTAGCCCGCAGTTGAAATCGTGGAAATTCGTTGGCGAAATGATATAAGACAATGATTTTTAGATAGATACAGAATACTCTGTCGCACGGAAGTCGATGGAAATTAATACATAAAATCAGAATGTTTTTTAAATGGAAATTAAAAACATGTCAAAAAAAACACTACTCATCATCTCTGCTTTATTTTCAACAACACCAGTAGCCTATGCCTGGGATTCGTCTGGTTATTATCCTGACTGTCGCGAGAATATTCATTTCACCCGCGCGTCAGAGAAACAACCTGAATTAATATGGAGAAATGATCATAATATTTTATGGCGTGGCGATACCAATAATGAAGGACTGGATGCATTCAAAAACGGGACGGTGCCGAAAGGCGTGACCCGAGGGTATCCCGAAGCAGAACGCGATCATGACTGGCGTTGCCATAAAGAAGATTCATTTCGTTCGGTCTTCGTCAGTACCACAGAAAATTTAAAAACGGCAATCTACTTTATTGATATTTCCCGTCCGGGAAGTGAAGGCTGGGTATATGAAATTCATGCGCCTGGCGGAATTAATCAGCAGTTATCCATTGGCGGTGAAGCCGGGAGCTATGAATCAGAGATTTCTTTCCCAGGTGGCGTAAAAGGGAGATTTATTAAGCAGGCATGTTATTACATTAAAAAGCAGCTGCAGCGTTGTGAGGACAACCCAAACTTTCAGGAGCCGTCATGGAAAGAAAGCCCTGAAGAAGTGGCAGCCGCAGTGACCAACCTGGCCCGGGTGGTGCCCAAAGGCAACTGCGAAACAACGGACTCTTCAGAGACGGTGCCTGCAAAGTTATGCCCACTGCCAGATATGGCCACCACACAGTATTTTCAGGAAGGGAATACTATCGCCAAAGAGGGTATGTATATTCATTATGATGTCTCTGATCGTGGTCCGGAAAAGCCTGAACGCTGGATTATCTTGATGGCTGGGGACGAAAAGTCAGATCTGAGTCATATTGCTGCAAAAATCCCGGTAACAGAAAGTATGCCGGACACAGGCAACGTTTATATTTCTCCTGACAAATTGTCATCACCGTCTTATCCATGGCAAAAGAAATTTCAGCGATGGTCGCTGGGTGTGACACACGCAGCGGATAATAATCAGATTGCCGGGCCAGTATCTTACATGCATACAAGCTATCTTCCGCTACGGGGTGATGTTCTGCTGGATGAAATGGCGCCAAACACCATGACAGTAGCAGAGGCTGAAAAAGGGTTTCGCGTCACGGTTAACGCCCCTGCGGACCGTGATTCATGGCTCTTTACTCAGATAAAAAATCCGGCGACAGGCCAGTGGGGCAAATTTGGTGGTTATCAGAAAATAAAGGCAGGAGCCAATAGAACCGTTGACGCCAAAATAATCCGCAGCTGGCACCCGGAGGGCGGTATTTTTCGTATCGGCTTATCAGACAGCGTCAGCACCACAGAGGATGTCAAACCGCTGGGTAACACGCCTTATATCGAAGTGACTGACAAACCGTAACGCAGGGGTAAGGCGTGACGTCTGTCACGCCTTGATCACCCGCCCCAGCGATACATCCTTCTCGGGTGTCCAATCTTGCCGTACTGCATTTCAACGGCCAGAAAGCCCGCATCCACGCAGTGCTCCAGATAACGTCGGATGGTGGTTTTACTCAGCCCGGTTTCGTTCACCACTTCATCCACGGAAAAACAGCGCTGCGCGGCGTCGGCAAACATGTTTTGCACCAGCGCCAGCGTCTTTTCTTCGATGCCTTTGTTGCTGTTATTCTGACGGTAATTTTTCGCCTGAAGTTGATACAGCGAATCGACGTTCTGCTGATCGACAATCTTCCAGACTCGCTGCTGTTCAGCGAACTGCACAAAACGCTCCAGCGACTGGCTCAAACGCTTCCAGGAAACCGGTTTGAGAATATAGTCGAAGGCACCATTGCGGATCGCCTGACTACAGGTGTCCATATCGCTGGCGGCAGTGATGAAAATCACCGAGCAGTTCGCGCGCTGCACCAGCGGATCGCCGATCAGCGTGATGCCTTTACCATCCGGCAGATAATTGTCGAGCAAAACCAGTTGTGGCTGCTTGCTTTGCAGCAGAAGCTGAGCTTCAGCAAGTGACGAGGCAACCCCCACCAGCCGCAGGCAGGGATGTTCACTGATCAGTTCGGCATGCAACTGCGCCAGCGTGTTTTCATCTTCAACAATCAATACGTCTATCAGTTCAGGTTGCATAATACGGTTCTTCCAGCGTGGATACGGGACGCGCCTGGTCGCCCGTTTCAGGAATGAATAACGAAAAAATCGTGCCGTGCGGTGCGTTGTCGGAAACTTCAATCGACCCGCCCACTTGCGTAACATAGCTGGCGATTAAATACAGACCGATACCATGATCGCCACTGCGTTTGGTGGTGATCCCGCGTTCAAAAATATGTTCCCGGATGGTCGGGTTGATACCGATACCCTGATCCGCCACTTCAATAATCAGCTCACGCTCGTTGAGCAGGATCAGCACCTCCACCGGTTCGTGCGGCAGAGGGGAACGCTGTGTGGCTTCTATGGCGTTATCCAGCAGGTTGCCGATAATGGAGATTAGCTCGGCTTCTCCCAGCAGACGGCAGGGGCGCTCCAGCTGGCACAGCGGATCAAACGCCAACTCCACGCCTTTTTCACGCGCACGCGCCGCTTTCCCCAGCAGCAGGCCGCACAGGGTCGGCGAGTTAAAGCGCGCAGAGATAAAATCCAGCAGTTCCTGCGCATGTTCTGACTGTGCCTGGATATAGCGCACTGCTTCGTCGTAGCGCCCCATATGCAACAGCCCGGAGAGGGTGGTCATCCGGTTTAACTGTTCATGACGCATAATGCGCAGGTTATCGACATAGCGTTTCACCTGGCTGAGCTGGGCACTGAGGCTATCTATCTCGTTGCGATCGCGAAAGGTGATGACCCAGCCCTGCAATTCATCCTCCAGCATAATGCGTACCCGGCTGGCGAGTACCGTTAGCTGATTGAAGCGGCAAATCTCGTCGTGGGTATCGTTTTCCAGTATCGCCTCGCGATTGAAAAAGGGCACCGGGGCAATCACTTCGCCAATATTATGTCCGCGCAGCATGCGGGTTGGCTGGCGTAAACCTAACAGTTTACGTGCTGCCTGGTTAATCACCTCGATGCGTAACTCGCTGTCGATGGCAATCACCCCTTCATAGATAGATTCCATCATCGCTTTCTGCTGGCGCACCAGCAGGCCAATTTCCCGCGGTTCCAGCGAGAAAATCTGTTTTTTAATCCCACTGGTGAAAAACCAGGAGAAGATAAACAGCGCCACCAGCAGCAGCACCGCGGCGATAAAGATATTGATCACTTTACTCAGCGTAATGGTGTCGAGATAGCTGGTGAGATAACCCACCGAGATAATCCCGATCACCTGATGGTTATCGTCAAAGATCGGCGCTTTGCTGCGCAGGGAAATGCCCAACCCCCCTTTACGAATGGTGGTGGTACTGATTCCGCGTAATACCGCGTCATTGTCGCCACCGACCAGCTTTTTACCGACCACCTCGCCATGCGCGGAATGAAATAGATGAATGCCCTTGCTATCCCCCACCACAATAAAGCTGGCATCGGTATGCAACACCACCTGATGCATAAACTGATTAATCGCCGGAATATCTTTTTCCGCTACCGCTTTCCGCAAATTCGGAATGATCGCGATTTCTTCCGCCTGTATTTTTGCTCTGGTGCTCATTTCCTGATAAAGCTGACGGCTGACGTCCTGGTAATAATAAATGCCGAGCAGAACAAAAAGACCGGAAAAGAACAGAACCAGAGAAATAAAAAGTTTGATTTGGAAGGATAGCTTCATAACGGCACGCACCACAGCCAGCAAAGGGTCAATGTACCATTTTTTATCACCATTGCGCGTAGTTTACTGGAAACTTGTGATCCCTTGCACAGCAGGAGGTTGTGCAAAAAATGGCATGTTAAATACTCATTTTGGGAAATGTTATTAACTTGTACCCCTGGATATAAAAACCATTAAAACCACGCCAATAATTCAGGTATCAATCACAGAAAATAAAAGAAACCATAAAAACCATAGGTGCCATTAAAACTCCGCTTTTATTATGCATTCCCTCACATATCCTGCGCCATTAACGCTTTACCCTGAGGGCACAAAATAACCAAGGGGCTTAATTATGAGCACAACTGACGATTCGTTTTCTGTTACCTCGGAATCACTGGCGATTCAAAAAAAATCACTGAAGGACCGGTGGTGGCATATTATGGATACCTGGAAAATCGGCATCATTCCATTGCCATTATTTCTGCTGGCCGGGGCGTTAATTGCTGTCGATTGTCTCGGCGGCAAACTACCCAGCGATATCGTGGTGATGGTCGCGACACTGGCATTTTTCGGTTTCGCCTGTGGTGAATTTGGCAAACGTCTGCCGATTGTTGGCAAACTCGGTGCCGCCGCGATTTGTGCCACCTTTATTCCGTCGGCAATGGTCTACTATGGCCTGCTGCCTGACGTGGTGGTGGAATCCACCACCAAATTCTACAAATCCACCAACATCCTTTATCTGTACATCTGCTGCATCATTGTTGGCAGCATCATGAGTATGAATCGCACCACCCTGATTCAGGGCTTTCTGCGCATTTTCTTCCCGATGTTATGCGGTGAAATTGTCGGCATGCTGGTGGGCATGGGCGTTGGCCTGATGCTCGGCATGGAACCGTTCCAGATCTTCTTCTTTATCATTCTGCCGATCATGGCCGGTGGCGTGGGCGAAGGGGCGATTCCGCTGTCGATTGGTTATGCCACCTTGTTGCATATGGATCAGGGCGTGGCACTTGGCCGGGTATTGCCGATGGTGATGCTGGGTGGCCTGACGGCAATCATCATCTCCGGCTGCCTCAACCAGCTCGGTAAACGCTACCCGCATCTGACCGGTGAAGGCCAGTTGATGCCGAACCGCGCCAATAGCGACGAAAAAGCGCCAGCGGTGGCTGCGGGCAAAACCGGGTTGACCACCGATGTGACTACCATCGCCGCAGGTGCGTTGCTGGCGGTGCTGCTGTACATGATCGGGATGCTCGGCCACAAACTGATTGGCCTACCAGCGCCGGTCGGCATGTTGTTTGTCGCGGTGTTGATCAAACTGGCACACGGTGTGTCGCCACGCCTGCTGGAAGGATCGCAGGTGGTCTACAAATTCTTCCAGACCTCGGTCACCTATCCCATCCTGTTTGCCGTGGGTGTGGCGATTACGCCGTGGGAAGAACTGGTCCACGCCTTCACCATCAATAACCTGCTGGTGATTGTCAGCACCGTGTCTGCGCTGGTCGCCACCGGCTTCTTCGTGGGTAAAAAGATCGGCATGCATCCTATCGATGTGGCCATCGTCTCCTGCTGCCAGAGCGGCCAGGGTGGAACAGGGGATGTAGCCATCCTCACTGCGGGTAACCGCATGAGCCTGATGCCATTTGCGCAGATTGCAACCCGTATTGGCGGTGCGATCAACGTGTCGGTGTCGCTGCTCATCCTCGGCAATTTCCTCAGCTAATTTATGCATGACAGGTAAGACTATGAAACTTGCAAGCTTTGTCCACCAGGGAAAGCGTAGCTACGGCATTGTCCACGATGACGGTGTGATCGATTTGGGTCGTCGTCTTGGTGACCGCTACGCGGATTTAAAATCGTTGCTCGCGGCCGACGCGCTGCATGAAGCACAGCAGTTGAACAATGAAACACCGGATCTGCGTTTCGACGATCTCGAATTGTTACCGGTGATTGATAACCCCGGCAAAATCCTCTGCGTTGGCATGAACTACGCCGAAAAACGCAAAGAGTTTGATCAGCACAACCCGGCACCGACGCTGTTTGTCCGTTTTGCCGATTCGCAAACCGCCCATAACGCGCCGGTACTGAAACCGCGCCACTCCAGTGAGTTCGACTATGAAGGCGAGCTGGCGGTGATCATCGGTCAGAGCGGTGAGGATATCGCACGCGAAGATGCGCTGAACCATGTCGCGGGTTACAGCTGTTATATGGATGGTTCCGCGCGTGACTGGCAGCACACCTGGTTTACCGCCGGAAAAAACTGGCGTCAGACCGGGGCCTTTGGCCCATGGATGACCACCGCGGATGAAATCCCGGATCCGCATCGGCTGGCGATCCGCACCTGGCTGAATGGCCGCATGGTGCAGGATGACAACACCGCCAGCATGATCCACAAAGTCGCCGAGCTTATCGAATACATCAGTACCTTCACCTGTCTGCATGCCGGTGACGTGATCATCACTGGCTCGCCGGGCGGAGTGGGTAAGAAACGTAATCCGCCGCTGTTTATGCAGGCAGGCGATCGCATCGAAGTGGAGATCGAAAATATCGGTCATCTCAGCAATGTGATTATGGATGCGCCAGCTCACGTGCTGACGGCGACGCACTGAGGCGCAGGCAAGACTATGCAACCACGACCTTCCATCGACTTCCGCATTGCGGAAGTCAGCAGTAACGCCCGACGGCGCGAAAACATCCGTGCGCTGCTGGCGGATAGCGGATTAGGCATGGATAGCGATATCACCACCTTCGTTGAAGCCTGGGCGGACGATCGGCTGGTGGGCTGTGCCGGCCTCGCCGCTAACGTCATCAAATGTGTCGCTATTGATGAGCAATGGCGCGGTGAAAATCTCAGCGCACTGTTGCTGGCAGAAGTGGAGCATCTGGCGCTGGCACGCGGGCATTTTCATCTGTTTCTGTGTACGCGCCCCTGCAACCGGGAACGGTTTCAGCACAACGGCTTCTGGCCGGTGGTACAAAGCGGCGAGAACGCCATCCTGATGGAGAACACGCCTTCAGGCATTCAGCGCTACTGCCGTACCTTGCAGGCCAGCCGTGTCGCCGGGCAGCATATTGGCGCGATTGTCATGAACGCCAATCCCTTTACGCTGGGACATCGTTATCTGGTGGAACAGGCAGCCGCGCGCTGCGACTGGCTGCATGTGTTTGTGGTACGCGAAGACGCCTCGTTCTTTCCCTTTAGTGCACGTTTGCACATGGTGCAGGCCGGCGTTGCCCATCTGCCCAATATCACCGTGCATCAGGGATCGCAGTACATCATCTCCCGCGCCACCTTTCCGGCCTATTTCCTGAAAGAGACCGGCAAGGTGCAGCAGGCGTGGAGTGAGATCGACCTGCTGCTGTTCCGCAACCATATTGCCCCGGCCCTGGGGATTACCCAGCGCTTTATCGGCAGCGAACCCTTTTGCGAGATTACCCGCCAGTACAACCACACCATGCATCAGCTGCTGGCCGACGCGGTGGAGGTGGTGGAAATCCCCCGCATCAAAACCACGGGCAATGCCATTTCGGCGTCAGAAGTCCGCCGCTTACTGAAAACACACCAGTTTTCCCGTATTCGGGAAATGGTACCGGATACCACTTTCGCGCATCTTACTTCCCATTACAGCGCGGAAGTTGCTTAAAAATCAGGAATATAACTATGAAAATTGTGAGGGAGGCGCTGGCGGGAACCATGGAGTCCAGCGACCTGATGGTAAAAATAGCCCCCAGCGGGGGTGACCTTGAAGTGGTGATTCACAGCGAGGTGATCAAGCAATTTGGCGATCAGATCCGCCAGGTGGTGCACGCCACCTTGCGGCAAATGCAGGTCTGGCAGGGTTTGATCATTATCGAGGACAAGGGTGCGCTGGATTGCGTGATCCGCGCCCGTCTGCAAAGCGCCGTGCTGCGTGCGGCTGATGAGACGGAGATCGACTGGGGGAAACTGCAATGAAAAAACTGCGTCGTAGCATGTTGTTTCTACCCGGAGCCAATGCCGCCATGCTCTCCACCGCCTTTATCTATCGACCTGATTCGATCATGTTCGACCTGGAAGACGCGGTGTCGCTCAGGGAAAAAGACACCGCCCGTTTGCTGGTGTTCCACGCGTTGCAGCATCCGATGTACCAGGACATTGAAACGGTGGTACGTATCAACCCGCTCAGCACGCCGTTTGGTTTGCTGGATCTGGAGGCGGTGGTGCGTGCCGGGGTTGATGTGGTGCGCTTGCCGAAAACCGATACCCCGGAAGATATCTATGAACTGGAGCGTCACCTCGAACGTATCGAACTGGCCTGCGGGCGTCCGATAGGTTCCACGCGCGTGATGGCGGCGATTGAATCGGCCATTGGGGTGATTAACGCCGTGGCGATCGCGCGCAGCTCCCAGCGCCTGATCGGTATCGCGCTGGCGGCGTTCGATTATGTGATGGATATGCAAACCGAACGCGGTGATGGCACCGAGTTGTTCTATGCACGCTGCGCCGTGCTACATGCCGCCCGCGCCACCGGTATCGATGCGTTTGATGTGGTGTGGTCAGATGTTAATGACGAAGCCGGTTTTCTGCGCGAAGTCGAGCTGATCCGCAAAATGGGTTTTAACGGCAAGTCGCTGATTAACCCACGGCAGATTGATTTGCTGCATAACGCCTATGCCCCGACCCAGCAGGAGGTGGATCACGCTGAGCGCGTCATCGAGGCGGCAGAGGAGGGGGATCGCAATGGCCTTGGCGTGGTGTCGCTGAACGGCAAAATGATCGACGTCCCCATTATTAATCATGCGCAGATGGTGCTGGAACGTGCGGCTGCGTCCGGCGTGCGTCGTTAAGGACAAAACCATGAACCAGACTGAACTTCTTCACGTTAATTTTCCCCATCTGCGTGCATTAACACCTTTTGAAAGCGCCCATGAGGCCACACCGTGGCTGGCGGATATCCATGCGAAACACTGCCGTAAATTATGCAGCTCGCTGGATGACGCTATCGCACGCAGCGGTTTGCAGGACGGCATGACCATTTCCTTCCATCATGCCTTTCGTGAGGGCGACCAGGTCATCAACAATGTGGTGGCGGCACTGGCGCGTCTTGGATTTAAAAATCTGACGCTGGCCTCCAGCTCGCTGATGACCTGCAATGATGCACTGATCGAACATATCCGGAATGGCGTGATTACGCGGATTTATACTTCCGGTATGCGCGGCAAACTGGCGGAAGCCATTTCTCATGGGCTTATGGCTGAGCCGGTGCAGATTCACTCCCACGGTGGTCGGGTGAAACTGTTGCAGGATGGCGAACTGAGCATTGATGTCGCTTTTCTCGGCGTGCCATGCAGCGATGAGTTTGGCAACGCCAATGGCAGCGAAGGTCGTTCTGCCTGTGGTTCGCTCGGTTATGCGATGGTCGATGCCCGTTTCGCCAAAAAAGTGGTGCTGCTGACGGAAGAACTGGTGCCCTTTCCCAATATGCCCGCCAGCCTCGGACAGGAGCAGGTGGACTTAATTGTCCAGGTTGCCAGTGTGGGTGATCCGGCGAAAATCAGTGTCGGAGCGGCGCGTGTCACCAGTAATCCGCGTGAACTGATGATAGCCCGCTATGCTGCCGATGTGATCGAGCATTCCGGTTATTTCCGCGATGGTTTCTCGATGCAGACCGGTTCAGGCGCGGCTGCCACCGCTGCAACCCGCTTTATGGAAGAAAAAATGGCGCGTCATGGCGTCAAAGCGCGTTTTGCTCTTGGCGGCATCACCGGCAGCCTGGTCGATCTGCACGAAAAAGGGCTGATCGAAAAATTGCTCGATACTCAGTGCTTCGACAGCGAAGCAGCCGCGTCGCTGCGGCGTAACCCGAACCATGTGGAGATTTCCACCGACGTGTATGCCAATCCCGGCGGGAAAGCGGCCAGCTGCGATCAACTGGATGTAGTGATTCTCAGCGCGCTGGAAATTGACGTCGATTTTAACGTCAACGTGATTACCGGTTCTGACGGGGTGATGCGCGGTGCCTCCGGTGGCCACTGCGATGTGGCCGCTGCGGCCAATCTGACGATCGTGGTCGCGCCACTACTGCGCAGCCGTATTCCTACCGTGGTCAAACGCGTCACCACCCGGCTGACACCCGGAGAGAGTATCGATGTGCTGGTGACCGATCATGGTATCGCCGTGAATCCTGCGCGTCCGGAAATCCGCGAGCGATTACTGGCGGCAGGGATGAAACTGGTCGATATCGCAGCACTGTATCAGCGTGCGGTCGCCCTGACCGGCGAACCCAAACCTATTGCCTTTACCGACCGTATTGTCGGGGTGATCCGTTATCGTGACGGTAGCGTGATTGACGTTGTCCGCCAGGTGAAAGAGGAAGATCTATGACAACCATGACGCCCGTGCGAGCGGGCGTCAGTCTTGCAGCGTTGCTGGCGGCGAAAGAGGCTCGCGCGGCGCGGCAGACTGACTGGCTCACTCGCTATCAACAACCTATTATTTCTCTGACCCTGGTAACGCCCGGTGCGGTGAAAGACAGTATCCGTTATCGCAACACCATGGGGGTGGCATTGCAGGCCTGCGATCAGTTGCTGTGGCAGCATCGCTGGCCGGTGGTGGCCCACCAGGTCTTATGGCTGGAGACCGGTCCGGAAGCATTATGGTGTGTGGAACATCCGGCGGTGGAAATTAAGGCGCAGTGCGTTGAACTGGAACAGACTTTCCCTCTCGGCAGGCTGTGGGATTTTGATGTGTTTTGTCCGCAGCAGGGGCAGATAGGGCGCCAGTCGCTGGATTTACACACCCGCCGTTGTCTGGTGTGCGACGAACCGGCGCATGGCTGCGCACGTTCGCGTCGCCACTCGCCTGAAGAGGTGGTGTCTCGTGTGGAGAAGATGATTGATGGCTGGTTTGCTCGCGATTAAAACGGCAACACCAGACGTGCCCGAGCTTGCAGCACGGGCGCTGCGTCTCGAATTGGATCTCACCCCAAAACCAGGGCTGGTGGATCGCGCCAATAGCGGTTCCCACCAGGACATGGATCATGGCCTGATGTTAACCAGCATTGCGACCATCACGCCGTGGCTGGCGGTTTTCTCCCGCCAGGGAGCGGAGCATGCACAACAACCCGCCGCTGAGCAGTTGCGCCTGCTGCGTCCGGCGGGCATGGCCTGCGAGCAGGCCATGCTTGAAGCCACCGGCGGGGTGAATACGCACAAAGGAGGCATCTTCTCCCTTGGGCTGCTGTGTTTCGCCGCCGGGCGTTTGCAGGGACAAAGACGCAGGGTGAGTGCTGACGCGCTTTGTCGCCAGGTCAGTGAAATTTGCGGTGGACTGGTGGCGCGTGAACTGGTCAATCGTAAGCAGTGGTATACGGCCGGGGAACGGCAGTTTCGTGACTATGGCCTGACGGGCGCGCGCGGTGAGGTGGAAAGCGGTTTCGCCACGGTACGCAATGCGGTGCTGCCGTTCTGGCATCATGAACAGGGCGAGCGGCGGTTACAACATGCCTTGCTGCGTCTGATGGCGTCTAACCCGGATAGTAATCTGCTGTCACGAGGGGGTATGGCAGGGTTACGGTATGTGCAGGATTATGCGGCGACGCTGCTGGCAACCGGTTGGGATAACGCTGCGTTGTGCCAGATGGATCAGGCTTTGATGGCGCGCCGTTTAAGCCCCGGCGGCAGTGCTGATTTGCTGGCCGTGGCCTGGCTGCTGGCTGAACTTGGGTAATCAGGGGGAAAGCCGGTAATCCTCGCGCGGTAAAGCAAACAGCCAGTCGCTATGCCACGCATTCCTCAGCCAGTAGCTTTTGGGTATTTCTGCTTCAAGGACAAAACCTGTTTTTTCCAGCAAACGACGGGAAGGGATATTTCCGGCAGTGACGGTGGCGACCAGACGCTTGATTCCGCCTGCGCCAAAGGCAAAATCGCAAACGGCCTGCAATGATTCACGGGCGTACCCGTTGCCCTGCGCTTCGGGCGCGAACAGAAAGCCGACTTCGGCGCAATCATTGTCCTGCCGGATATAACCGGTAACGCCGAGTCTCACGCCGGTTTCCCGTTCCCGTACTACCAGACAGAGCCAGTGCGAGCTCTGCGTGGACCACACTGGCAACCGTGCCACAAAAGCCGCGCGAATCTCCTCTTCGGGTTTGGCATCGGCAACGTAAAATTGCACCTCCGGTGAGACCAGCAGGCGGTGAAAGAATGCCCAGTCCTGTTGCTCTAGCTGTGAACAGATCAGCCGCTGGGTGGTTAACTCCAATCTGTATGTCACTTTCCCTTCACCTTCCGTTTTGTCGCGCGTTGCCGGGTGGGTTCCCTGAGTGCCTCAACCTGGGCGATGCTGAGCGCTGGGGTGGAAAACAGCTGGGTTATCTCTTTTTCCAGTCTCATGGCGAATACCACTTTCATAAAATTTTTCAGGGTGGCTTTGCCGTCGTTTTCCAGATTTTTCAGCGCGGAAACGGAGATGCCTGCTTTTTCTGCCAGTTCCTTTTGCAGCAGATTACGCCGCAAGCGTTGGTTTTTTAATCTCTGCCCAAGCTCGGACAATAACCTTGTTTCGGAATAGAGGTTAAGGGCCATAGATAAAGCTCCCGGTACATTGTTTTCGATGTAAGAGTTTTATTTGTGGCTTTTATTGTAACGCATGCGAGTGGAGGGAGGTGTGTGGTTTTAGAGGTTTTAAACAAAGCCCTTAATGGCAATTTAAGCCAATAAGAGCTTTAAATACACCTTTTAATATCACATGCCGTTAGTGCCGCTGCCGCACAGTACCACCGCGATTTTTTCATCGGGTTTGAAGGTAAACAACTGTCGGGTGACCGCAGCGACGGCGGTGGCGGCTCCTAGCTCAATCGCCAGGCCGGTCGCACCCCAGACCTCACGGGCTGAGGCTTCGACCTGGTCTTCCGGCACCAGCACGATCTCATCGACATACTCTTGCACCAGCGCAAAGTTGATGGCTTCCGTCGAACGTGCCGCGAGGATCGGGACGATGGTTTTGACCTGTTCCAGCTTCACGATGTGCTGCTGCTGACGGCAGGTCCACATCATCGGACAGCCCGCTGCCTCCACACCGATAATGCGAATGCCTGGCTTCAGCAATTTCGCCGCCTGTGCCACTCCGGCAATCAGACCGCCGCCACCAATGGACACCACCAGCGTCTCTACTTCAGGCCATTGTTCAAGGATCTCCAGCGCCATGGTACCCTGGCCGATAATCACGTCGCGGTCAGCATAGGGATGGAGTAACGCGCCACCCGTTTCCTGAATACGTGCGCCCGCCGCATCCCAGCTCTGATCCCAGAAATCACCTTCTACGGTCAGCTTCGCACCATAGCTTTCAATACGCTGACGCGTCAGTTCGGTGCTGGTGTTCATCACGAAGACATCCGTGGGGAGTTCCAGTTGCTGACCAACCCAGGCAACGGCCGCACCGAAGTTACCGCCCGATGCGGTGGCCAGTCCCTGATTGCGCACCGTTTGTGGCAGGTTAAGCACGCGATTAAATGCGCCGCGTGCCTTAAAAGAACCGGTAACCTGTGAGCATTCTGCTTTCAGACGCAGCTCGATACCCGGTACCGGTTGCCACGGTGCCGCCTCCACCAGTGGCGTTTTGCGCACCCACGGACGGATGCGGTCCAGCGCGGCCTGGTAGTCATTCAGGGTAATATTCTCGCTCATGCCTGCTCCTTCGCGTTCAGGTCCTGCACCAGCACCGCCAGACTGTTACCCTGCGCGGTAGCACCAAAGGTGCGCTGTGAATAGATACGTCCACTCTGGGGGAAATGCACCGCCTGGGGTTGCGCGTGCGGTTCGGTCAGGCGATGCAGCCAGCCTGCCAGTTCACCGGCACTGACTTCATCACCGATATCATGTAACGGCTCAAACCAGCCGTCTCCGGGGGAGAGCAGGTTGCCACCCGCAGGGATAAACACCTGGCGTGATGGTTCTGCAGGAACCATTTCCGCGTTGATCACCCCCAGATGATTCAGTACGCGCGTCACCGCCGCACGGGTACGCCGGACGCCGCGCGGGGAGACACTGCCGTTCCAGCCCATTTCCGCCGCAATCGCCGGTAAGCCCAGATTGGCGGCTGCGCCACAGCTGGTACGGGGATCGCCCATATTATTGGTAACTACCGTCAGCGTGGCACCAAAGGCACGCGCCATCGCTTCACTGCGTTCGCGTACCTGCGGAACGAGTTCTTCAGTGACCACTACCTGCGCGCTCTCTTCGATAAACAACGAGCTACCACCGCTGTGCAGATCGATATAGAAATCGCATAGCGGGAAGATGGCATCGTGGATCCACGCGGCAATCTGTTCAGTCGGCGTGCCCCACGGGTTACCTGGAAAGACGCGCGCCAGATTTTTGTTGTCGAGCGGACTGACGCGCATCGAGGCGCGCAGCGCCGGGGTATTGGCGCAGGGCAGCAGGATCAGCCGCCCCTGTACCTGATCCGGCGTCAGGTTGCGGATCAGCTCATTAATAATGATCGGACCTTCATACTCGTCGCCGTGAATACCGCCGGTAATCAACACCGTCGGGCCGCTGCCATTGGCGATCACCGTCAGTGGCATGGCAATGGTGCCCCAGGCGTCGGTATGGGCCGAAAGGGGCAAATGGGCGAACCCCACCTGCTTACCCTGGCGATGAAAATCGATTTCACTGAATACTGTGGACATGCTGACTACTCCGACCTCAGATCGTTTTGTGCATCGTTAAACCATTTCTGGCGCAGTGCGGGCAGTTCCCCGTCCTGAGTGCTTTTATCGATAAACTGATTAATCGCCGCCATCAGCTCGGGCTGACCTGGGCGAATCGCGATATAAGCCGGGCTTTTACGCAGCAGGTATTTCAGCGCGATATGCTTCGACGGGTTCTCCTGCGCCACCTTTTGCGCAATCAGGTTGTTTTCGGCAAACATCGGTGCCTGACCCGCCAAAAATGCGCTGACGGCGGAGGCGGTATCTTCCAGCCGCAGATAGTTGCCCTGCGGGTTTTGGTCACTCAGCGTCAGGTCCGGCGTGGATCCCTTAGGTACGGCGATGGTGGCATTGCCGAGATCGCTCAGCTTATCGACTTTTTTCACGCTGTCGCCGCCATACACGCCGAGGTAAACCGCTGCATAAGGTTCAGAAAAATTCACCAGCTTGGCGCGTTCCGGGCTGGAGCCGAGTGCGGCTATCAGCACATCCACTTTGCGCGACATCAGGTAAGGAATGCGGTTGGCTCCGGTAACCTGCTGCAATTGCAGTTTAACGCCCATGTTGTCGGCCAGCTTCTGCGCCAGTTCCACATCCAGCCCGGTGGGTTTACCGGCGGCATCGGTGAAGCCCCAGGGGGCGGCATCAACGGTGGTGGCAACACGCAGCACACCACGGGATTTGATGTCATCCAGCGAACTGGCCTGCGCCAGCAGTGGCAGGGTACAGAGCGCGATCAGCGCCAGGGTTTTACCCATCATTTTCATGCGTTTTCTCCGGTGTAGTTAAGCGGGGGTTTGCACAAAGCGTTGTAATTCCGGGGTGCGGGGGGCACCAAACACCTCGGCTGGTGCGCCGCTTTCCCATACCTCGCCCTGATGCATAAAAATCACCTTGCTGGACACTTTGCGGGCAAAGGCCATTTCATGGGTGACGGCAATCATCGTCATGCCTTCTTTCGCCAGATCTTCCATGACCCGCAACACTTCACCCACCAGTTCCGGGTCCAGTGCCGAGGTGGCTTCATCAAACAACATCACTTCAGGCGACATCGCCAGCGCACGGGCAATGGCGACACGCTGTTGCTGTCCTCCTGACAGGGAAGAGGGGAAAGCATCGCGCTTCTGTCCCAGTCCGACCTGCTCCAGCAGACGTTTTGCCAGCGCCGGGGCTTCCGCTTTGGTTATGCGCCGGGTCAATAGCGGTGCCAGCGTCACGTTCTCCGCCGCCGTCAGGTGGGGAAACAGGTTGAAACTCTGGAACACCATGCCTACGTTCTGGCGGAGTTTTTGCAACTCGGCAGCGCTGCCGCCCACCTGTAAGCCACCCACGTGGATGGTGCCGCTGTCCGGTTGCTCCAGCCCGTTAATACAGCGCAGCAGGGTGCTTTTACCGGAACCACTTTTGCCAATAATGGTGACGATATCGCCACGTTCGACAGTGGTGGTGATACCCCGCAGAACTTCGTTTTGCCCAAAGCTTTTCTTAACTGCATCAATGACGACCAGCGACATGGAAACGAGCCTCCAGTTGAAGGGAAAGTCGCGCCAGCGGAAAACACAGCGCGAAATAACAGAGCGCCACCAGCAGGTAAATCACCAGTGGTTGCAGGGTTGACCCACTGACTATCTGACCGGAACGGGTCAGCTCGACGAAGCCCACCAGCGCAGCCAGTGAGGTGTTTTTGATCAGTTGTACCGAGAAACCGACCGTCGGAGGCAGTGACAGACGAAACGCCTGCGGCAGGATGACGGTACGCAGCATTTGCAGCCGCGAGATCCCCAGTGACAGCGAGGCTTCCCACTGTCCCTTCGGCACCGCCATGATGCTTCCGCGCCAGATTTCCCCGAGAAATGCGCCTGCGGACAATGAAAAAGCGATCAGGGCGGCGGTAAAGGAACTGACATCAATACCGAGAAACATTGGCGTACCGAAAAACAGCAGGAACAACATGCCCAGCAGCGGAATGCCCTGAATCAGTTCGACATAAAACCAGGCGATGCCCTGTAACCAGCGCTGATGGGAAGTGCGTGCCATGGCGACCAGCAGCCCGATCACCGCACCACAGGCAAAGGTGGATAGCGCCAGCAACAGCGTCCAGCGCAGGGCGCTGATGATCATCCAGATATCATGAAGAGAAATACCGCGCATGCTTACCTCCGCGCCTGAAAGCGATACCAAACGATACGCAGCAGCACTTTCATCAGGCTGACGGCAAAAAAGTAGAGGCCGCAAATCAGCAGATAGATTTCAAAGCTGCGAAAGGTACGTGAATCGACGAAACTGCCGCTGTGGAAGATCTCTTCCACGCCAATCTGCGAAATCAGGCTGGTGCCAATCAGCGTCAGCACCATCTGGCTGGCCAGTGCCGGGAAGACGTTCTGCATCGCCGGTAATGTCAGCACATGCGAGATGATTTGCCGCTTCGACAGACCCAACGCTTCACCCGCCTCAGTTAAGCCGCGTGGCAGAGAGAGAAAACCGGCACGTAAAATCTCCGTCATATAAGCCCCGCAATACAGCGACAGGGCGATAATGCCCGCCACCGGTGGCGAAAGATGCAGCCCGAGGCTGGGCAGGCCGAAGTAGATCAAGAACAGCTGCACCAGCGATGGCGTGTTGCGGAAAAACTCCACATAGCAGCGCACCAGCCGCCGCCAGGCAGGGCGGGCATAGATCAGCGTCAATGCGCAGACCGCCCCCAGCATCAGTCCGAACAGGATCGATAACAGGGCATAGATGGCGGTCTCCATCAGCCCCTTTGCCAGCACGCCGGTATAGGGTTGCAGTGCGGCAAAATCAAAGACGTAATCCATCGGCAACCCCCTCCTCCAGTTCGAAAATGGCTTCAATTTCCACCGTCTGGTTTTGCGGCAGCGAACCGGCACCAATGGCTGAACGGGCACCCCGGCCAATCTGCTCACCAAACACCTGAACAAACAGATCGGAACAGCCATTGATCACTTGTGGGTGTTGTTTGAATACCTCATGGGCATTGACCCAGCCCAGTAGCTTGACCACGCTTTTGACGGCTCCGAGATCGCCGGTTGCCTGACGCGCCACCGCCAGTAAATTCAGGCCAGTCAGACGTGCGTGGTAGTAGGCATCTTCTACACTGACCTCACTGCCAACTTTACCGGTGTAGAGATGGCCATTGGCTTCCAGTGGCCCCTGTCCGGAGAGATAAAGAAAATTGCCAAACAACCGCCAGGTGACAAAATTTGCCACCGGGGTCGGTACCGGCGGTAACTCAATGCCCAACGCCAGCAGATGGCCGCTTAAGCGACATTCAGCGGGAGAGAATGGCGTTGCGATGGATGTGTTCATTTTTTGCCCTGAGTGTGTTTTTTCGGCATTATGAACATGCTGGTTTTTAATGGTCAACCATTATGGTTAACCAATAAGTAAGATGTATGGCCGATTTGTGAGACGGTTCACGTTAAAGCCGGATAACAGCAGGGTGGCATGATAAGTAAAGGATCTGGCTGGAAATAATGACATGGCGCGGGCCTAAAACGTTGCTCGCCGTGACGCCAATCTCAGGCTATAATCGCCGCCAGCTGACCAAATTGGTCAGCCATTTACAGGTATTTTCAGGAGTCGCCGGATGAACAGCACTGATGACATCTCTCAGCGTATTGTCGGTCACGATAAAACCGCTGCGGTAAGCGTTTATCGTTCCATAATGCAGGCCATCCGCGATGGGGATCTGAAAGCGGGTGATAAGTTGCCCAATGAGCGTGAGCTGGCGCGCCGCTTTGATACTTCCCGCAGCACCATTCGTAACGTGCTGGCCATGATGTCTACCCAGGGGTTGGTAACGCGTAAAGTCGGCAGCGGATCTTACTTATCCGATAACCTGCAAAACCAGCTGAATGATGCCGATCGTCCGGTGGCCGCCTGGCATAAAGAAGTCCCGACCTACAGCGAGATCCTGGAAGGTCGCCTGCTGTTTGAACCGATGATGATGCAGCTGGTCACGGCGCGTGCGACAGAGGAAGACTTCACCAAAATGCGCCACCATTTGCAGGGCATTCGCGAGGCTCAGGAGTGGCTGCTGTATAAAGAACATATTTATGCGGTGCACCAGGCGATGTTTGCGGCTACCCGCAACCGCTTTCTGATCCAGATTTTCGATAACGTTATCGCTGACCGGCGGGCGGTGCAGTATGACGGACAACATTCACTGCACTCGGCGGTTAATGAGATTGTGCGCGAGCAGACGCTGCGCGAGCTGACGCCGCTGGTGGAAGCACTGGAAGCCCGCGACGGTAAGCTGGCCCAGAAACGCGCGGATGATTACTTTACCCGTATTCTCGCCTCGCTGAGTGTTTACGGTTAACCACAGGACTGGCCGCCTGAAGTGAGCGGGAAAAGAAGGGTGCCTGAGAGCCCGTGCCTGACAACAACCGGAACGGCGGGATCGCTCCCGCCGCGGTGACCCTTACCTGATAGATTCACAGGCCATCGAAACAGCCACCTCCACGAAGTGGGCGCGAAAGCGTATCTCACAGAGATCCTTGCGCGTGCCCAGTATGACGGCGGTTACCGCCATGATCATAAAGGAGGCGAATAGCATCGCCGTAAACTGTTTCATGGTTGCTTCTCCTTCTTGCCTTGCGGCGCGTAAGAGGCTACCTTTATGTTGTCTAGGCATAAAGGGGGCCTCAGGTTGATGAAAATCTCCTGGGGCTTTTCTCTTTCTGCCGTCAGCCATGCTTAAGACAGAAAGTCTCAAGCACCCGCCGCAAGTCTACGCTGTGCCGCCCGATACTACAATTCTGCTAATGAGTAACTCGATGATGTAATAACGCTGAGGTTTTGGGATTTTATCCTTTTAAATCAGTGATAAAGGTTGTTTTTATACCTGAATCGGGCGGGGAAGAACGGTGCCTGAGAGTCGCGCCCGATAACAACCGGAACAGGTTCACTGCAGATGCTGATATTTGCACGTCAATTACCATGTGGATATAATGAAAGTACCAAATGGAGGCTTACGATGAAAACATTTAGCTTATCCACGACTCAGGCCAGACCGCTCCGCTTATGGCAAGTGGCCGGGTTAAACAATTCTGATGGTGTGGCGCTGTTGGGGCAGATTAGTGAAGGTCTTGATGGCAAGGTGGCTAACCTGATCACTGACTGGGCGAAGATAACACAAAACGATCTGCGTAAAATGTCCGGCATTCCATCAACGACGTTTAGTCGCAGCGTGAAAGCGCGATTCAGCGCTGAGCAAAGTGAACGACTGGTGCGTATCATCCGCGTTATTGATCGGGCGGTAGAATTGTTCGAAGGTGATAAGGAAGAGGCTCAAAAATGGTTGAATGAGCCAAACAGAGCGTTGAGCTGGAAAGTCCCGGCAGAACTGATGGCATCCGAAACCGGGGCTTATGAGGTCATGAAATTGATCACACGCCTGGAGCATGGGGTTTATTCTTGATTCTCTATCGGCTGACCAAGACAAAGTATCTTTCTACAGCCTGGACGGGATACGGAGCAAAAGAGGCCGGAGGTCGATGGAACAGCGTTGGCATTCCGATGGTTTATGTATCAGAAACCGCATCGCTTACCATGCTGGAGACACTGGTACATCTACATGCGGCGCAGATCCTGGAGTATTTCACTCTATTGCGCATCAATGTGCCTGATGACCAAATGCAGAGTGCCGATATGGACGAACTGCCAGCTAACTGGGCCGATGAGGATGCACCGCTGGAGTTGGCCCTATACGGTGATGCCTGGTGTTTTACCAAAAGCTCAATAGCGTTGCGTGTCCCCAGTGCTTTATCGCCTGTGGAGTATAATTACCTGTTAAACCCAGAACACCCGGATTACTACGCGATCATTCAGAAGGCAGAAGCTATTCCGTTCCAATTTGATAGTCGGTTAAAACCTGATCGTAAATAACGTATATAGATGGCTACGGGATTCGCCCAAGGTCAGAGAAAAAAGTTGGCCGTTATATCCTTAATCCCTTTATCATAACCTAACGTTCTTGTTGGCTTTTCTCTCAGGATATATCCTGTATCTTTCTGCTTTTTCGGATCTATTGCCTTATGAACGCAGCCACGCGCCTGCTCTCTGTCGAACACCTCAGTCTGGCAACGCATGACCACCGTGTGCTGGTGGAGGATGTGTCTTTCCATCTCGATCAGCGGGAAATTGTGGCGCTGGTGGGGGAATCGGGTTCCGGTAAGACGCTCACCTCGCTGGCGCTAATGAACCTGCTGCCTGCAAAGGTCCTGCAAACCGCAGGAACGTTGCGCTTTCAGGACGAGGTGCTGGATGCGCGACGCATTGCCTCGCTGCGTGGTTGCCGTATCGCTACCGTGTTTCAGGAACCGATGACCAGCATGAACCCGACGCTGCGCATCGGTGAACAGATTGCTGAGGTGCTGGTGCGCCATCGGCAGTTCAGCTGGAAGCAGGCACAGCGTGAAGCCATAGCACTGCTCGACCGGGTGGGCATCGTCAATCCTCAGCAACGGGCGCGACAATATATTCATCAGCTCTCGGGGGGGATGCGCCAGCGTGTGATGATTGCCAGTGCCATCAGCGGACAACCTGACGTGCTGATTGCTGATGAACCCACCACCGCGCTCGACGTCACTATTCAGGTACAAATCCTGTCGCTGTTGCAGGAATTGCAGCAGGAAATGGGGATGGGCATGTTGCTGATCACCCACGATCTCTCCGTGGTGGCACGCTATGCCCATCGGGTCTGCGTGATGCAACAGGGACGTCTGGTTGAGCAGGGGGATGTGGTCAGCACACTTGGCACGCCAGCACATCCTTATACGCGCAAGCTGATTGATGCGTCGCTGTCTCATCTTCCCCTGGTGGCCTCCGTTCGTGAGAGCCAGACGCCATTGCTGGTACTCAACAACATTTGTAAAAGCTATCCGATGCCAGGCCGGTTGCCGCTGTGGCCAGCCAGACGCCAGACGGTACTGCATCCTACCAGCTTGCAAATCCAGCCGGGGGAGATCGTCGGTCTGATTGGTGAGTCTGGCTCGGGGAAAACCACCCTGGGTAGCGCGGCGATTGGGCTGATTGAAGCTGACAGTGGTGAAGTCGAGTTTCAGGGTCAACGTCTGCAGGGGCGGCAGCTCAGTAAGTTGCGCCGTCATGCGCAGATCATTTTCCAGGATCCCTATGCCAGTCTGAATCCGAAAATAACGGTCGGGGAACAGATTGCTGAACCGCTGCGCGTCTGGCAATTACGCCACGGTAAGGGCATTGAGGCGCGCGTCAATGAGTTGCTGGAGCTGGTGGGATTAAAGCCGGAACACGCCAGCCGCCTGCCTGGTGCGTTTTCCGGTGGTCAGCGTCAGCGTATCGCCATTGCCCGCGCACTGGCGATGGAACCAAAACTGCTGGTGGCGGATGAAGCGGTCGCCGCGCTTGATCTCTCGGTGCGCGGCCAGGTCCTTGCGCTGTTCAGCGAGTTACGGGAAAAGCTGGGTTTGTCGGTGTTGTTTATCAGTCACGATCTCAGTGCGGTACAGCAGCTTTGTGATCGGGTGGTGGTGATGTACCACGGTCGAATCGTGGAAGCGGGTGCCACCGCCAGTGTGGTTGGGGATCCGCAGGAGAGTTACACCCGCCAGTTGCTGGCAGCCGCACCCAACATTCAGCAGGCACTGGCCGGGCGATCAGCGTCGCGGTGACGGGGGAGTGACGTGGAACGTCGCTTCCCGGTAAAAAATGCTATTCAGCTGGTCATCGCGATAGGTTTGTATTTGCGCCAGTTCTAATCTGGCGCGTTGTTTTTGGTGTTCCTCCGCGCTCAGTTGGAGTTGTTGCACGGCGTGAGTCTGGAACACTTTATTAATATCGTAATTTGAAGCGAATAAGGCCCATTCAAGAAATGGGTCTTCATTGCTTTCAATATCCTGTCTGATGACAGACTGCACAGCGTCTTCAATCTGCACCACAATGGTCAATCGACGCTTCAGGATAGAGAGATCCCCCTCATCGAGATGGCGATTATGTTCCAGGATGTCGTCAATATCACGCATGCTGACCCGGATACCAAGGGTTAACTTTGCCAGAAATTCCTGCTCAGCTTTATCAATGTATTCACTGACTATTGCGGAACGCTGATCTTCAGCCAGGACTAATCGGGTCCGGGTTTCTGCTATTTCATGCTGCATACGTTGTAAGCGAGGATGACAAGGTTCCGGGGAGTGATGTTCACCCTGAGGCGCAACTGGTGGCATAGCCTGGATGATTTCCTGCCTGAATGTATGCTGGTCAATGGCTAGCAGTAACCGGCAGAGCGGATTCTTCGCGACTTTCACCCGCAGAACATTGTAATTGTTCTCGGTCGTCAGCGGCGGCGTGCCTGCTTCGGCTAATATCTTTTTCAACTCCTGTACCCACTTTCCTGCCTTTGGGTATTCACGGTCCATGGCACGGATAAATGCCGCTTCGCTGGCAATGTCGGCAACGGTAAATGAGGGTGTGCCAGCCGCTGATGTTTCGCCTTCAGTCAAAATGGCAGTGACGATTTTTTCCAGCGTGTTGTTTAACTCGGGGGAATGCGGTTTTCCGGGGCGATAAGGATAATCACTGATGCAGGATTGCAGCGTTTTCAGCACCGCTTCACCTGCTTTGGTGGCGATGCTGGATGCGTGGTGATGACACGTATTGTGTATTTGCACGATACGGGTGAGACGGATTTCTGGCTGTTCAGCAGAAGCGCTATTAAGCGGCTGCGGGCCAGATGAAGATGAGACAATCGACATTTGTTCCTCCCTGAATACCAATATCGGGCCTATTACACCCTGGTCAGGACAGGAAAAAATCGATGCCGATCGCCTTTCACGGGAATTCAGGGGAGCAGGGGTAGCTCGTCGTGTTCTGCCCATTCATGCCAGGATCCGACATAAATAGCAACATTGTCATAGCCAGCCATTTTGAGCGCCGCCAGCACTGTGGCTGCACGCGCGCCGCGATGGCAATAAACCTGCAACTGCGCTTCGCGTGGCAGACCCGCAGCTTCAGCACGGCGGGCAATTTCCGCGACGGGCAGAAAGTGACCATTCTCCACCACATCTTCCCAGAACAGCAGCACTGAGTGCGGAATACGTCCGGCGCGATGACAACATTCATGTACAAAGCTGCCATCAAATTCAGTCGGGCGACGTGCATCAACGTTAATCACCCTGATACCATCGGCGGCAATAACCTGCTGACGGCTACTGGCCCAGCGTTTTTCCCAGCGAACCGGCGGCAAAGCCGTTTTTTGCGTGACGGTGTAACTTAACCCTTCGCCGGGTTGCAGTCCATAGCCTGCCGCTATCCAGGCATTGATACCGCCATCAAGGATTAATGCATCATCCCGGCCCAGCAGCCAGGCAAACCAGGCTCCGCGCGGCGATCGCATTCCGACCTGCTGTTCGAAAAACACCGGTGTCGCGGCCGGATCAGCCGCAAACAAAGGCTGGAGTGCTGCCGAGGCTTCGGCGGCCATTTTCTCCAGCCCCTCCGGTGTGCAATCTGCAATAAAGTAGTCGTAAACGTTACAGTGCTGAGCATCAGGTAGCGTGGCGGATTGCCACTCTCCCACGTCGCGAACATCAATCAGCAGGAAATGTTCCCCGCGCGACTTTCTCATTCCCAGCTCACTGGCGTTAATGATCATCCGCGACTCCGTTAAACAGGGGGTGTAGCGTTCCCAGTTGCTGTTGCTCTGCGGCCGCCAGTACGCGGGCGGCAAGGGCGATATCAAACACATTCAACCCGAAGGAGGAGAAATACACGCTGTCATCGGCAGCAGGTCGCCAGCCATCGATCACCAGCGTTTCCAGTGTGGCGGCCACGTCCTGTGCGGCAAACTCACCTGCGCGGTACATCTGAAACAGGCTTTTCGCACTGCGCTGCGCAAAATCGCCCCAGGCATCTACCACCACCTGGCTACTGGCCTTAATCGCGGCAAAACTCACTTCGTGATAACCCACCTGGACGATCAACCGGCCAGGTTGTACCGCGCAGGCATCGACGAACGGTTGTGCGGCACTGGTGCAGGTAATCACCGCGTCATAGGGGCGAGCCAATGCGGCGGCGAGATCGGGTTCTGGTGTGATAGTGGATAAGCTGGCAATTTTTTCCGGCGTGCGATTCCACATGCCGATCTGCGTAAGAGCAGGAAACAGATGTTGCAACATGCGTAGATGCGCTTGTGCGTGCAAACCCGCTCCCAGCAGTAATACGCGTTGTACCGGGCGCGGGGCAGCATAGTGCAGCGCCAGCGCCGTTACCGCGGCTGTGCGCGCAGCCGTTAATGCACCACTGGCCAGCAGACCACGGGGGATGCCGGTTTGCGCATCGTTGATCAGCGTCACCGCCAGCGCGGCGGGTAACGCATCAGGGCGCTGCGGGCGATGTGCAGTCCACTTCACACCCGCAGCGTTAAAGTGTCCGCCAACCCTGGCGGGGAGTGCATAGGCTTTACCGAGCGGAGTGGCGAGGTCAATATGATTCTCGGCGGGCATGTGTGCCTCGCCGGAACGCATTAACCCGATCACCGCCCGGACATCCGCCAGCGCCAGCGCAGGATCGTCTCCCCCCAGCAGCGCGACGGTTGCTTCATCCAGCACGCGCATTTACTGCTCCAGCAGCCGGTCGGCGAAAGGATAAAGGGCCGGGGAACCGCCGCAATGCACGAAAGTGACGCGGGATCCCCGGGGAATACGCCCCTGTTCAACCAGCGACAGTAATCCGTGCATCGCTTTACCGGTGTAGACCGGATCGAGCAACACACCTTCCTGCTGTGCCAGCTGATAAATGGCGTCGATACCGCCCGCAGACGGGATACCGTAAGCTTCCCCCACGTAGCCGTCCTCTATCCAGATGTCTTCCGGTTGCCAGCGTTGCGGCCATTGCAGCAGATCGGCACAATCCTGCGCCATGCCTGAAATGCGTGGCTGGAACCACTCTGCTTTGGCACTGACGCTGATACCGATAACCTGCGTTTGCGGCCAGTAACGACGGGTGCCGACATGCAGCCCGGCGAGGGTGCCGCCAGAACCGGTGGGGGCAATGATAAAGTCCGGTGCCGGTTCGTCGCGTTCAGCCAGTTGTGCGCTGATTTCCTCGACCGCACGGACATAACCCAGTGCGCCGAGCGGTGTCGCACCGCCCAGCGGGATGATCATCGGCTTCTCACCGCGTGCGGTAGCCGCATCGGCGTGGGCCTGCATCGCCCCTTCAATCTGGGTGAAGTAGCCATCCGGGTCGAGAAACTGCACCTCGGCCCCAAATAGCTTGTCGAGCAGCAGATTGCCCTGCCAGCTGGCGGGGGGATTGCCACGCAGGACCAGCACCGGACGCATACCAAACTTACGCGCCGCCGCTGCGACCATGCGGGCGTGGTTTGACTGATGTCCTCCGGTGGTGATCACTACGTTGACGCCCGCCTGGCAGGCTTCTGCCATCAGGTACTCCAGCTTGCGGACCTTATTGCCGCCGCCGCCGAAGCCGCTGTAATCATCGCGTTTGATCGTGAAAGAAATTCCCAACGCCTCCCCGAGCCGGGGTAGCGGCTCAAGCGGCGTTGGGAAAAACCCCAACGGAACGCGTTTAAACTCATCGACTGTCTTCATGGTTGTTACCTGTAATATTTTGTTTTGGTACTTCTCTGGTGTTTCCCTGGTGTGGCGCGACCCGGCCAAAGGCCGGATCATTGAATGCGGTGAGCCACAGGCTCAGTGACTGCTGGAAGCGTTCCAGCCCGGTCAGCGTGACAAACTCGTTCACGGCATGGGCGTTGCCGCCGTGGCCCAGCCCGCCAATCAGAAAGGCGGGCGCAATGGCGGCGAAGGCGTAGGCAGGGGCGCAGCCCGGCGCCCACGGCCAGATTTGTGGCTCCGCTCCCAGCGTCTGATAGCTGGCAATCAACTCATCAACGCCGCGTGCATGGCGGCGGAAGCGGGTACCGGGATAGCGATCCAATAACTCAAGCGTGGTGCCGGAGAGATCCGGTTGCGCGAGACGCTGCTGCGCGGCGCTAATCATCGCATCCTGATCAAAATCAGGCGGGATGCGGAAGGCCAGTTCGGCACTGGCGCAATAAGGGATGACCCCACGTCCGCCGGTGGGATCGCTGTGTAACTCGGCCAGCGTCAGCACTGCGCTGCCCAGCAGCGTTTGCAGGCAGGTGACGGTGTCACCTTCAATCATCAGGCGCTGACTGCGGCGAAAGCGTAATTCGTCATCAATACTGAATGACTGCGCCAGTGTGGTCAGCAACCCGGTAGCTTCTTCATCAGGTGCGATATAGCCGAGCACGCCGCTCTGGCTGGCGGGTGCGATGGCATCCAGCGCCTGCACCAGACGCCAGGCAGGGTTGGCAATCCAGCCAGCATTGCTGGCATGAATGGCAGAAGAAGGTCCACCCCAGTCACCACCGGTAACGCTTAAGCGTCCGTTAGCGAGACCGGTAAAGCCAAGATAGACGCGGGGCGCGCCGCCACCATATTCACAAAGTGACGGAAACAACACCGCCTCTGCAGGCGAAACGGGACAGGGTTGTTGCGCGAGGTAACGCCGCAGCGTGCCACTGCCGATTTCCTCTTCACCTTCCAGCAGGATTTCCAGGTTGAAAGCGAGTTGCTGGTCCTGCAACAGTTCGCGCAGCAGGATCAGCATTGCCGCGACCGGCCCCTTGTTATTCTCAGCACCGCGTCCGACAAAGACATCGCCCAGCTCGTCCCAGTGGCAAACGCCACCCGTGAACGGCGGTACATCCCAGCCTGCGTCATCGGCAGGCATCACGTCGTACATGTTGTAGAGCACCACGGTTTTGCTGGCACCGGTATCGATGCGCACATGTACCACGGGTGGGGTGTCGGCGGGTTGTGTGTTAACCGGATAGATGGCCGTTGCGTGCAGCTGCTCCACCATCCAGCTTTCCAGCCATGCGGCAAGACCGCGCTGTGCCGCAAGCTGACCCGCCACGCTTGGCCAGCACGTTAACTCACTCAGCAGGTCTAAAGTGGCGGCAAGTCGGCTCACAGACGGATCCTCGGGTTAAGCACCAGATACAGCAGGTCGATCAGCAAATTGATCACCACAAACACCAGCGCGGCCAGCAGCACGATGGCCTGTACCAGCGGGAAGTCGCGGTTCTGAATCGCCTGAATCGCCAGACGACCGATCCCCGGCCAGGCAAAGATAATTTCTGTCACCAGCGCACCGCCAAGTAGCGAGGCAAAATACATGCCCTGCACGGTAATCACCGGAATCAGCGCATTACGCAACCCATGCCGTACCACGATGCGCCAGGCGCTCAGCCCTTTGGCCCGCGCGGTACGGATATAATCCTGTTGCAGCACATCCAGCAGACTGGCGCGGGTCAGACGCGCGACGGCGCTCATATAAAACGCTCCCAGGCTGATGGCGGGCATAATCAGCGCGGCAAAACTGCCGTAGCCACTGGATGGCAGCCATTGCAGATGGAGGCTGAAGAATAAAATCATCAGCAGCCCCAGCCAGAACACCGGCACGGCCTGGCCGCTAAAGGCCACCAGGCGGCAAAGCAAATCCCAGAAGCTGTGTGGTCGCAGGGCGCTGACGATGCCCAGCAGCAGACCGAGTAACGAACTCCAGGCCAGTGCACTGACAGCCAGCAGGGCGGTGGCGGGCAACCGCTCGCCAATCAGCGCCAGTACCGGCTGGCTGTAGCGCAGCGATTCACCGAAATCACCCTGAAGCACACCGCTCAGGTAATGACCGTACTGCCACAGCAGCGGACGATCGAAGCCCATGCTGTGACGAAAGTTAGCGATTTCCTGCTGGCTGGAACCCGGCGGCATCATCAACGCTGCCGGATCGCCGGTAAGATGCAGGCTGAAGAAAATCAGCAGCGATACCCCCAGCAACACCAGCACCGACTGACCGAGGCGGTTGATTAAAATGTTCAGCATTTTAGTCAAGCCTCGTGTGGGTGCGGCGCAGCAACGCATCACCCAGCAGGTTACAGCCAATCACCAGTGCGGCAATCACCAGGCCGGGATACAACACCAGCCATTGCGCCAGCAACATATAGGAGCGGCCTTCGCCAATCAGATTACCCAGCGTGGGAGTCGGCGGCTGAATACCCATGCCGAGAAAACCGACCGACGCTTCCAGCACAATCAGACGCGGAATATCCAGTGTCAGCAGCACCACCAGCGGGGTGAGCAGGTTAGGGAGAATATGGCGCAGCAGGATGCGCAGCGGCGAGAACCCCATTGCCTTCGCCGCCTGGATGTACTCCAGCTCGCGAATTTCCAGCGTTTTGGCACGGGCCACGCGCGCATAAATCGCCCAGCTGGTCACTCCCATGATCACGATGATGTTGGTGGTGGAGGTTCCCATCAGGGCAATCACCAGCAAAATCAGCAAGATAAAGGGGACTGCCAACTGAATATCAATCAGGCGCATAATCAGGGCATCGACCCAGCCACCGGCATAACCGGCAATCATGCCCAGCGCGACACCCGCCACGGCCCCAATAGCGGCAGCCAGCATCACCACCATCAGTGACAGGCGGGTGCCTGCCAGAATACGCGATAACAGATCGCGTCCTAACTGATCGGTCCCCAGCCAGTGGCCGGGACTACCGGGTGGCAGAAACATATCGGCCAGCTGATTGGTTAAGGGATCAGGCAGCGGTAGCCAGGGGGAAATCAACGCAGCCACAATCACCACGATCAGCAGCAGGCTGCCGATCACGGCGTCACCGTAAAAAATACGGCGTGGGCGACGTTGTAAGGCTGCCGCTGGCGTAATCATTTCAGCCTCAAATCGTACAGCGGGATACGCGCATCGACGCGCCCTTTGAACGTCAGCTTATCGCTGTGCGCATACAGGGTGTCTTCACGATAGAGCGGAATCAGTGGCTGCTGCTCAGCGACACGCTGCTGAATCTGCTCAAGCAGTTTTTTGCGTTTATCGGCATCAACCGTCTGGCGGCTCTGATCCAGCAGCTTATCCAGCTCAGGATCGTTAACTGTGGAGTAGGGTTCGCCGCTGTGCAGAATCGGGAACAGCGCGGCATCGGCGTCCAGCGTCTGGGTCGAACCCCAGGCCAGCATATACATCGGTGCCTGTTTCTGTGCCGCGACCTGCTGGGTATAGACCGACCACTCAGGCACTTCCAGCTGTGCTTTTACGCCAATGGCACTGAGATCCTGCACGATGGCCTGCGCCACATCCGCGCTGGCGATATAGCGCCGCGGAGCCTGGAAGCGCAGGGTAAAGCCATCTGGATACCCCGCCTGCGCCAGCAGCGATTTGGCTTTCGCCACATCCTGCACCGTGGCCGGAACGGCCAGATAACCAAAGTCATTGGCACCGGCCATGGTGCCGGTTGGTGTGCCGTAACCGTGCAGCAGCTGCTGGGTGTAAGCCTGACGATTTAGCGCCAGCGACAGCGCCTGACGCACGCGGACGTCGTTAAGCGGTTTTTCGCTGTCTTTCAGACCCAGATAGATGGTCAGCCCGCCGCCTTTTACCTGCTCAAGCTGCACGCCAGGACGGTTTTTCAGTGCCGGGACCAGGTCAGCCGGAACGCTTTCCACCAGCTGCACTTCACCGGTCAGCAGCGCGGTAATGCGCGAGGTCGCTTCCGGAATCGGACGCCAGGTGACGCGATCAATCGAGGGTTTGCCACGCCAGTACGCATCGTTGGCGACCATCACCACTTTCTCATCCGGGATGAAGGTATCGAGCTTATAGGCACCGCTGCCTACCGGTTTGCGCGCAAACTCGCTGGCACCGACTTTTTTCACGTAGGCTGGCGGAACAATATAGGCTGGATAACGGCTCATACGCGTTGGCAGCAGCGGATCGGGGCCGTTAGTATGGATCAGCACCTGATAATCGTTGACCACTTCGACCGACTTGATGGTGCGAATGTAAGATATGGTCGGAGCATGGTTTGCCGGATCCAGAATACGGTCGATGGAAAATTTAACCGCCTCAGCATTCACCGGTTCACCATCGGTAAAATTCACCCCTTTGCGCAGGTTAAATTGCCAGGTGGTGTCGTTGATGGCTTTCCAGTCGGTTGCCAGACCGGGTTGCAGCGACATGTCGTCGGCACGGCGGACCAGGGTATCGAAGATGTTATCCACGAGAGTGGCGGCTTCTTTAAGAAAGCCGGGGTCCATCGCCGTCGCCGATGCAGGCTGGGCAATGGTCAGTTCTGCCGCCTGCAGAGTGGTGGGCAACAGGGCAAACAACAATGCTGTAGTAGCAAACTTCACTGCAGGTAGTCTCATAAACTTCATCCCAAAATGCATTCGGTAACGTAGTGAAAAGAGTGGTGCTGCCAGGAATCTGTGCTTCGCTTGTTTTGTAATACATGATATATCCTATAGCGAGCATTGATGGCAACAAAACATTTAAACTTCTTACCATTTGCACAATCCGGGAAAGGACAAAACGCATGATTGAAATGGAAAAAGCACAGCGATTGAGTCTGACCGCCCAGGTTGAAGCCACGCTGCGTAGCGCCCTGATTGTCGGCAAACTGAAGCCCGGCGCCCGCCTTGTGACCCGTGATCTCGCTGCACAACTGGGGACCAGCATCACTCCGGTACGTGAGGCATTGCTACGCCTGGTTTCTGCTGGTGCGTTGAATGCCACCCCGGCCGCGGCTTTTCTGGTCCCGGAAATGCCGTTATCGCGTTATCAGGAAATCACGCTGATACGTAAGCAACTGGAAGGGTTGGCGGTGAAGATGGCGGTGCCAAATATCAACAAAAAACAGCTCACCGAACTGAAAAAACTCTGTAATCGCTTTATGCAGGCCAAGCTGAACGGAGAAGTGGAGGCCGCGCTGGAGGCAAACCGTGCTTTCCGTTTTACCTTGTATGGTTACGCGCAAATGCCGACGCTGGTGGCGTTGATTGAACAGCTGTGGGTGCAGATTGGTCCCTGCCTGAATTACCTTTATCCGCAATCAACCGAAATGGTGAAAGGCCACAACTACGATCGTCTGCTGGAGGCGATACAGTCGCAGGATGTTGCGGTTGCTGAACAGGTGGTGTTAAAGGCGATCGATGATGGTACGGCGATTTTGCTGAAGAAGTATTTTGTCTGAGTACTTAGCCACAAATTTAAAAAAGACTCACCTCTCCAGAATCTTAAAGCCGTTTTTTATGCGGTGATGTTCAGGACGCGCAGCCTGACATGACCCCTGAATCGTAAACGGTATCATCAATGGGTCCTTTTCAGACCGTTTTCCTGCCTGCATGTGCGTTCTGCCCGACCGGGCATCTCCCCTGATCACGTTTTTAAGAATGTTCCTGGAATTAATCAGATCCAGTTAAAAATATTGAAACATAAATACGTTAAGGTTACTTATTAATCACGAAAATTATCTCAAACCTCCTGAGGGAATATAAAATGGCAATAGATACTTTTTTAAAGGTTGAAGGTGTAACCGGCGAATCAAATGATTCAAATCATAAAAACTGGACAGATGTAATGTCATTTACCTGGGGCGCATCCCAGCAAGGTAACATGGCGGTGGGCGGCGGCGGCGGGAGTGGTAAGGTCAATTACCGCGATTTGCAAATCCAGGCACTTATCGATAAATCCACACCCTCCATTTTAAAATTCTGTTCCAGCGGTAAGCACGTTAATAAAGTTGAAATTTCCATATGTAAAGCGGGCGGCTCTCAGGTGGAATATTCCCGTATCGTATTGGAAGAGGTGCTGGTGACGCTGGTCGAGTTTGCTGGTGTAGGTCACACCGACACGATTGTTGTTAACTATCGATTCCAGGCGGCGAAAGTGACTCTGCATTATTGGGAACAGACGGAACAAGGCACCAAAGGTGCTGAAACCCAATCCGGTTGGGATATAAAACAAAATAAAGAAATATAATTTAACCACGAGGAGATGCTATGGCAGACCCAACGCTGGAAGTAGAGTCAGTATTAAAGGGTAGTCTGCTCAGTGAGGACGATCTGCGAATTATTCTCACTTTTGTTAATGAACTGGATAGCGAAACTCTGGCACAATTCGAAAGTGATACTGACTCCGGCATCATGAACGAATTCATGAAGTTACAGCTTGCCAGTCAGCGCAGGATCGAACAGGAAGATTACGGCAGGACCCGGGATGAGGAGGAGAGCATAGGCCTGAGGAATATGGCTGGTAGCACACTGGATAATAATCAGGACGTTTTCCAGAATTATTCAACCTCCGTCAAGGGATACGGTGGCAACGTCTATGACGATACACAAAAAAGTAATTATTCCATGGCTGCCCAGGTTGTGTCTGTCATCGGTGCTTTCTCGGGAGCCGGTTCCCTTTTTGCTACAACGGCCGCCGCTCAGGCTGGCGAAGCACTGATGAGCAATATCTATGTGCGTTATACGCTGGGAGCCATTGGTGTGCTGGGAATTTCAGGCGGCTGCGCGCTGGCGGTACGCAACCTACTCTCTGATCGCCAGGTCGCAACGAATAAAAAACTGCTGGATGCCATGAAGAAAATGGCGAAAGCCAGAGTCAAGCTCACGACATTTTTTAATGAGACTCGCGTTAAAATACTCAAGGATGAAGAGAAGGCAAAGAAAAGTGCTTTACTCTATATGAACCGTCGGCCAGTTAATCTTGCTGGCGCAGGTAATGTTCAGGCGCGGATGGAAAAGTTATTTTCTAATGTGTTATTAACCGACACTTCGCCACTGACGGCGAAGATATTGCTCAAAAGCAATGACTATTATGTCTCTTTGAACGATGACAGTAATCATCCTACGACTATTTCCAAAGATGACCTGAAGCTGATGGGTGAAATTGCAGGGATGTTTTAAATCAGGTCAGAGGGCCAGGCGTTTGTTTTCGTACGGTTGGCCCTCTGATCGTTAGCTCCCCCAGCGACTGCGCAGATAATTGACCGCCTCTTGTGTCTGCGGCTGGTTTAGATAGTTTTCCCGGAACAGAATCGTGCCACTAATCTGTGGTACTGATTCATTCAAATCGAGTTGTTTTTTCAGTTCCGGTACACCGCCATTGACTGTCCAGTCGGGTTCATTTTTTGACGGCTCTCCCACTTTGTAGAAGGCGACGCCGATATACAGCCGCGTATGGGTGGGTTTCACCACATTTGCCCACCAGTTTGCCAGCACATCATAACGGGCAGCCTGACGGGAGAAGGGCCAGTAAATTTGCGGGGCGATATAATCCAGCAATCCCATCTGTACCCAGCGGCGGGTATCGGCAAAAGCTTCGTCATAGGCCGCTGCGCCACGGGTATCGGAGCCTGCCGGGTCATGGGAAAGATTGCGCCACACGCCTGCCGGGCTGACACCGAATTCAACATTGGGTTTCAACTGTTTGATGGTACGCGATACCTGCTCAATCAGTTGCTGAGTATTGTGGCGCCGCCAGTCCGCTTTAGAAGCAAATCCCTGACCATAGGTTCTGAAGGTCTGGCTGTCGTTAAGAGTGGAGCCAGCCGATTCCGCATAGAAATAGTCATCAAACTGCACGCCATCAACCGGATAACGGGAAACCACTTCCGCAACGATACTGGTGATCCAGTCTCTGACTGCCGGAATGCCAGGGTCCAGCACAAAACGATCGCCTGCGGTCCGTATCCAGTCACGATGCAGCACAAATACGCTGGCAGGATTAAGTGACAGTGTCGCGTTGAGTTCCGCGACGGTTGAGGGTTTGGTATTGACGGAGACCCGGTAGGGATTGAACCACGCGTGGACTTTCATGCCGCGTTTGTGCGCTTCATCCAGCATAAATTGCAGAGGGTCATAGCCAGGATCGGCACCAATTTTGCCAGTCAGCATATCTGACCATGGCAAAATTTTTGATGGCCACAACGCGGTGCCATCGGGTTTCACCTGGAAGAAAACGGTGTTGATGCCAAGGCTTTTTAGTTTATCCAGCTTGTCGGTTAGCGCCTGCTGTTGCTGGCTAATGCGACTGGCAGCACTGCTGGCATTGACGGAATTGACTGGCGGCCAGTCGAGACGGGAGACCGTCGCCAGCCAGACGCCACGCACCGGTTCCTGGCTCGCTATGGGGTGCTGTGCTGGCAGAGGTTGTTTCGCTGCGGAAGGAAACGGCGTAACCAGCGATTTCGGTGGTTCTGAAGAACAACTGGCCAGCAAAAGCGCGGTGGCGACCACGTAGCCTAACTTTTTAACGAGAGTGGCGATGATAAGCTCCAGTGCTTTGCATTAATCGCGCGAAGAGCAACATTCTCTGACTCTCCGATTGAAAGTCAAGATGACTGACCCGCAACAGTTTCTGCCAAACCCCGATGCTCAAACTCTCTTGCTTATATGACGTTATTTAAAGGGAGAAACAGCGTTCTTTCCTGGGAGGTTGAAGCTTTAAATCCATGATGAAGGTAAAAACCTTTTGCCCCGTCAGTAAGTGCATGAACCATGATAGCTCGCACTCCAATATTTTCCGCCACGCGATATGAGCGCAAAATTGCGTCATGCAATAAATCGGCACCGAGTCCCTTGCCATGACACGAGGTATCCACCCCTAAACGTGCCAGGATAATGATGGGTATTGGATCGGGCATGTTGCGACGAAGGCTTCCGGTTGCCGTTGCATGATTTACGCTGCCGGTAGCAAGTGAATAAAATCCAACAACCTCTTTGCTATTCGATCTGCAAACCACAAATGTTCTTGCTGCTCCCATCGCCTGATTTTTTAATCCACGTTGCCTGAGCCATTCATCGAGAACGGTTTCTCCACAACGAAACTCCGCAAGTTGGTGGGTTGAGTCAAGTGGGGCAGGGATCGTTACCTGTCCCATTGTGGTTTTCTTGCCAGTAGTTTATCCAGTGCCGGATTAGCTGTTACCGGGGCATCAAGCATGTCGATAAACTCAGCATATTGTTCATCGTTAAGATTAAACACGCGGTGATCAAGGATAACGTTTTCCGCTGCGTGACAGGCCATTTCCAGAATGAAGTCGGTTCGTGATTTATGAAGAAGTTCAGCAGCGGCATCGATTAACGCTCGCTGAGATTCTTTAGCCCGAATATTGAGCTGAACATCAGATTTCATAGGGTCTCCATATGTATAGCAATTGCTTTACAAGCATCATACTCGGCTTGTAAAGCAATTGCTATACAACAGAACAGATTCATAGCTACGCCAAAGTGGCTTTAGCTCAGTAAACCGGCCCCGACGTTCACCGACAAGCCCAGAATCGCCAGATTGAAAACAAAGGAAATCACTGACTGCAGCAAGGTGATTTGCCGCATGTCGGTGGTTCCGGTCGCCACATCGGCGGTTTGTGAAGCCACGGCGATGGTGAAGGAAAAATAGAGGAAATCCCAGTAGCCGGGTTCCTGCGGTTTTTCCGGGAAGATCATCGGTGTGACGTCTTTACTGCGGCGCAGGTAGTGATGATGGGCGTAATGCATGGCGAAGGCGGTGGGCAACAAGGCCCAGGAGACCACCAGCGTTGCGCCGGTCAGCAGCAAATGCATCGCCCGGGGTGTCCCGGAGAGGTGTTTAAGCGAGGGCAGTTCCAGCAGGATCGCCAGGATACTGACCAGGCAGCCGAGAGTCACCAGGCCCAGCACCAGCCCTGCGCTCTCATCCTGCATCCTGGCGATATGCGGGATATCTTCCACCCTGGTACGCAACATGCGGAACCACATAAAAAACAGATAGAGCCATGCCAGCACATTCCAGCCGATCAGCAGTCGTTGCAGATAATCCAGTTGGGCAGGAAGGGCAAAATAGCACACCACGCCAGCCAGCATCGCGATCAGCAGGCGTGAGCGGGCGTGATAATAATTTCTGAAAGAAAAAGTCATGATGTGAGTGACTTAGCGATGGCACGATAGAATAACTGTAGACGCCCGAGACAGTTTTCTCCTCCCGCCGCATGGCGCAGCGGGCAGGGAGCATCAGTGTCTGCCTGCCTGTAAAACCGTCAGGCTTTCCTCCAGCAATTCCTCACCGCGCGCCAGCTGGCGCATATATTGCGTCTCCAGCATCAGCCAGTAGCGGTCACTGCAGTTCTCACGTCGGTGACCACTCAGCAACTGCATCCCCGGAAAGGCTCCACCGTGATAACTCAGGTCCGGATGATAATCATCACTGGCGCGATAACGCAGGCGATGCCAGAGGGCAATCGCAGCCTGCTGGCTCGCCGGGTGATGGGGTGAAGCACATTCGCGCTGCAATGCATCGAGCCATGTCGCCCAGGATTGCAGGGAAAACGCCGGATCGACTGCACCTTGCAACTGCGCCAGCGCATCGCTCAGCTGTTGCAGGTAATGCTGCGGGTCTGTCGGCAGCACATCCGCACTGAGCAGCTGCTGCAACCAGTGATAATGAATCTGCGCGTCACGCAGCAGCAGGGCTTCATCCACTTTATCTTCGGTGTCCTCCTCGGTATGCCACCACCAACCGCCACCGCTGCCGGGCGACAGGGTGGTGCGTACCAGCGGGGTTTCACGCAGTGCGAAGTGCAGCGGGATGCTGACGCCCCAGAAGGATTGATCGGCACCTTTTCCGAGCGGCGTAATGCGCTCAGCGGCTTTACCGGTTACAGCGTACAGCGCCTGATTCAGCCAGGCGGGGGATTCGGCACCGCTGGCGTTGATTACCAGCTCACTGCCATCGACACAACCGGGAGAGTCAACATTGATATGCGCCACGGCATGACGCAGCAGCGCTGTGCGATGGCTATCGGCATACCATGCCGAACCGCCATAACGGGCATTCGAATGCCCCGGCCACCAGGCAATGCGCAGACCGCGCTGAAGCGGCGGCGGTGAGCGGGAAAATGCCAGGGCCATCGCCAGGCAGAGCGCGTTACCCGTCGCGTTGTCGGTGAGTCCCTGGTGCCATGAGTCGTAGTGAGACGAGAGCAGCACAAACTCATCGCTGCTGCCGGGAATGTCCACCACCGGCAATGAACAGCGCGCAACATGCTCACGGACTTCCGTGGTGATTGTCGCTCGCAGTGGCTGCTGTTGTAACCGGCTGAGCAGCGTCTGTCCCTGTTGCTGATTAATGGTGATAATCGGGATGGTGGGATAACGCACGGCATCATCCGGCACCGGTGTGCCCCAGATCGGCCCGACCGTCTCCTCATGCAGCGCAGTTTCGGCGGATCCCCAGATGTGAATCAGTCCCGCGGCTCCTGCCTGCATCAGCCGTTGCACATAATCTTCAAAACCCTGATCGGCTACCACCAGTTTGCCACGGACCGATGCGGCCCACGCGGCAGAAGCCTTATCGGTGACAAATGACATCGACTGGCGATCATAGAACAGTTCTGCTTCACAACCCTCAGGGCAATTGGCGGAGAACGAGCGGGTTTTGGCCTGAAACTGCATGGCAGGATAGGCTGGCAGAGTCAGGCTGGCGGACAGCGGATCACTCAGCCATAGCGCGCAGCTTTCACGCGTATAGGGGATGCCGTGTTGTTCCAGCAGCGCGCACAGCACCTCTGCGCTGTGCTCGGCATCCTCACTACCGGAAAGCCGGTGCAGTGGGGCAAACGCCTCCAGCAATTGCCGCATGATGATTTGCCACTCACTGGGCTGCATTCACCGGCTCCGTGCGCGTCACTTTCATCTCCAGGTCGCCAAAGTAATGCTGCTTCACTTTTTCCCAGGTGCCATCGGCCATCACTTTAGCCAGCCCGGCGTTAAGCAGTTTCTGCATCTTCTCATCACCTTTACGCACGCCATAAGCTGAGCCGATGCTGAACAGCAGGTCATCCCGCACTTCCGGGCCGATCAGCGCGAAGTCTTTGCCTTCCGGTTTGTTGAGGAAACCGTACGTTACCGCCACGCCGGGACTCAGCGCACCATCAAGACGGCCCGCCGCCAAATCCTGATAGATCACATCCTGATCGGGGTACATCACGATATCCACCCCTTTAGGAGCCCAGTATTTATTGGCGTACATCTCCTGGATAGATCCCTGCTGCACGGCGATGCGTTTGCCCTGCAACGAGGCGGCGTCAGGCTGCAAGTTGCTGCCTTTATGCGCGACCAGTTTAGTGGGGATATGGTAGATGAAATCGCTGAAATCAATCGATTTCTGGCGCTTCGCCGTGGCACCGAGCGGTGAGATAAAATCCACTTTGCGTGCCATCAGTGACGGAATTTCGGCATCGAAACTGCTCACCACATATTCACACTTCACCTGTGCCGCTTTGCATACCGCGTTGGTGATGTCGATTTCAAAACCGGTTGGTGTCCCTGACGCATCACGGTACTGGAACGGGGGATAACTCAGGTCTGCGCCCACGCGCAGGGTTTCACCGGCTGACCACGCCTGCGCACTCAGCGCCATCGTCATCATCGCTAACAGGGTTACAGCAGACTTCATTGGGATTCTCCAGCAGGATAGTGAACAGAACGCCAGGCGGTGAATTCATCACGTACCGCCTGCAAGGCCGCAGGGTCGAGCAAATCAAGCGCCGTCATCGCCATGGCTTTGGCGGCATTCAGCATAGCTGCCATGCCAGCATCGGAACCGGCTGCGGCAGCAAATTCCGGCGTATGTGGCACCACATCGCCAATACGCAGGTAAGGGTGGATGGCGGCCGTGATTTGGCTGACATTGCCGATATCCGATGAACCCACGCCGCCACGCTCCGGCGGCGCTTCGGTAGTCAGTCCCAGCTGCTCCAGGTTGCGCTGAAACAGCCCGGCCAGCGCCAGATTGTTATTGCGTTCGGCATAGGTCAGCCCTTCTTCAATCTCCAGCCGTGCGCCGCTCATCGCCGCTGCTGCCGCTGCCGCTGCAAACACTTTCTGCCGGACAATCTGCAAACCACCCATGGTGGCCGCGCGCAGCAGAAATTTCGCTTCGGCATAGGCTGGAACGATATTGGTCGCGCTGCCGCCATGGGTGATGATGCCGTGCACACGGATGTCATCGGTAAAGAACTGACGCAACGCATTCACGCCAACAAAGGTCTGAATCACGCCGTCCAGCGCGCTGATACCCAAATGGGGGGCAGAGGCGGCATGTGCCGCTTTACCATAAAACTTAAACACGGCGTCGACGCAGGCCAGTGCGCCTCGGGTCACCATATTTTTCTCCCTGGGGTGGAACATCATGACGGCGTCTGCGCTGTCGAACAGCCCGGCGTTGGCCATGATAATTTTGCCGCCGCCTTCTTCCTCTGCCGGGGTGCCCATCACCTCCAGGCTACCGTGGGTCAGCGTGCCACTGTTCACCAGCGCCAGTGCTGCTGCCACTGAGGCGCTACCGATCAGGTTATGACCGCAGGCATGGCCCAGTTCCGCCAGGGCGTCATATTCCGCCAGCAATACCAGACGAGGACCGGGTCGACCGGTATCGAAACGGGCGCAAAAGGCGGTGTCCAGACCCGCCACTGGCTGCGTCAGCGTAAAGCCCGCCGCCGCCAGCGGGGCCTGTAACCGCTGTGCTGCACGATGTTCATTGAAACTCAGCTCCGGATCGCCGTGAATCTCACGCGCCAGCGTGCTCATCGCCGCGCTGCTCGCCTCTACAGCATAAATAATTTTTTGCTTTTGCTCAGTCATGGTGCAGTGCAGGCTCCATAAACACCAAATTGGTGCGTGTAATTTATTGAATTAAATCCTGTTGTTCAGATATACCCCGCTTTATCACAAAAGCCCAATTGAGCTTTTTTATTGCTTGCGTCATCAACGCAAAAAATATTTTATGGATAGGAGAAAACAGGAAGGCAGAGATGAACGAGAAAGACTGGCTGATTATTTTTACTGTCTGGCAGCACCAGAACATCACGCGCGCGGCGCAGCAGCTGTATACCTCACAGCCCGCGCTGAGTTATCGGCTGAAGCAGATTGAGCGCAAACTCAATGTGCAGCTGTTTGAAGAAAGCGGTCGCAGCCTGATTTTCAGCGCCCAGGGACGTTATCTGGCGCAGCACGCCGATAAGATGTTGCAGGAATCGCAGCAGCTGCGGCAGACGCTGCACAGCCTCAGCCAGCCACGTCAGGGCGAGCTACGCATTGGTGTCACCAGCAACTTTGCTGCCTATCGGTTGCCTGAGATCCTGGCGCGGTTCAGCGAACTGCATAGCGGCATCCGCGTCAATCTGGTCAGTGGTTTAAGCGAAGAGATGTATCAAAAACTCCAGCGTGACGAAGTGCATGCCGCACTGGTGAAAGATGATTATCACTGGCGGGACGGTAAGCGGCTGGTGGATATTGATGATTATTGGCTGGTCAGCCAGCAGCCACTCGACCTGCAATTATTGCCGCAGCTGCCACAAATTCGTATCAATCATGGCGGCCATATCACTCATCTGATTGAGCGCTGGTGGAACGCCAATTTCACCCTGGCACCGCGCGTGGCAATGCAGGTGGATAAGCTGGAAGTGTGCCTGGCGATGGTGGAGCGTGGTCTGGGTTATGCGATTGTATCGAGCTATCAACCTCTGTCAGAACGGTTGTGGTGCCAGCCGTTGCAGGTAGCGGGGGAGACGCTGAAAAGCCGCACCTGGCTGTTGTATCAGCACGCCAGTCACGATGCCTCGGTGATTATGCCTTTCGTTGAAATGTTTGCTGATTTGAGTTTCGGGGAAGGGGAGCCATCCGGCTCCCGTCATGTTCAATAATCACACATCCAGACGATGGATGACATTAACAAATTCGTGCACGCCGCGGTTTATTTCGCGCAGGCTGCGCGAGAGGTCGCTGATTTTATCCTGCTCGGTCACCACAAAATGTTTGACCTCATCCAGCTGTTGATACATTTGCTGGATCAGACGCGCATTCTCTTCCACCACTTCAGTGATTTTTTTGGTGGCCGTTGAAGTTGAAGCCGCCAGTCGTCGCACCTCGCCCGCTACCACACTAAACCCGCGCCCGGCTTCGCCAGCCCGTGCCGATTCAATCGCCGCGTTCAGCGCCAGAATATTGGTTTGTGAGGCAATCAGGTTAATCGATTCCACCACTTCGCTGATGCTTTTGGCTGAGGCATTAAGCTGCGCACCGATCTCGGTGGCGGCATTGACCTGCTGCGCCACCAGCCCCGAGTTACGGACCGTTTCATCCAGCACTTCATTGGCGTTGTGGGTGATTTGCGAGGTTTGTTCCGAGGTGGTCACGGCGATATCCGCCACCCGTTTTGCGGCTTCAACACGGCTGGTGATATCTGAGGCAATTTTGATGACTTTGTGCACCTTACCGTCCACGTCATAGACCGGGTTGTAGCTGGCTTCAAGCCAGATACGTTCACCGCTGGCCGTTTTGCGCTCAAAACGACCGACAAAGTGCTGACCTTTGCTGATTTTTTGCCAGAAATCCGGATTCTCACGATAAAAATTGTCATAGCAGAAGATGCGATGGTGCTTGCCGACAATCGCGGACAGCTGATAACCCATGTGGGTGAGGAAATTGTTGTTGGCGCCGATGATGTGGCCGTCGGGTGTGAATTCAATCACCGCCATCGAGCGGTCCAGCGCGGTGATGACGGCTTCTTTTTGCTCCAGTTCCTGATGTCGTGCGGTGATGTCGGTGGCGACTTTAATCACCTTGTAGACTTTGCCTTTATCGTCGCTGACCGGAAAGTAGGTGGCACTGAGATAGAACCGTTGCTGCTGCTTATTGAAGCGTTCAAAAATGCCGGTGACCGATTCACCTGAAGCCAGCGTCTGCCAGAAGGTGCGATAGTCCGACGACTGGCTGTAAACCGGGCTACAGAAAATCCGGTGATGTTTCCCCTGAATTTCGCTCAGGCTGTAGCCGGTAACCTCAAGAAACTGCGGGTTAGCGCTGAGTATTTCGCCATCAGGCAAAAACTCAATCCATGCCACATGCTGTTTGATCGCATTAATGTCCTTCACTATGTTGCCATCTTTGGAGAAATGCAGAGCAAGGCTCGATTTTTTCACACCAAACATAAGACACCCCAGGAGGTTATCGCTATTCCGTTGAATAAGACGTATGCAGAGCCTTCTCTGGCTACGCCTGCTGGGGCGTAACTTTCATGGCGTGCTGCATGATTTTTCCCTGCCGGACATGACAGATGTCTCTTCTGCACATCGCTGTGCAGGCCGGGATAGTGTTGTCCTGACCAACCTGGTGTTTTTTGAAGCGAGCTAAGACAGACCTGTAAAAGTCTATGCTGTTTTAACTATCGGCAGAGCCGGCAAGAAGTTGAGAAAAGATTGTGAGACAGTCATCAAAAATTTAAGATCTCATGCGTTCGCTTGCCAGGTTATAAACATCACTACGTTCTCTTTTACCGACGGCTACTACCGCGATGACCAATTGCATATCAATAACCTGGTAGACCAGACGGAAACCAGAAGCACGAAGTTTTATCTTGTAGCAGTCTTTTATTCCCCGTAGTTTTGCTGCGGGGATATGCGGATTCTCACAACACTTTTTAAGTTTCTTTGCAAACTGTTGTTGAATCGTTTTGTCCAGTTTTTGCCATTCTTTGAGCGCATCTTGCCTGAATTTTACGATATAGCTCATAAAAAACTATCCAGGTCCACATCCAGTAATGGCTGATTGTTGCGCTCATTAACCAGGTTGACCAGTTCATGGTCGTCCAGCGCATCGAGCATTTTTTCGTAAAGCTCAGCGGGTACACAATAAAATGCGGGTTGATTGCGGTTCAGTATAGCCACCGGAAAACCATCTCCGGCACTGACTGTTGCCATCGGATTTTTCTTTAGTTCGCTAACGCTAGCGCTGGTATCACTCAGAATAATATGCGGCATATGGGCCTCTTGTAATGACTGCTTAACAGGTCTCCAGAGTATCGAAGTCAAGACCTGTTAACAAGTTCCGGATGCGAAGGAATACCACATCTTGTTAGTTACAACAAACTATAGTGCATGAAAAAAATCACCCAAAAAATTAAACACTGTGCCCCTCATTGTTTTCCAGGATACATAGCGAATCAAAGAGTTACAGTTTTGCTGTTCACTGCCTTAACCCGTTTATTCATCATTGTGATTAGGGAGGATATTCTGAGATCCCGAGTTGTCTTTCATTTCCTGTGGACTGAAAATAAATGCGTAAAATTTCGATTCTGGTCGTCACTCTGAGCCTGCTGATGTCCGTGACTTCCCAGGCACAGGCAAAAGGATGCCTTAAAGGGGCCGCCGTCGGTGCAGCGGTGGGGCACCTCAAACATCATGCTGTTATCGGTGCGGCAGTTGGATGTGTTGTCGGCCATCATATGGCAAATAAGCAGCAGAAAAGCGCTGAGCAAAAATAGTTAAAACAGAAGGTAGCGAAACAGTTCGCTACCTTTTGCCCTTTAAGCGCGAACGACCGCCGTGATATCCGTTGAGTTAACTCGCTTAACACCCGCAGCCTGCATTTTATCCCAGGCGTCAGCCAGAGAACCGTCCAGATCAATACCTTTGGTGGCGTCTTCAATTACGCTCACGCTGAAGCCTTTTTTCACCGCATCCATTGCCGTCCAGCCAACACAAAAATCTGTCGCCACACCCACGACATAGAGTTCGCTGATCCCGCGTTCATGCAGATAGCCAGCCAGACCTGTTGGCGTACTGTGATCGGCTTCCTCAAAAGCAGAATAGCTGTCCAGTCCGATGTTGTAGCCTTTACGAATCACTAATTGCGCTTTATCTGTTTTTACCTGCTTGCTGATTTCAGCGCCTGAGTTGCCCTGCACACAATGATCGGGCCACAGCACCTGCGGACCATAGCTGGTTTCAATAACATCGAGCGGTTTTTTACCTTCGTGGCTGCTGGCAAAAGAGATATGTCCTACTGGATGCCAGTCCTGAGTCACAATGATATTATCAAATTTATCATACAGACTATTTATAACTGGAATGATCACATCGCTATCCTGAACCGCAAGCGAACCGCCGGGCAGGAAATCATTTTGCATATCGACAATGATCAATGCTCTTTGACTGTTCATTTTATTTCCTTTCAGGAATGTCTTATTACTATCAGCACTTTTCGCAAAGGCACTCCCCGTTGCAGCCAGCGCTGTTGCGCCTAATGACGCCACAATTAATTTTCGCCTTGATATATTATGCATTTTATTCCCTTAATTCATGATGCATGGTTAATTAAATGATTTATTTTTACGCACAAGCCATATTTGATAATGACAAAACGCCGGGTGATTATTTCTTTAACCCTGTCACATTAGCGTAACAGCATGATTTTATGAACCGCTATCAGGAGAGTGAAGTTCGTTTGCAATAATTTACTGCCATCAGGATGAACCGTGATAATTTTTAAGTCATTCCTTGATAAAAGAAAGAATTCTCTTCTTCTGTCAGCAGACTATCCAGCGAGACGCATTGCCATGTCGCTGCGCAAAACGGTTCAGCAGCAATTATCATCATGTTTTACCGGCTTTTCATGCTGGCTAATTCTCAGGTTTACTGCTTTTTTCAATCGTACACGTATTGTATACTTTCCAGTAAATGTCTTGATGGTGAGTACCAAGTGACCTCAGTAAAACAAACCTCTGCAGAAAAGTTAGGGGAAGTGGCCTATCAAATGCTTCGCCGTATGATCCTGGAAAAAACCCTCCGGAGCGGCGGCGCGGTGGTTGAAGGTCGTCTGGTTGAAGAACTTAATATTTCCCGGACACCGCTGCGTGAAGCGTTGCTGCGACTCGAAGGTGAAGGGTTGCTGGTCAGATCGAGCGCACGCTCCTATTCCGTTCGCTTTATTAGCGCGCAGGAATATTTTCAAATCATGAAAGTCCGCGAGCTGCTGGAAACCGAGGCGATTGCGCTGTCCATCAACAAAATTGATGCCGGGGTGATTGATCAACTGGCTGAGCAGGTGCAGTCCTTATCTGCGGGTCAGCCCGAACAAGCCTACTGGGATGTTGACGATACCGTACACACCCTCTTTGCTCAGCACTCGGGCAATGCGGTGCTGGCTCGGATGATTGAACAGGCCCGTACCCAGAGCCGGATGTTTGAACTGATCACCCCCTTTAACCGCATCGAAGAAGATCGTGAAGAACATCTGGCCATCCTGCATGCCTGGAAAAGCGGGGATGCCGCAGCGGCCAGCCTGGCAGTGAGAACGCACCTGAGAAACCTGTCGACATTCGTGATGAAAAGAATCACCGAAGGCAACTAAACGCGCGAGGGTATGCGCCGGACGCATACCCTCCCAACGTGGCTTACTTGATCTGCCCTGGGCAGCAGGGGCATCCCTCAACATGTAACGGGTTACGGACCTCCGCGCCAGGTTTACTGCGTAGCAACACCGGCTGGAAACTCAGTTTCCTTTCAGCATGTTGCGAACAAACCGGGCAGGGTGCAGGCTGATCGCGTTCCGCCACCGAACGACGCAATTCAAACGTGCCGCATTCCGGGCAATGATAGTCATAGTAAGGCATCGCGTTCTCCTACCACTTACCAACTTCACCACGGCGAACGAAACGTCCCTGACCGGTTCTGCCCACCCACTGGTCATCATTAACCAGCAGCTCACCGCGTAATAAGACCTTCTTAACTTTACCCTGCACCTGATGGCCTTCGAACAGCGTGAAGTCAACATCGCTATGCTGCGTCGCGGCGCTGATGGTGTGCTTTTCATTTGGATCAAAGATGACGATATCGGCATCGCTGCCCACAGCAATGGTGCCTTTTTGTGGGAACAGGCCGAACAATTTCGCCGGTGCCGTAGACATCAGCTCAACAAAGCGGTTCAGCGAAATGCGACCACTGCGCACGCCGCCGTCATACACCACGGTCATACGCGTCTCGACACCTGGCACGCCGTTAGGGATTTTGGAGAAATCATTCGCGCCGAGCGGCTTCTGATTAATTTTTCCTAAGTGGCCTTCTTTCATGCAATAGGGGCAATGGTCGGTGGAGATCAATTGCAGGTCATCGGTTTTCAGTGCTGTCCACAGCGCGTTTTGCGCCTCTTTGGATCGCAGCGGCGGGCTCATAACAAAACGCGCGCCATCAAAGCTGTCGGACTCGTCGCTGTCAGCGTAAGAAGACTCATCAAAGAACAGGTAATGCGGGCAGGTTTCAGCGAACACCGGAATGCCCAGGTCACGCGCTTCCACCACATGTTTCAATGCTTCTTTTGCAGATAAATGAACAAAGTAGACCGGTGCTTCGGCCAGTTCTGCCAGTTTGATCCCGCGGTGGGTCGCTTCACCTTCCAGTAGGGCGGGACGTGTCAGGGCGTGATGACGGGGGGAAGTGTGCCCCTGGGCCAGCGCTTCCTGAATTAACAATTCGACGATGGTGCCGTTTTCCGCATGCAGCGCGACCATCCCGCCATGCTGACCCACCATACGCATGGCCTGGAAAATGGCGGCATCATCCGACATCACGGTTCCCGGATACGCCATAAACATCTTGAAGCTGGAAACGCCTTCATGACGGATGGCATAGCGCATATCTTCCAGTACCTGTTTGTCCACCTCGGTGATGATGACGTGAAAGCCATAATCAATGCTGGCGACGTTATCCGCTTTGGATTGTGCACGCTCGATAGCCTGTAGCGGACTGGTGCCATGATTTTGCAAAGCAAAATCGATAATGGTGGTGGTACCACCAAATGCGGCCGAACGGGTGCCTGATTTAAAGTTATCGGCGGTGACCGAGGGGCCAAAGGTGTTTTCCATGTGGGTATGGCAGTCTACTCCGCCCGGAAACAGCAGCATGCCGCTAGCTTCAATCACCTGGCAGTTTGCCCCAGGTTGCAGGTTCAGTCCGATGCTGACTATCTTTTCATTCTCAATAAGAATGTCGGCGTGATAATCGTCGACAGCAGTGATAATGCGCCCACCGCGAATCAGGGTACTCGTCATGTTGGTCTCCGCTTGCAATTAGGAATTGGCAGTAAAGGATTGTGCAAAAGCCAGCGCCTTCGCTAACCGCTGGCGCTGTGCATCGTCAACGGCAGGCACTGGCGGGCGGGGCATGGCATGGGGAAGGTGCCCGGCAATATGCAGGCAGGCTTTTAAACGTGCATTGGCATGGGTGCCAGGCCAGGTGCCATAAATCTCCTTCGCCAATGGATAAACAAACTGATGCAATCGTTGCGCTTCAGCGAGGTTCTGTTCCTGCATCGCGTTGTACAGCGCCACCACCAGTTCCGGGACTACCGCCGCCAGACTCACCAGGCTGCCATCGGTGCCCAGCGCAAAGCAGGTCAGCAGATGCTCATCACCCGAAGCCATCACGGCAACGTGCGGTGCAACTTCACGCACCAATCGCAGATTCGCCTCATAGGTGGCGGTTTCCCAGCTGCCTTCTTTTACCGCAACCACGTTGGGTAAACAGACCAGTTGCTGCAGCAGGCTGGGTGGATACGCCATACCTCCGCTGCTCACTCCCGACTGATACAGCATCATGGGTAAGGCAGCGTTTTGGTTGGCGATCCGGTGGTGATTGAGTACCGTTTTATCGTCGGTTGAGAGTGTCCAGGAGTAGGGTGGGAACAGCAGAATGGCATCGGCCCCGGCAGCTTTCGCATCATCGGCCTGAGCCTGCGCATCGTAACTGTCTTCAGCGTTGAGACCGGCCACCAGTAACGTATCTGGCGGGCACACCTGACGAGCCAGAGTGACCACCCGGCGTTTTTCCTCACGCGAGAGCGCGAAGTTTTCGCCCGCATGCCCGTTGATCAACAAACCGCGGATCCCTGCCACCTGCGAAACCTGGCGCAAATGCGCAATCAGGCTCGCTTCATCAATGTATTTGCCGGTCTCGTCCATTGGACAGACTGTCGCCGCATACACACCCTGGTAATGGTGTAACTCTTTCATTTTGTTATTAGCCTCTGGAAAAGGAAGCGACCGCGTCGTTTTCATTGGGTAGCAGTCGTGAGGGATCGAAAAGCGGCATGTCTGGTTGCTGACCTAAAATCTGCTGAGCCAGCAACTTGCCCATATATGGGCCGCTGGTATAGCCGGAGTGGACGCATCCGATAACGTAGAGATCCGGGTGCTGCGGTACTGCACCTATCATCGGCATCGCATCGGCGGTTTCGGACTCCAGGCCAAGCCAGATACGGGCGACGCGGGCGGACGCCAGTGCCGGGACCGCATGTTGCCCCAGCCGCAGGTTACCGATCAGGTTCTCGGGAATGGTTTCTCTGCCGCCCAGTTCACGCGAACCGATACCCTGCCAGCCACCGCCAATCACCACGGTGCCATTTGCAAACTGCTTCATGGAGAGCAGGCCATTGGCGATGCTCAGGACTGAACGCATCACCGGCGGCATCCTTTCAGTCACAATCAGCTGGTTGATCAGGGTTTTAACCGGAATGGTAATACCGACCATCTTCAGCATCGGTTCCAGCCAGACACCGCCAGCCAGCACCAGCCGGGCGGACTCAACAGACTGGCTGCGATCTGCGGTCGAAACGCGATACCTCGCGTTCTGGCGTTCAATATGTCCCACCGGGAATTGCTCCATGATGGTCACCCCGGCGGCTCGTAACGCCGCATGAAACGCACGACCGGTCAGATAGGCGCTGGCGAAACCGTCTATTTCACAAAAGGCCGCCGCCTTGATGGAACCATTAATGCCGGGATCGATCGCCATCGCTTGCTGTGGGGAGATGATCGAGATATCTGCACCATATTCACGCCGCGCGGCGGCACGTTCCTCCAGCATAGCGACTTCGGCATCGGTAAACGCGAGGGATAAACCGGGCGCATGGGTCGCTAACACGCCCTGACCCAGCCAGGTTTCCGGCTGCATCCACATTTCCCAGGCTTTCATGGCGTAGGGCACCAGTGCCGCGCGGGTCATGTGCAGCGTTAACGTACCCGCATTGACGCCGGATGCACTGCGGCACAGGGCATTGCGTTCCACCACCACCACGCGCATCCCGGCTTTCGCCAGAAACAGCGCGGTGGAGCAGCCCATAACACCGCCGCCCACGATGCACACATCAAAGTGTGATGAAGGGTTAAGTACACTCACAGGGGGGCCGCCTTAGGAATCGGAATGTCTGCATAGTCGTAGTCACCGGTCATGTCGCTGATGGTGAGAGGACGAAGTGGGGTGCGGGGAGAGAAGATCCCGACAGATTCACGCGACACGCCTTGTTTGTTGGCCAGCAGTTCGGCAGCAATATCACCACAGGTGCGTCCCTGGCAGGGCCCCATGCCACAGCGCGTCCAGGCTTTCAGCTGGTTAACATCCCTGGCTCCGGCCTCGCAGGCCTGTTCAATTTCCGCGCGCGTGACGTCTTCACAGCGGCAAACCACGGTATCCTGCGGGATGCTCTCAACATGGCCTTCGCGCAGTGCCATCATCGCGGCCATCTTCTGACCGAAACGGGCGGCGTGCTGCCAGGCTTTGGTCAGGTTCTCCGCCTCAGACGCGGCCGCAGTTTCACCGCGAATGAGCGCCACACAGGCCAGCCCGACCCGTTTTCCCTGCTCAATGGCCGCAGCGGCACCGCGAATACCGGCGCTGTCGCCAGCAACAAACAACCGTTCACGGCTGGTCTGGCCATTTTCATCCGTCTGTGCAATCCAGCCTCCCGCTTCACGGGAATAATCATGTTTTGCATGCAGCAGCCGCGTAATGTCGGTAGAAGGTGTCAGACCATGACCAACGGCAACGCAATCCACCAGAATCTGTTTCGTGGGACCGGCGATGGGCCGCGCTGAGGCATCACACGGAGCCAGCTCAGCCAGTAACTGATCGCCTTGTGCAGTCACTTTCACCAGGGTATGGCGTGAATAAATCGGTACCCTGGCGCGCAAAATAGGTAAGCCATAGCCGAGGCTTTGTTTGAAAATAGCAGGGCGGCTCAACAACGCTGCGGCTGTGCTGCACCACTCGCCACGCGAGGCAATATCCACAATGCCCTTCACCTGGCCGCCCGCTTTGAGGGTATTACCCGCTACGGCCACCAGCAGAGGTCCGCACCCGGCCACCAGGGTGGTGTTGCCCGGCAAGGTGCGCTGCGATTTGAGTAAAATCGTCGCCGCTGCCAGACCAATAACCCCGGGCAGCGTCCACCCTTCAAAGGGCACTACGCGTTCTGTGGTGCCACTCGCCACCAGCAGCACCGTCGTGGTGCAGGACATTGAACCCGCCGGCCCAAGGGCATCCACACGATAATCGCCGGTTACCGCCCACACCGTATGCCCTAAAAAGAGGCACACGTTGCTTCGTGATAGTTCATCGCGCAAGGTTTCACCGGCCCTGAATTCCGCACCGTCCATTTTTGCGTCTGGCATGATCGGCGCGCGATATACCTGCCCCCCGGCAGCGCTATTTTCGTCGAATAGCGCGACACGCAGTCCTTTCGCTGCTGCCAGCAGTGCCGCCGAAACACCAGCCGGCCCGGCACCTAACACGATCAGGTCATAATGATTCATAAGGATCGATATCCGGTACGGAGTGAACAATCAGATCAGCACTGGCCTCAGTTTTGCAAGCTAATACCCGCTTACCCTCCACCATGACCAGGCACTCCTGACACGACCCCATCAGGCAAAACATGCCACGGGGTTGATGTTGATGAGGACTGAAGCGCAACGTTTTGAGGCCACTCGAAAAAAGCGCGGCGGCAATGCTCTGGCCCTTCAAGGCCATATATCCCTGATTGTCAAAAACGAAACGGACGTTTTTCCCTGAAATGTGCTGCATAAAGTCACCCTTTTTGGTCGACAACTGCTCATTGAGGCTTGACAAGATGGAAGGCATGGTATCGTATACCAATCGTATATGTAAAGCATACGAAGTTTATATCGTTGGTAATTTGCCAACACCAGGGTAAGCAATCAGACGACGCCGGGAGTTAAATAATGAGTAAAATTAGTATGTTGGGAAAAATGGTTATCGCGAGTTGTATTGCCAGCGCGCTGTTTGGCGCAGCAACGGCCAACGCCAGATCGCTGGATGAGATCATGAAATCCAAAACGCTGATCGTCGGCGTGAATCCAAATCTCCCGCCGTTAGGGGTGTATGACGATAAAAATCAGATCTCTGGTTTTGATGCGACCGTAGCGAAAAAAATTGCCGATTCGATGGGGGTGAAGCTGGAACTGGTTGCAGTTGGGTCGAATGACCGCGTGCCCTTTATCATGTCTGACAAGATTGATGCGGTGATGGGCGGGATGACCCGTAATGATGACCGCATGAAAGTGGTCGATTTCACCGATCCGGTTAACACCGAAGTGCTGGGCATTCTCACGACCGAGAAAAAGCCCTACAAAAAATGGCAGGATTTGAATGATCCGTCAGTGAAACTGGTGCAGGTACGTGGCACCACGCCAATTAAATATATCCAGGACAATATTCCCAAGGCACAGCTGTTAATCCTCGATAACTACCCGGATGCCGTGCGCGCCATTGCCCAGGGCCGTGCCGATGCTTTGATTGACGTGCTCGATTTCATGCTGGATTACACCAAAAAATATCCCACCAAATGGCATGTCGTGGATGACCCGATTGAGGTGGATTACGACTGTATCGCCGTCAGCAAAGGCAACACAGCGCTGCGCGAGAAGTTAAATACCGAGATCGCCTCGCTGCATAAATCAGGCTTTATCGGCAGCAGCTGGAAGAAATGGTTCGGTCACGCCATGTTGCATGATCCCACCGCCTCGCCGACGAAATACTGATTTTCGTTCTGATTAAATCGGGCGCCCGGAAGGTCAGGGCGCCCTTGTGTGATTGAGCATTGTTCTGATGAACCTGAATTTTTTTCCTATTCTCGATCAACTGCCTTACCTGTTGGGCGGAGCCTGGATTAGCCTGCAACTGGCAGTGCTGGCCTTCGCCTTTGGTATGGTGATTGCGATGATTTGTACCAGCATCCTGCGCTATGGTCCCAGGCTGGCAGGCAAATTCATTAACGCCTATGTGATTTTTGCCACCAATACTCCGCAGCTGGTGCAGATCTATTTTCTGTTTTTTGCGCTGCCAGAAGTCGGTATTTTGCTTTCGCCGTTTACGGCGGTGCTGATCGGCGCCACTTTTAACGCGGGTGCCTATTTGTGCGAAATCCAGCGCGCAGGTTTCGATTCTGTCCGCCGTATGGAAATTGAAGCCGCAGAAGTTCTGGGATTCTCGCGTATCCAAATCATCCGTTACGTCATCCTTCCGCATGTGATCAAGGTGATGTTCCGCCCCCTCTCGAACCAGTTCATTGTTATGACTCTGGGTACCTCGATGGCCTCCATGTTTGGCGTCGAAGAACTCACCGGTCGCACCTATAACCTGAGTTCACAAACTTATTTGTCGGTGGAATCCTTCTCAGTGGCTGCCGTTATTTATATCGCTATCACCATTCTTGCCACCTTTGCCCTGGCCATTATGGGGCGGTTTCTGTTTCGAGCCAGGACGGGGGTATTTTAATGAGCTACTTCGACTGGTCGGAAATTACCGGGCTGTTCTCGTACTACAACCTGTTGCTGTTATTACAGGGTCTGGGTATCACGCTGGCACTGTCGGCGTTTGGTTGCCTGATTGGTTTTCTGGCGGGCTTCGTGCTGGCAGTGGTGATCAATACCAAAGCGGCGATGCTGTCACCACTGCGCGGGGTGGTACATGTCTACTTCTTTATTTTCCGGCGTATTCCTTTTCTGGTGACGTTATTTCTGGTGTTTTTTATCAGCCAGTATTCCGGACTGCGCTTTTCCACCTTCACCGTGGCGTTGATCAGCGTATGTATTATCGCCGCGGCTTACTTAGGGGAAATCATCCGCAGTGGTCTGGAATCCGTGCATCATAACCAGTGGGAAGCGGCGGTCACGCTGAATTTTTCCTATTTGCAGACACTGCGCTACGTGATCATTCCGCAGTCTCTGACGGTGGTGATCCCGCCAACCTTCAGCTTCTTTGTTATGTACATCAAAGACACGACGCTTGCCTCGCAGATTGGGGTGATGGAACTCACCTCCGCCAGCAAAATCCTTTCTGATAAAGGTTATTCGGCCACGCTGGTTTATGCCGTCGTCCTCATGCTTTATTTCATTGTGTCTTATCCGTTATCGCGTCTGGGTAAGCGTCTGGAGAGAAAAATTGCCACAGCTCGACATCATTAAATTAAAAGCCGCCTATAACGACCAGCCCGTGCTGGAGAATGTCACTTTATCGGTGGAGAAGGGCGACATTGTCAGCCTGATCGGTCCTTCTGGTTCTGGCAAAAGTACCTTGTTGCGCGTGCTGATGGGATTGCTGCTACCGAAAGAGGGGCAGGTTTTGCTGGAAAACAGCGTGGTGGATTACACCAATAAAAATGAGTTACGTCAGCTGCGTGAGTCCATCGCGATTGTGTTTCAGCAGTACAACCTGTTCCAGAATATGACCGTGCTGGAAAACGTGATGATCACGCCAACCAAAATTAAAGGCTGGTCGAAGAAGGAAGTGGAGCAGGATGCGCGTCGCCTGCTGGAACGGGTGGGGCTGTCACATCGCATCAATGCTTACCCGGATCAACTCTCCGGCGGCCAGCAGCAGCGAGTGGCGATTGCCCGAGCGCTGGCACTGAAGCCGACCATTCTGCTGCTGGATGAAGTGACAGCAGCACTCGACCCTGAGATGGTCAACGAGGTGTTGGATACCATCCGCGAACTGGCCTCTGAAGGGATCACCATGTTTATCGTTTCTCATGAGATGAGTTTTGTCCGTGAAGTGTCGTCGAAGGTGGTGTTTATGGCCGATGGACAGGTGGTGGAAACCGGTTCACCACAGCAGGTATTTGATGCTCCCATCCACGAGCGTACCCGCCAGTTTGTCAGCAAAATATTACGTCACTAACAGCAGGAATATTCTTTGAACAAGCATGTTTTCACCCAGATGAATCCCCCTCAGCGTCTGTTAATGGGACCCGGTCCGATCAATGCAGACCCTCGTGTATTGCGGGCGATGTCAGCACAACTTATTGGGCAATATGACCCGGCCATGACGGCATACATGAACGAAGTCATGATGCTGTATCGTTCGGTGTTCCGCACCGCGAACCACTGGACCTTGCTGGTTGATGGCACTTCCCGTGCGGGCATTGAGGCGATTCTGGTGTCGGCCATTCGGCCAGGCGATAAAGTTCTGGTGCCGGTTTTTGGTCGCTTCGGGCATTTATTATGTGAAATCGCCCGTCGTTGCCAGGCGGAAGTTCACACCATTGAGACCCCCTGGGGGACGGTGTTTACACCAGATCAGATCGAAGATGCCATCAAACGCGTTCGACCAACCATGTTGTTAACCGTGCATGGTGATACCTCAACCACCATGCGACAACCACTGGAAGAATTAGGGGCAATTTGCCAACGTTATGGCGTACTTTTTTATACTGATGCCACCGCGACTCTCGGCGGCAACCCTCTCGAAACCGATGCATGGGGCTTAGATGCAGTCTCCGCCGGGATGCAAAAATGCCTGGGCGGCTCCGCCGGAACATCGCCGGTTACGCTGAGTGAGCCGATGGCTGACTACATCCAGCGACGTCGTCACGTCGAAGAAGGCATACGCGATGACAGACATCATGATGGTGACGAACCCATCATCTCTTCTAATTATTTCGATCTCGCCATGATCATGGATTACTGGGGTAGTGAACGGCTTAACCACCATACCGAAGCGACATCAGCGCTGTATGGTGCGCGTGAGTGCGCCCGCCTGATTGTGCAGGAAGGCCTGGATGCGGGCATCGCCAGACATGCGCTGCACGGCGATGCGTTACGTGCCGGCGTTGAGGCGATGGGACTGGAGGTGTTCGGTGACCCTCAGCATAAGATGAATAATGTGCTGGGTATTAATATTCCTGACGGCCTGCATGACCAGCAAATCCGCGAATGTATGCTTAACGATTTCGGCATCGAAATCGGCACCTCATTCGGTCCATTAAAAGGAAAAATGTGGCGTATCGGCACCATGGGCTACAACGCCCGTAAGGATTGCGTACTGCAAACCCTCGCAGCACTGGAAGCGACCATCAACCGATATGGCTATAAAACTGTGCAGGGAAAAGCCATGGAAGCTGCGTGGAATAGGTATTCCTGATTACATAGCCAGGCTCAATGTTATCAGGCGTCGCTACGTGAAATCTGAGGAAAGAGCAGGGGAAAATCCTGCGGAATTTTGCCGTAGCGGCGCGATTTATCGCGCATCGTCCAGCGATGACGAGGGAAAACCCGCGTGATAAATCACGCCGCTACGGTCGAGGTGCGGTCCGGGGTGTGTGCGGATATCGTATTTAACATAATTTCTATTTAGCGAACTTTAATATCCGGTTGATTTTCATTGCTTTTATTGGAAAAAGAAATCATCACGTATGATACTGAGTGCGCTGCTTGCTGCTGCCGGTTACCTCATTTACGCGGTAAGCCTGGAAAATTGTTAATAGAGAAACAACGGATAATGAGTTCAACGATCTATACCGCGCATTTAAAAGCGCCAGACCCTCGGGTTTATAAGTTGGGAGCCTGTGAAAACAGCAGTGATGTTGCCCGTCAATTGATTGAAGCATTCAGCACTCACCAGCCAGAAAGGGAATATTTGGCGACGGCACTGGGGCAAGCATCAGTGTTTGCTTACATGATGACCGGCCAAAGCGCCATGGCACTGCTCGAACGCGAAATGACCCGTTTTGAAAGCGTGCCTTACCGTAAGCTGCTCGGCAGCCCGCCATTCGCTATCAGGGTAGCGATTTGTGCACCGGTTTCTGCCTGTGTGTATGTGCAGCGGGCAAATCCATTGCCACACATTACGTTGCAGCAGCTTAGTAAGGTATTTACGCGTGGCAATTCGGCGGGAGATTACTCCTCATGGGCTCAGCTGAATGTCGCTAATGCTGGCAGCCTTTACCCACTGCGTTTGCCCGATATCGCGCCACTCAACATATTCATGAGTCAGCATCACTTTAACCAGCGTCAGCCGGGTTGGAGTGGTGAATATGTCAGCACTACCGATGAGCTGCTCGAAAAACTGGCCAGCATGCCCACGGCGATTGGCATTGCTGAAGCGGGCCGTGAAAATTCACATATCCGCGCGCTGCCAATCTCTGACGAAGAGGGTCAGGTTTATGACGCAAGCCTGCATAATATGCAAAGCGGTGACTATCCCCTTACCCGCTATCTGCACCTTTATCTGCCAAAAAATCGGCACGGGATTATCAGCCAGCCGCTGATCGATTTTGCCAGTTTTGTGCTGTCAGCTACGGGACAACAAATCATCAACACACAGTCTCGCTACGCGTCTCTTTCTGACGATATGGTCAACCACCAGTCCAACCTTTTGGCTAATTGCTTATGAATACTGCTAGTACAACGACAACGCTGCCGATTATTGGTAATGACGGCATGGATTCGCTGGTTACACCATGGTGCGAACTTTTTCAGCGCCAACATCCAGAAATTCTGTTCACCTGCACCATGGAAGGTTCCTCAACGGCGATTATGGCGCTGGCGGCTAATGCCAGCTGGGTTGCGCCCATCTCTCGTTCTCCCTGGCAGTATGAGCTGGATGCATTTTTGCAGGTGAAAGGCTATGCCCCAACCTGCATCCATGTCGGCTATAACGGACATGGGCCGCGCGCGGATGCAAAAACCCCACCCGCTTTTTACGTTAATCAGCGTAACCCGCTGCAGGGGCTGACGATGGCACAGGTGCGTGCCCTTTTCGCCAGGGGAAATCCGCAGGGTGAGATCAGCATGTGGTCACAACTGGGTTTGCAGGAAGAATACCAGCATCGGCGCATTCATTTGTATGGCCTGCACGACGACGGTAAATATGCAACGGCATTTCGTCATCTGCACCTGCAGGGCCTTCCTTATCCGCCACACTATGAGCCTCTGCCAGATCGTCAGGCAGTGCTGGAAGCGGTGGCGAATGACCCGTTTGGCATCGGCACAGTGGGATGGTTTAATGCCGCAGCCTTTGCAAAGCAGACAAGAATTGTGGCGCTGGCCGCTGATGACCGTATGGATTACATGCTGCCAGATTTAGCCAATGTTGGCCGGGGAAACTATCCGTTATCCAGTTATGTCTCGCTCTATTTTGATCTGCCGCCGGGTCAAAAGCTCAACCCTGAACTGAAGACGTGGCTGTCACTCACCCTCTCCTCAGAGGGACAAGCCATCGTTGCTGCCCAAACGAATAGTGCCGAAGGCTATATTCCACTGGAGCCGTCCATGCTGGACATTCAGCGTCAACGCCTCGCGCAATTTTAACTTCGTCATGAGCTTCGTGATGGGTCCAAATAGATCATGCCTCAATTAACAATCACCGCCGAGCCGGAGATCAAAACATTCACCAGTATGCCTGGTCTTAAATCAGCACGCGTCACCACTTTAACGGTTATGGTCTGAACACTGGCATTAATCAGCAGCGTCAGTGTTGAAAAAAAACCCTGAAAAATCGATATGCATGATCGTTGCAACTGCATCACTTTGCCGGGCATGACAAGGTTCAATACGCAGTTGCTCAGGGCGTAGCATAACCGTGTGGCAGCCATCGGTGGGTGCATCAGGCACATCTATATCCCCCAAAGCCGTATACACCTTTGCGTCGCGAATTTGGCCTGGCAGAAGAATGGCGTCCCCCAGAAAGAGCGCCGTCTCCTGGTTAATTGGATTGGAATAGACCTCTATTGGCCGTCCAGTCTGAGCAAAACTGCCCTGACTGATAACAGCGATTTGAGTCGCAAAAGATAATGCCTCATTTTGGTCATGAGTCACTAATATTGAGGCCACTCCCGCTTCAGTTAACAATTCGGCGGTGGCTTTGCGAGTAGCATTCCTTAACCCGGCATCGAGCGCCGAGAAGGGTTCATCCAACAGCATTAAAGCGGGTTTTTGTGCTAATGCCCTTGCCAGGGCAACGCGTTGTTGCTGGCCACCAGAAATTTCATGGGGCCAGCGTTTCGCCAGGCTCTGATCCAGAGCAACCAGCTCCATCAACGCATGAACCTGCCGCTCTATTTCTTTTGACGTTCCTTTCAGCCCCCATGAGATATTTTTTGCGACGCTGAGATGTGGAAATAATGCACCTTCCTGTGGAACAAACCCTATTTTACGGTGATGAGGGGGAACAAAACTCTCTCCGGTGAATAGCGGCCTATCATTCAGTATGATCCTGCCACTGTCGGGTATTTCAAAGCCGGCAATAAGGCGAAGTAGCGTGGTTTTGCCAGAACCCGATGGGCCGACAATCGCTGTCCTGCTGCCAGAGGTAACACTTAAATTGATGTTATTTAAAACCTGAGCAGTGCCAAATTTTTTTGAAATATTTTCCAGCAATAACATCTCAATGTCCCATTAGCTTTTGCGAGTGAATATATAAAACCCCGGTAAGAGGCAAAGAAATTAATACCATTAAGAGCGCATAGGGAGCCGCGGCCACATAGTCAATTTCACTGGTTAAAGACCAGAAACCCATCGCTAAGGTTCGTGTTCCAATGGGTGAAAGCAGCAGCGTTGCGGTAAGTTCAGTGCTGATGCCCAGAAAGACAAGTGCGGCAGCGGTGGTTGCCCCCGGCGCAGCCAGTCTCATCGTAATTTTAAACACCGCCATCGCAGGTGATGTGCCGAGACTCTGTGCGACCTGTTCAAGTTCGACTGGTGCCTGAGAGACCCCTGCTCTGAGATTGATCAGTGCGCGGGGTGCAAACATCAGCAGCCAGGCCAGGAACAGCGTGATGTTGGTCTGATATACAGGCCGGGCATAATGGATAGTGACGGTCACCAGAGCAAGAGCAATCACAATCCCCGGCAAGGCGCTGGCAATGTAACTACAGTTCTCCAACAGGCGATAAAGACGAGCAGGATAGCGCACCACCAACCATGAAATGGGTATGGCAAACGCGGTAGTGATCATTGCACCCTGCAACGCCAGGGTAACGGTCTGACCCAGTGCACTCCATAACTCTGCGCTGATAAAATTATTGAGACCGCCAATCCATAGCCAGCGAGCGAGCGCCAATGTCGGTGTACCTAATGCCAGAGTGACCACCAGCGTGAAGCATGCTAATGCAAATAATCCTGAGAGCGGTGTCAGTTTTCGTTTGAGCTGTTTTCTGGCCGCCCCACTTCCTACCCGTGCATAGCGGGCTTTACCACGCGCCGCCGTTTCAACAACCATAACCATCAGGCAACATAGGGCGAGAACACCGGCAAGCATGTTGGCCATCGGTCCGTTAAATGCCGATTGGTATTGATCATAAATAGCGGTTGTGAAGGTATCAAAGCGAATCATCACAAACAGACCATACTCAGCCAACAGGTGCAGTGTGACCAGCAAAGCTCCGCCACAGACTGGCAAGCGCAGCTGAGGCAGGATGATGCGAAAGAATATTTTCACCGGACTGGCGCCCAGTGATGCAGCGACATCCTCTAAACTGGGATCAAAACGCCTCAGCATTGCCGCGACAGGCATGTAGATAAACGGGAAGTAAGCGAGTACCGCGATAAATGTTGCCGCGAATAACCCATTCATTCCGGGAAAAAAAGTGACCCACGCATAGCTTTGCACAAAGGCAGGAATAGCCAGCGGTGCCACCATGAGAACCGACCAGATACGGCGGCCCGGTAAATTGGTTTTCTCAGTTAACCACGCCAGAAGCGTACCCAGCACCACACAGGCGGGAACGGTGACGGTGATTAACCAAAAAGTATTAATCAGCAGTTCACCAACCCTGGGGCGGAAAATGAGCGCCTTAACGGTTTTCCATCCGGCGTCTATCCCTACGCTAATCACAAAACCTAAGGGTAATAGTGCCAGCAGTGCAATAACCATCGCCAGAACTGTCAATACCACATGGAATTTGGATGTGATTTTCATTCTGGTAAATTTACAACGGCTTGATGTTAAACCTGTCATCGGGCGCTCAAAATTTCACGGTTAAAGAAGTCCGGCTTCGATCATTAACTGACTCACTTTTTGGCTGTTGAGTGAAGCAGGATCAACTTTAGGGGCATTCAACTCGGATAATGGAACCAGTTTGGCATTTGATGCCAGTCCATCTCCCACTGCATACTCAAACGCATTGTTGGTTCGCAGCATTTCCTGGCCTTTTTTTCCGGTAATCCATTTAATAAATGATTGTGCTTGCTGCTGATGTTTACTTGAGGCTAATACGCCGCCGCCAGAAATGCTGACAAAGGCGCCGGGATCCTGATTTTTGAAATAATGAAGCGCAGTGTTTTTACTGTTTTCGCCGGTTTTAGCCTGGTCTACAAAGTAATAGTAATGGTAGATAATCCCACCATCGATCTGCCCAGCATTAATGGCTTTTAAAACAGTGCTGTTGCCTTTATAGGGTACAAAGTTGGTTTTCATTGCTTTGAGCCAGTCGAGCGTTGCGGCTTCACCTTTCAATGAAAGCATGGCGCTGACAATGGCCTGGAAATCTGCGCCAGATGGAGATGCAGCCCAGCGCCCCTTCCACTCAGGTTTTGCCAGGTCCATCATTGAGACAGGAAGTTGTGATTTGGTTATCCTGGCCGGGTTATAGGCAAATACCGTGCTACGCGCAGCGATGCCAATCCATTTGCCATGTGAAGGGCGATATTGTGCCGGGACCTGTTTTAATGTTTCTGGGTCAAGGGGTGAAAACAGTTTAGCGTTATCCACCAGAGTCATGGCAGGTGAGTTTTCAGTCAGGAAAACATCAGCAGGTGATTCCTTGCCCTCCTGAACGATTTGATTACCCAGTTCAGTATCTCCGCCATTGCGCACGGTGACCTTGATACCGGTTTCTTTGGTAAACTCATCCACCCATGACTTGGTCAGATTTTCATGCTGCGCATTATAAACCACAATACCGGTGTCATTTTCAGCAGCGCTGGCAGAGGAGAGAGAAATCAGGGAGGCAATGACAAGAGCGATCGAACTAAGTGGCAATAAACGATTCATTTTGATTCCTTGTATTGAAATGCTTAGTCATTAATTGGCACAGCGCAGGAATCTAAACATCCTGACACGAGAATGAGAATTGAAATTATTATCAAATGAGAGATTTGGAATTTATACTCGTAAAACTCAAACTAATAAGAGTTAAAAACTGGATTTAACAATCGACACATTGTAAAGCTTAAGAAAACCTTAGGGTCAGTGAAAATATACTGTAAACATATTCATAAGACTTAGTCATATCCTTATCTCACTGCCAGTAGGAGGCACCTCATTGGGATCAATACCAGCTTAATGTATATTATTAAAAAATACAGCACGTCTATATTTTATGAACAATTGAATCGGCATTATCATTATCTACAATTATGCCGGGGTAACACCTGTGCATCAAATAATTATTTCTTCTGTATACTGATGGTGGTGTTTTATATCTGCGGGTAAATACTCGGGTGAAAGATTGATGAGAATCAAATCCGTACCTTAAGGAAATGCTCAAAATAGGCTCATATCCACTGACAAGATCTTTTGCTGCAAAATAGAGTTTTCTATCAAGAACATATTGGCATAAGGTCTTATTAGTGTATTTCATAAATTCACGTTGTAAGTGCCACTTAGAATAACCAGATATTTTAGCTACATCTTTAACCTTCAGTGGTTTATTAATATTCCCATCAATCCACTCTTTAATTTCTTCTAGCTAGCTAGGTCGACTACTAGCGTATCCCATATCGCTATTCAGGAAACCAGTAACGAAGGAACCAATGTTAACTGGCTGGAAAAGTGGGAGACGAACAATATCTCCAGTGATAGCGGGTATTCGCCCGTCATCAGTCGCGGGATAGGTTCGGCGACAACAGGCGTGACTGCACGGATCAGACACGCCTTTTACCGGTGATGGCAATCAGAGTTCCTGGCTGGTGGGACGATAAAGGATTTCGTTAATATCCACTTCCGCAGGCTGACAGATAGCAAATTCAACAACGCGTGCAAAAGAATCCGCGCCAACGGCATGCTGTTGGTAGAAATCACGGATACCCTGGCCAATGTCTTTTTCCGTAATATGATCGGTCAGTTCGGTTGCAACGGCGCCGGGCGAAATAATGGTAGTGCGCAGATTCCATGCTTTCACTTCAGAACGCAGCCCTTCGCTGATCGCCCGAACCGCATGTTTGGTGGCGCAATACACTGAACCTGCGGGCGTCACTTTATGGCCGGCAACGGATGAGACATTAATGATGTGGCCGCTTTTTTGCGCCTGCATATAAGGCAGTGCGGCAGCGATGCCATACAGTGTCCCTTTTAAGTTCACATCAATCATATTGTCCCATTCATCCGTTTTCAGGCTGTCGAGGCGGGATTGCTGCATCAGTCCGGCGTTATTGAGCAACACATCAATACGACCAAACTTATCAACCGCTGCCTTAAGTAAGGCTTCAACCTGTGCTTTACGCGTCACGTCCGTGGCGACGGCGATGGCGATACCACCTTGTTTTTCAATATCGGCAACCAGTGATTGAAGGCGTTCAGCACGGCGGGCACCCAAAACAAGAATGGCACCCAGCTTACTCAGGTGGCGTGCAGTACATTCGCCCAGGCCACTGCTGGCACCCGTGATGACAATAACTTTATCTTTAATACCGTTACTCATTTGGTCTGTCTCCGTCATGTGAATGATTAAATGGTAGCTCCGCCCCCAGGATATTGGGAATGCCATTTCTCAGGACAGTGTTATGAGTAATTCTCACAAATGAATGAAATAATAATGATGAACAATGATTGATTCATAGAAACAGACGCTTTTGCTTAATCAAGCTGTCCTTCGACAATATAAGTACGTGAGTTACCTGAGCGATGACGGATCGGAATAATTTTCTGATATCCGGCAGAGTTGTACCAGTCCTGAGCCTGTTTTAAGCTGTCAAATTTGATGATAACCAGTCGACCCTGTGCACCAAAACCTTCTTTGACATCCAGCACTCCGCCACGAACAATAAAGCGCCCACTATAAGGTTTAAACGTCGATTCAACCTGCTCGCTATAGGGTTTTATTCCTTGCGGATCCGTGGCCTGAAATTCAGCAACATAATAAGCAGGGCGACTCGCCATAGCGTGAGCCGTCATGGATGCCATCACCAGGGCAGACAACATTATTTTTTTTAACATGCGGTATTCTCTTGTTAAGTGAATAAATAATTATCGATTAATTTATGCATGATTCAGAGGTGGTATCATCGCGTCCATACCTGTTTATTGTCTTTAGTCTGAGGCGTATTTTGTGCCATGATGCCGGAAAGGTTATGTGGCAAATAACACTCCTCAAGGAAGATGATTTCTTCTTCGCTCAGGGTGAATTCCACCGCTTTTACTGCACCCTCTATATGGTGCTTTTTAGTTGCGCCCACTACCGGGGCATTCACTTTTGTTAATAACCATGCGAGAGAAATTTCCGTCATTGATACATGATGACGGGCGGCAAGTTCAGCGACGCGGTCAATGATTATCTGGTCTTGCCCGGCGGTTTTATCGTATTTGCCTCTCGCATAATCATCTTTGGTTGCTCGCTGGGTTTGTATGTCGCTTTGGCGGGAAAGGCGTCCGCTCGCCAATGCGCTGTAAGGCGTCATGGCAATATTGTCTTCATGGCATAATCCAGACAGTTCGCGTTCGTCTTCACGCATAATCAGGTTGTAATGACTTTGCACCGAAACGAACGGGGTCAGCCTCTCGCGTTCAGCCAGCGCATTTGCTTTGGCGAGCTGCCAGGCATAACAATTGGAAATGCCAATGGCACGGACTTTCCCTGCGCGGACGGCACGATCCAGGGCTTCCAGCACTTCCAGAACCGGCGTGTTATAGTCCCAGATATGGTAGATATAGAGATCGACATAATCCATGCCGAGATTATGCAGGCTGGTATCGAGTGAATGGGCGATAGCCTGCTGGCCGCTTATCCCGTCGGCGATTTGTTGTTTTGTGCGGGGCAGGAATTTGGTGGCAACCACCACTTCATCGCGCTTAGCCATATCGCGCAGAGCTTTGCCGACATAACGTTCACTCGAACCCAGTTGATAGGCAATGGCGGTATCATAAAAATTGATGCCGTTTTCCAGACCATATCGAATGATATCGCGGCTTTCGGCTTCTCCCAGTGTCCAGCTATGCTGTCCAATGGTTGGATCACCAAATCCCATACATCCCATACAGATACGGGAGATAATCAGGTCGCTATTGCCAAGTTTGGTATATTGCATTGCATAATCCCCGACATTTCTTTCGTTACGCTAGCTGAAATTTCTCAAGATCGGATGAAATCATTTTTGGGATAAACTCACGGATTTCATAATTGGCCAGATCGGGATAATAAGAATCCTCGCTGAGAATAGTCTCTAGCTCACTGTGGCTTTCAGTGCTGGCAATGATAATACCCGCACGTTCCCGATCAGCATAAGGGCCGATCATAACGAACTTGCCTGCATCGAAATATTTTTTAAACCAGGCGGCGTGTTGCGGAAAAAGACTTTCGTGCTGTTCTGCACTGATCTCTGCATTAACGGTTATATTGATGATGTACATTTTATTCCACCATTTAATGGATGTTTATTAATTCAGGCAGCCATGCTTTTGATGGTGCTAATCAAACGCGAGGCATGTTCTTTTGCAACAATCATCTGCCCAGCCGTTTTAGCTTCGTCACGGCCAGCGTAACTGATGCCACAGGTATAAATGGGAGCTTGCAGCTCAAGATTGCACAACGCGGCCGTAGTTTTGAACTGAATTAAATAATCCTCAAGATCATGTCCGAAAAAACCTTCAGGTGAATACAGTGACTGCGGAGCTCCCGTGGTAAATGACAGGATGAGTTTTTTACCATTAAGCTGTGCCGTTGAACCATGGGCAAAACCGTGAAGAAATACCTGATCAATCCATAACTTCATTAATCCGGGAACTGAATACCAGGAAAAAGGAAATTGCCAGACGATCACATCTGCTTTTAACAGCGCAGCTTGTTCTGCAGCGACATTAATCTGATAACCCGGATAAAGTGCATCCAGATAGCGAATTTCCACTCCGGGCAGGGCACCGGCAACTTCTTTCAGGATGGTGGCATTCCCGACAGACTGCGCCAGGTCCGGGTGACCGGAAATAATTAACACATTTTGCATTTTCGATTCTTAACAATGAGTTGGTTGAATGGTGTCCAGTATAGGCCGGGTGTGTTGTGTTTTTTAGGGCATCAATAGCTTAAAGACTATTAGCCACTGGCTAATAGTCTTTCTACTTAAACCGGCGTCTTTAACACCCGTCGGGTGGAATAAGAGCGTTAAATCATCGGTTTTTCCCACGAGCCACGCGTATCGACGCCGGTGGCAACCGCAAGCTGCTCAAGCGTGGAGACCTCATCGGCAGTCAGATGGAGTGATGCGGCTTTTGCTGCGTCGAGGACATGATGGACTTTGGTTGCGCCGATGATTGGCAATGTGCCTTTAGAAATTGCCCAGGCTATTGCTACCTGTGCAGCATTTGCTGCCCGGGTTTCGCCGATGGCCTGCATTGCCGCGGTTAATTTTTCCAGCTGCGGCAATATCTTGTTGTAGGTCTCAGCACGACCGCTACCGGAAGGCATAGGGTTGAGGGTATTGTACCGGCCACTCAGGGCACCCTGTTCCAGCACCATGTAGGAAAAGAAGGTAATGCCATTCTGGTTGCAGTAATCAAGAATTCCCGCATCTTCAGATGAACGATAAAGCAAGCTGTAATGATTTTGTACAGCAGACACGGCAAATCCCGCTGTCTTAAGGATGTCATTAGCGCGCATGATTTGTGCCAGACTGTGGTTGGATACACCAACGCGTTGGATCTTGCCACTTTTCAGTAGCGGAATAAGCCCGGGAGTCCATTTTTCAACATCTGATGGATTATGAATCCAGTAAATGTCGATATCCGCTACGCCAAGGCGCGTCAGGCTTTTGTTCAGCATATCTTCGACGGGATTTATTGCCTGCTGATCCGCAATCTGCGGGGTGAATTTTGTCGATAATACGAGTTGCTCACGCGGATATTGGCGTACGAGTTTCCCCAGCGCATCCTCCGAACTGCCCATGCCGTATACGGCGGCGGTATCCCATAAATTCAACCCTTCCTGCATCGCTGCTTCAAAGACGACTTTCATTTGATCGTCAGTCAGGTGGTTGCCAAATACGGTATCGCCTCCGGCAAATCCCGTGCCCCAGGACCAGGTACCTAACGCAATTTTTGGTAATGGTTTCATTTCGCTATTCTCATTCTGATAAGAAGAGTGTCCGGAAAATTCAAAGTCATGATGTTGAGAACACTAATTGGTTAGTCACGGGAAGTATAAATTCGCTTTTCCCATAAGATTAGGTCATCCTTGACTCAAAGATTTTTAGCCTGCAGTTAATAATGGTCAGGTGCATTGCATCAGGATGAAGTAATGAACAACGTGATTTATAGCCAGATACGTATTTTCCAGAGCATTGCCCGCGAGGGCAGCATTTCCGCAGCGGCGAGGAAGTTGGGCATCACGCCGCCATCGGTAAGTAAGGCATTAAAGTTGCTGGAACAATATACGGGGCATCCGTTGTTTATTCGGACCACCCGCCGCATCGAATTGACCGATGCGGGCCAGCAGCTATTGCAGCAGACGTCACAGGCCGTCGAATCACTGGAAACCGCGCTGGAAAATGTCCGGGACCTCAATCAGGTGCCATCCGGACTGGTACGAATCACCCTCTCACGATTTGCGTATGTGCTTATTCTCAAACCCTTTATGGCTGAGTTCTGCCAGTGTTATCCAGAAATACAGCTTGAGATATCCGTGTATGACGGAACGATCAACATCATTGATGAGAAGTATGATTTGGGGATTCGATTTGGCGACATCCTTGATGGGGGCGTGGTTGCCCGCCAGTTGATGAAACCTTTCCGTGAAGGTTTGTACGCTTCGGACGCATATCTTAAGGAATATGGTATGCCGCAGGCTCCTGCAGATCTTCAGCAGCATAAATTGATAGGTTATCGGTTTATCACCAATAACCGTATTCTGCCGTTGATTCTGGAAGAAAAGGGTGAGCAATTAACGGTGGAAATGCCGTTTCAGTTAATGAGCAACGATATTGATGTTATGGCTGATGGAATACGTAATGGCCTCGGGATTGGCAGAATTTTCGAACCCGTATATGAACTGCTCTCTGATAAAGAAAAATTCGTGCCGGTGATGAAACCTTTCTGGAGAACCTATCCGCCCGTGTATTTGTATTACCTGAAAAGCGCAGGGAAAACAAAAAGAATCAAAGTGCTGGTCGATTTTCTCTTAAAGAAAATGCATTGAGGTGAGGAGTCAGCTTCCAAACAAAAAAAGGCCGCCCCAGGGCGACCTCCTCTGATACTTCTTCTAACGATTCGCTGTTATTTGTACAGTTCAGCAGTCATATGCACGAAGTTATTGTTGCTGGCTTCGGTGATTTTATAATGTGCGCCCTGTTGTGCAGCCTGAGCAGCGATTTGCGCTTCAGCGCCATCCAGAGTTAAGTCAGAAGCAGTAACGGTCTGAGCGAAGCTACCGAATGACATCAGTGAGAGAGCAGCGACAGCGGCGATAGACATTGCTTTGATAGTTTTCATGGTCATTTCCTTAGGTTATTTGGGTGGGAGACTGTGTGCCTCCGATGGGAATAATGATAACTAAGGTGACTATTACAATATTATCAATAAATGCTGCAATTGTTAACATGCTAACTATTTCGGTGATAGGCGATGCCGATTGGCAGCATCAAGGCTGGATGCCATGCAGGAAAATTCCGTTCAGACTTTCCACAACATATTTATAGCTTCCAGTGCTTAAAATATTCGTTAACGTTTTCTGGCGTCGCCAGTAACAGCTTTGGCAGCGGGATCTGTTCGTACATGATTTTGTAGCTTTTTCGATTTCCCGGAGTGACTAAGGTGATGTGTTTTATCATGTCCCATTTGATATGTTCCCTGCCAATTTTAAGACCACCTACTCTCGGATTTGCTGAGTAACATCTGCGGATGTAGCGCAGCAGGCTAATATGGGTTGGCAAATCAAGCAGGATAAAGCCCGTCGCGCGTTCGAGTCGCTCCGGAATACATTTTTTGTAGTTACCATCCATAACCCATTTTTCCTGACTGACTGCATCAGAATGCAGGCGTAGAAACTCTGCAGTGTCTCGCGGTACCCAGTTTGAATCAGGCATGTGATAAAGCCTATCAAGGTGAATCGCGGGCAAGGATGTTTTGCGTGCTATTGCCTCAGCAAGCGTAGACTTTCCGCTGTTTGATGGCCCCATAATGCATATGCGTGGGCCGAGCGCTTCTAATGGAATGATTGTGTTCATTGGTTAACCTCAGGCAATTCCCTATGTTTTTCTGAGTAAGTTACGCGTGCTGTCGTCAGGTCGTCCTCAACGGCGCAAGGACATGAGGAAGAGCGGGGTTGAATTAATAAAGCACGCTGCCTGCTTTCGCAATTGATTTTCATTCATATTTTTTGAATCATTTCAGCAAATCCCTCAGCTTTTACTCTCCGCTCCACAGGTCTATTCTCTCTCACATCGGGGCACAACACCCCACCCACTAAAAACTATCTCTGAGGAATTGACCATGAAATCTATCAAAACTTTCGTTGCAGTTGCGGCCCTGTCACTGGTTTCTTTCGGCAGCTTCGCACAGAGCATCACCGCTTCCGCTTCAACCCTCGATGGCGCAGAAGCCAAAATCGCTGCTCAGGCTAAACAGGCCGGTGCCTCTTACAAAATCACCGGTGCACGCGTCGATAACGGTGCTTACCTGTCAGCTGAACTGACTAAATAATCGAACTACGCGGGAAGTAATGATTAGCCAGATCACAGTGATCGCACTAATTATCAATCATGAAACAATAACTATGGTTATTATTACTTCCATCGAAGGCACACAGCCTTCCACCCAAACAAATTAAGGATTAAGACCATGAAAACTATCAAAGCAATGTCCATCGCCGCTGTCGCTGCTCTTTCACTGATGTCATTTGGCAGCTTTGCTCAGAGCATCTCCGTCACCTCCTCAACTCTGGACGGTGCGGAAGCAAAAATCGCCGCTCAGGCAGCACAGCAGGGCGCGCAGTACAAAATTACTGAAGCGAACACCAATAACCGTGTTCACATGACCGCAGAACTGTACAAATAACGGATGGTCGTACAGGGAAGTGCCGGAAAAGGTCGCCGCAAGGTGGCCTTTTTCGTATTTTTGACTACAGGTCTTCAGGACAATGACGTTTGAAACCTACTCTCAGGTCTTCAAGACTGATTTCAGAAAAACGAGCGAGGAGTAGTTGTTCAGCCTCATCCAGCACATTGCCCAGCGCCTGATTAACCGAAGCTTCAACAGCGCATTCCGGGTTTTCATCCCCTCCGCCGATGGCAAAAAGATGCTTAGCGCCCACCGCACGATAGATATCAAGCAAGCTGATACCCTTGAGATCACCGGCAATACGCCAGCCACCGTGGTGGCCTTTTACCGCAGAGACAAAACCCGCATCGCGTAACCCAGCCAGAGTACGCCTGACCACAGCGCTGTTCGTTCCAAGCATCAGGGCGATTTGTTCCGAGGTATACACTTTGTCGTGACATGCCATGTGCAGTAAAACGTGCAGTGTCCGGGAAAGCTTGTTGTCCTGACGCATTTCAATTCTTCTCTCCGATTACATTCATGTATCTTACAATGTTACATGAGATTGACAACGGCAAATATCATGTGATTTTATAAGTCACATGAAAGGGCCGCAGCGTGATGTTCGCGGAAAAAATAGAACCCGTCGATGTAAAAGGAACCCGTAATGACTCCCGAATTATCTTCAAATCTCTCAATCTGCATGATGATTGCCCTGGCATCTGCCAGTCTGTCGATGACAATTACCCAAACCGAACTTTTTGCACCGCTACGGGCATGGACAGCACGGAAAAATGGCATGCTGGGGCATCTTTTTAGTTGTTTTTATTGCATGAGCCACTGGATGGTCGCGGCGGGAATGTTGTTCTATCGACCTGCACTTTTGCATAGTGACATCGGTCTGGTCGACTGGCTGGTGACCGCTTTTGTCGTGCTGACAGTCACTACATTTATCAATGGGTTATTGTTTAAAGTTTTTCAGGCTGCTGTTCGCACTCATGTGATGAAACATGAAGCGCAACAAACGCTGAACTCACATAAGTAAAGGCGTCAATTCGCTCTTGTGGCGGATAAAATCCGGTGCGTGTGAGAGGCTTTCAGAAAGGGCAGATATGAAAAAGGCCGCCCCTGGGGGCGGCCTCTTCCGGCACTTCTTTTATGCGACCATCTGTTATTTGTACAGTTCTGCGGTCATGTGAACACGGTTATTGGTGTTCGCTTCGGTAATTTTATACTGATCGCCATGCTGTGCAGCCTGAGCGGCAACCTGCGCTTCGGCACCGTCCAGAGTATCGGCGGTAACAGAAATGCTCTGAGCGAAGCTTGCTGCTGACATCAGAGAAAGAGCGGCTGCGGCGGCGATGGTCATTGCTTTGATAGTTTTCATGGTCTTATTCCTTGGTTTGTATGGTTGAAAGCATGATTGCTTTCGATGGGAATAATGATAACTATAGTAACCATTAGCAAATTAACAATAAATGCTGGTATTGTGATCGTGCTAACTATCACGGTGATAGGCAAGACCAATGGACATCATCGCGGGGGTGGCTTGCCATCATGAAAGTTGCCTGGACTGCGTAGACGGTTAACACATCAGGAAGTTTTGGCAGAGCATCAGGATATGAAGGATTTACCGGTTACTTAGTTACAACAAACACTAATATAATCTCCACGACATCACTCAAATCCATCGACGTACCCCTCTCAGGCAGGGGCCAGGGGTTCTTAAATTTTGAGTGTTGATTCAGCCGATATAAACATCGGGAGGACGAAGTGGCACGTCTGACGGTTTTTTTTGCATTATTTAACCCTCACGTATCTTTTTTCACCGGAATGTTCGCCGATGTACGTTTCCCGTCAGCCGATTATTTCTCTCCACCTGCGTAAAAAATAATTAAACCAATAAATATAAGACACCTACAACAACAAACTACCTCTGATTTAAATCTGGCCTCGGCTTTGCATTTCCCTCTTGTACAAACTAAACGGGCTTTTCTAAACCTTGTTTATCAAGAGGAAGCATCATGACACGCAAACTGGCTATATATGGAAAGGGAGGGATCGGTAAATCGACGACGACGCAGAATACCGCCGCCGCACTTGCCTGGTTCCACGGTAAAAAAGTATTTATTCATGGTTGTGACCCAAAAGCAGATTCCACCCGCCTGATTCTCGGTGGTAAACCGCAGGAAACATTGATGGATGTACTGCGCGATCAAGGGGCCGAAAAAATCACCAATGAAATGGTGGTGAAAACCGGCGTATTTAATATTCGTTGCGTTGAATCAGGCGGTCCGGAACCCGGCGTCGGTTGTGCCGGTCGTGGCGTCATTACCGCGATTGATTTGATGGAGGATAATAAAGCCTATACCGACGATCTCGATTTTATTTTCTTTGATGTGCTGGGTGATGTGGTATGTGGCGGGTTCGCCATGCCGATTCGCGACGGTAAAGCGCAGGAAGTATATATCGTGGCGTCGGGCGAAATGATGGCGATTTATGCGGCGAATAATATCTGTAAAGGGCTGGTGAAATATGCCAAACAAAGCGGTGTACGCTTAGGTGGCATTATCTGTAATAGCCGCAATGTGGACGGTGAGAAGGAATTTCTGGAAGAGTTTACCGCCGCCATTGGCACCAAAATGCTCCACTTTGTACCGCGTGACAACATCGTGCAGAAGGCGGAATTCAACAAGAAAACCGTGACCGAATTCGACCCAAATGCCAACCAGGCGCAGGAGTACCGGGAGTTAGGGCGCAAGATTATCGAGAATGAAGATCTGGTCATCCCGCGACCCCTGACGATGGATCAACTGGAAAAAATGGTCGTCAAATACGGTTTTATGGATTGATGCCCGTCCATTAACCCTGATCGATATATTTATCAGCACTCCCGGAAGAGGGATTCACTATGCCTTATCATGAGTTTGAATGCAGTAAATGCATTCCGGAACGAAAACAACATGCGGTCGTTAAAGGCCCGGATGAAGATATCACCTCTGCACTGCCATTGGGGTATTTAAATACCATTCCGGGAACCATTTCTGAACGGGGATGTGCCTATTGTGGTGCAAAACACGTTATCGGTACGCCGATGAAGGATGTTATTCATATCAGTCATGGTCCGGTCGGTTGTACTTATGACACCTGGCAGACGAAACGTTATATCAGCGATAACGATAACTTTCAACTGAAGTATACCTTTGCCACCGACATGAAAGAGAAACACATCGTATTCGGTGCGGAGAAGGTTTTGAAGAATAATATTAACGAAGCATTTGATGCGCATCCCAATATCAAACGCATGACCATTTATCAGACCTGCGCCTCTGCCCTGATTGGTGATGATATTGCTGCCATTGCGCAGGAAGTGATGGATGAACGTCCTGACGTTGATATTTTCGTCTGTAATTCACCGGGCTTTGCTGGTCCAAGCCAGTCCGGTGGACACCACAAAATCAATATTGCCTGGGTGAACCAAAAAGTTGGTACGGTGGAACCAACGATCACCAGCGATTACGTCATCAATTATGTCGGTGAATATAATATCCAGGGCGATCAGGAAGTGATGGTCGATTATTTCAAACGGATGGGAATCCAGGTGTTGTCCACCTTTACCGGCAACGGTTCCTATGACGATCTGCGTGCGATGCACAAAGCACATTTGAATGTACTGGAGTGCGCCCGTTCAGCGGAATATATCTGCAACGAATTGCGCGTGCGCTATGGCATTCCACGTCTGGATATTGACGGTTTTGGCTTTGATCCGCTGGCGGATTCCCTGCGCAAAATTGGCCTGTTCTTCGGTATTGAAGACCGCGCCCAGGCGATTATCGACGAGGAGGTAGCCCGCTGGAAACCTGAGCTGGATTGGTACAAAGCGCGGCTGAAAGGCAAGAAAGTCTGTTTATGGCCGGGGGGCTCCAAGCTGTGGCACTGGGCACACGTCATACACGCGGAAATGGGGGTCGAAGTGGTGTCGGTTTACACCAAGTTCGGTCATCAGGGGGATATGGAGAAGGGCATTGCCCGTTGTGAAGCCGGTGCGCTGGCAATCGACGATCCCAATGAGCTGGAGTCGCTGGAAGCCATGTACAAACTCAAACCGGATGTCATTTTCACCGGTAAACGGCCGGGCGAAGTGGCGAAAAAAATCCGCGTGCCCTATCTCAATGCCCATGCTTACCACAACGGGCCCTACAAAGGGTTTGAAGGCTGGGTGCGCTTTGCACGCGATATCTATAACGCCATCTATTCCCCCATTCATCAACTGGCGAAACTGGATATCAGCAAGGATGAAATTCCCACCGGGCAGGGGTTTGCCACTGCCCGCATGTTGTCAGATGTCAGCCTGAGCGACGAGATACGTCACCACGACAGCTGGCGCGAATATACCGGCGGCTACGACAGCGTCAGCAAATTACGCGAGCGTGAGTATCCCGATTTTTCCGGCGCGGCACCGAACCAACAGGAGGCGGTATGACACAGGATGAACAGGTGGAACTGATGGTGGATTACATCATGAAACATTGCCTGTGGCAGTTTCACTCCCGTAACTGGGATCGGGAAAAACAGAACGCCGGAATTTTGGGCAAAACACAGCAGCTGCTCTGTGATGAGCCGGTTGAGTTGGGCACACCTGCCGATCGCTGCTACTGGGTGGATGCGGTGGTGCTCGCCGATGCGTACCGTACCCGTTTTTCGTGGCTGCAGGCGATGAGCCACGAAGCGATAACGACATTAATGACGGCGCTGCACCAGCGCCTTGATTACCTGACAATCACCGGTTCGCTGAATGCCGAACTGACGGATAAGCGTTACTAAAGGGGGGTTGACCATGTCTTGTGAATTGAAAGCGAAAGACCGCACTGGGGTGATCAACCCCATCTTTACCTGCCAGCCCGCTGGTGCGCAGTACGTCAGTATCGGCATCAAAGATTGTATCGGTATTGTCCATGGCGGTCAGGGTTGCGTGATGTTTGTACGCCTGCTGATTTCCCAGCATCTGAAAGAGAGTTTTGAAATTGCGTCGTCGTCGGTACATGAAGACGGGGCGGTGTTTGGTGCATTGGATCGCGTGGAACAGGCGGTCGATGTGCTGCTGATGCGCTATCCCCACGTTAAGGTTATCCCGATCATCACCACCTGCTCGACTGAGGTCATCGGTGATGACGTTGACGGTGTGGTCCGCAAACTCAACGAAGGATTGTTGCAGGAGAAGTATGCCGGGCGCGAAGTGCACCTGATCCCAATCCACACCCCGAGTTTTGTCGGCAGTATGATCAGTGGCTACGATGTGGCGGTGCGCGATATCGTCAAATATTTTGCGCGCAAAGGGGAGCCCAACGGCAAAATTAATCTGATCACCGGATGGGTGAATCCTGGCGATGTGACGGCGCTGAAGCACCTGTTGCAGGCCATGGATATTGATGCCACGGTGTTATTTGAAATCGAAGATTTCGACTCACCGCTGATGCCGTCCGGCAATACGGTGTCGCACGGTAACACCACCATTGCTGATCTGGTCGATACCGCCAACGCCAGCGCGACCCTTGCCCTTAATCGTTATGAAGGGGCGAAAGCGGCGCGCTATCTGGAAGAAGCCTTCCAGGTCCCGGCGATGATCGGGCCCACACCTATTGGCATCCGCAATACTGATACCTTCCTGCATAACCTGAAAAAGTTAACCGGTAAGCCGATCCCACCGTCACTGGTGCGTGAGCGTGGTATTGCGCTGGATGCGCTGACCGACCTGGTCCATATGTTCCTTGCCGATAAAAAGGTCGCAATTTATGGCAACCCGGACCTGGTGGTGGGGCTGGCGGAGTTTTGTCTCGATCTGGAAATGAAACCGGTGTTGCTGCTGCTGGGGGACGATAACGCCACCTATAAAAGTGATCCGCGCATTCAGGCGCTGCAACAACAGGTGGATTACAGGATGGAAATCATCACCAACGCCGACCTGTGGGAGATGGAAAAGCGTATTACTGACGGTGAGCTGGCGCTGGATTTGATCCTCGGTCATTCCAAAGGGCGCTTTACCGCGATTGATAACCAAATTCCGATGGTGCGTGTTGGTTTCCCCACCTATGACCGCGCCGGGCATTACCGGCATCCGGTGGTGGGCTATGCCGGGGCGATTTGGCTGGCGGAGCAGATGGCGAACACCCTGTTTACCGATATGGAATACAAGAAAAACAAAGAGTGGATCCTGAATGTCTGGTAACCCGGCTTCTAATCACAGGATAACGCTATGACTCAGTTATTGTTCGAAAGTGATGAGCAACGCTTTACCCGTTGTTACGAACATGCGTTTGGCTACCATCGCCGCGCCCGGTTGTTGGTGCAGCAGTCCCGCTCGCCCAGCCTGGTGTTCAACGTCGCCGCCATCGCGGTGGAGTGCTACCTGATCGCGCTTTGTTCGTTGCATGGTGAGATGCCGTTTAACCACAACTACCGCAGCCTGCTGGCCAGCGCAGAGGAAAAAAGCACCTTTAGCGAGACGCTGCGCAGCAACATTCTGGCACTGGATACGATTTTTGGTATCTGCTCAGTGGATGACTACCACCACGGTACGCCGGATGAAAATGACAAACTTCGCATTCTGGCAGTATGCGATGAGTTGGATGCGCTGATTAATCGCGAACGGCACGATGCTACCAGGAGGACGCAGTGATGAGCAGCACACCATTAGCCCATCCGCACGGTGCAATGCGACGCGATGAGCGGGAGATTACCGAACCGGCGCAGATCGATGCCATTTTGCAGGAGGGGCGTGTGATGTATATCGCCCTGGCCTGCGAGGATATGCCGTTTTTGCTGCCGGTGTTTTATGTCTGGGATGGCACGGCGCTATGGTTTCACTCGGCCCGTAGCGGCAGCAAGATCGACATGATGAAGCGTAACGCCAATATCTGTTTTGCCGTCTCCAGCTATGGCGGAATCATTGAGGATCCGCTGGCATGTAATTTTGAGGCGCGGCATCGCACGGTAATTGGTCTGGGTAAAACCCATTTTGTCGATGATGACAGCGAAAAAGTGACCATGCTGCACCGGCTGATGGCGCGTTTTAGCGATAAAACCTTCACTTTCCCAGCCGCTAACCTGACAGCGACGCAGGTCATCCGCATCGATATTACGTCGCTGAAAGGTAAACAACACGGCTACTGAATCCGGGGGAGACCATGAAGATTGCTGTTTTTCTCAATGAGCAGGGTTTGATCGCAGCGCTAACCGAACCGGGTACGGTGATGCTGTACACTCGCGAAAACCAGCACTGGCAAGTTTGTCGGCAGATCCCGTTTACCCTTGCCGGGACGACATCGCTGGCGGAGATCCGGCAGCACACGCTGGCAATGCTGGCGCTGATGCCGGAGTGTCGCCATTTTATTGCCCGTGAGATCCACGGCGCGCTACTCGCCTGGTTTGATGGCTCGGGACTCACCATGTGGCAATCTGCGGGACCTCCCGAGGGAGGCTGCGCTAAACCTCATTGCACAGCAGCTGCCAGCGCCCCCGGAACCGTTGGCACAGTTGCCTCAGGCGTTTGTTCATGCGGGACCGCTGCCGGGGGAATTTCAAGTCGATCTGATTGCTGCTTTGCGCTGTGGCGGCAGTCATACCTCAAAACAACTGCTGGTGCCGCTGATGCAACAGGAAAGTTTCACGCGCCTGGAAATCCGCTGCGATCATGTACCGAAATGGTTCGATCGTCTCGCTGAGTATCAACTGTCTGTGGTCAGCGGCCGTGCGCCTGATGGCAATTTGCAGGTGGTGGTCAGCAAAAAGGTTCCCTGACGTACGAAATACAACATCACTGTTCCAAAAGGAACAACGTTTGCGCTCAGGTGGAACGCGTTATTATTTTTTATGATTATTTATCAAACCGTTATGTATCGCGGTTTTTTATCTGACATGGCGCTGATTTTGCACCATCCGGCCAATGCGGTGATGCAGTTTGCCGCATACCTTGCCGCTGCTCGCCCTTGTGCCTGATGTCGGATTTACCGGGAGAAACGTGATGCGCCATGAGAAAAGAGGCCTTGCTATGAATAGCAGGTTGCCGCCAGTGCTGTCATTCAGTTGTCGTCTGGGAGAATGTCGCTCCGAATTAATGCCGCTGTTGTCGGAAGTGAGCAACGTGGTAAGCGCCGGTGGAAGCTTATCGCGCACGTTAAAGCTCGTGCTGGAATTGATGCAAAAACACATGCAGGTGATTCGGGGCATGATCACTTTATACGATGCCAGCAACGATCAGATTTATATCCATGAAAGCTACGGGTTATCACCCGAGGAGGCAGAGAAGGGCGTGTATGCGCTGGGGGAAGGGGTCACCGGCAAAGTCATTGAGACCCGCCAGCCGATTATTGTGTCGCATATTGCTGACGATCCGCTGTTTTTAAATCGCACCGGCAGTTGGGATAAGCAACGCGATGGGCAACACTCCTTTATCTGCGTGCCGATCATTCGTGGCTCAAAAGTCATGGGTACGATCGGTATTGAGCGGATATACAACAATACCCAGCTGCGTTTTCTTGATTTGGAAGTCCTGCGCGTGATTGCTGCCATTATTGCTCAGGCGGTTGAATTGCATCTGCTGGAACGTGCGCACCAGAAAATCACCCAGGCACACAGTTCGCTGCTGGCTAATGGCCAGTTCAAACCGGATAACATCATCGGTAACTCGCGGGCGATGCAGTCCGTGTACCGAATGATGGCGAAGGTGAGCCATGCGCGCACCACGGTGCTGATTCTGGGGGAGAGCGGCGTAGGCAAGGAGCGCGTTGCGACGGCCATTCATCAAAACAGCCCCTGTGCCGGAGGGCCATTCATCAAGTTTAACTGCGCCTCACTGCCGGAGAGTGTGATTGAATCTGAGCTGTTCGGCCACGAGAAGGGCGCATTTACCGGCGCCATCTCGCGTCGTGCCGGGCGTTTTGAAGAAGCGGATGGCGGTACCATTTTTCTCGATGAAATCGGGGAGTTATCTCCTTCTGCGCAATCCAAGCTGCTGCGGGTCATACAGGAACGAAGTTTTGAACGGGTAGGCAGCAACGAGACCTTACGCGTGAATGTGCGCATTCTTGCCGCAACGCACCGCGATCTTCATGAAATGGTGGTACAGGGAACATTTCGGGAAGATCTCTATTATCGACTAAACGTGTTTCCTATCACCATTCCCCCGCTGCGCGAACGTGGCAACGATATCCTGATTCTGGCGGATTACTTCAATGCCTGCTTTTCCCGTGAACAGGGCGTGGATCTCCCCGCCATCGCGACACCGGCATTGAATATGCTGCTTAATTACGAATGGCCGGGGAATGTTCGCGAGCTGGAGAATGTCATGGAACGGGCAGTGTTATTAGCAGATGAAGGCATTATTCACAGCTACCATTTGCCGATTAATCTGCAGCCGATCATTGAGCATCTTACCGAGCAGGAGGGGCTGGAAGCGCGTCTGGCTCAGGTGGAATATGACCTGATTGTGGATGCGATGACGACCTTCCAGGGCAACGTTTCCCGCGCTGCGGCACATCTGAATATCACCCGGCGAGCGCTGGGACTGAGGCTGGATAAATATCAGCTCAACTACAAATCTTATCGCGGCAGGGTGTGATGATGGCTCCGATACAGAAGCCGCAGGGACGTAAAGGTAAAGATGGGCAGGCTCGCCCGATCATTGCCACCTCCGCGGCAATGCAGCAGGTTTTGGCCCGTATCCGGCAATATGCCCCCATGCAAACGCCGGTTTTGTTGCGCGGAGAGCCGGGAACCGGGAAGGATACCGTTGCACGCGCCATTCATGGCGGCTCGCCGCTGCATGAGGGGCCATTTATCAAACTCAGTTGCGATCATGTGCAGGAAGATGAGGTGCTGTTTTTGCTGTTAGGCGATCAGCATCGCGCGCCACAAGCGGCTGGAGCCTTAACGCTGGCGCGTCAGGGGACCTTGTTTTTCAGTGAAATTGGCCGCTTCTCGCTGCGCCTGCAACAGCTGTTGTTGCAACTACTCCAACAGAAACCCTTTTTTTCACCCACCGATCAACGGCTCCACTGTGGCGAAAGCCGTCTGGTGTGTGCCAGTGAATGCAATCTGGAACAGCGGGTTGCTGAGGGCCAATTCCTGCCAGAACTTTACTATCGCCTGCATGTTGCCACGATTGCGCTTCCCGCTTTACGTGAACGGCGTGAAGATATCCCGGCATTGGTGGCGGATTTTTTGCGTCGCTTTAATCAGCGTAATCAGACGCAGGTGACGCTGACAGAAGACGCGCTGTCACCGCTTTGGCTGTGCCAGTGGCCGGGCAATATGCGCGATCTGGAAAACTGTCTCGAATACGCGGTGTTGCACCGGGAAAGCGAGACCATCATGCACCTGCCTTGTATCAGTGGGCAGTGTTTACGCAAGCAACTTAATTTGCGCATCGACCACTACACTACCCGCCCGGCTAAGCAAGTGCCTGCGCCACCCTGGGATCCCTGCGCAGCCCCGGCACAGGTACAGCTGGCCCCCTCTGCGTCGCTGAGCGGTAACGATGTCGATAACGAAATCCGTCACCGCTTTATTGCTGCACTGGAAAAAAGTGGTTGGGTAAAAGCGAAGGCGGCGCGGTTATTGAATATCACCCCGCGCCAGCTCTACTACGCATTGCAGAAGCTAAATATAGAGGTCCGTAAGTTTTAGGGTGCGACCTATCGCTGGTGGGACAGTAGGGTGTTGAAGCCAGGGAACCGAGAGATGAGCCACCATAGGGTCGATAATCGGGCCACACTCTGGTATATATGACGCGTTTCCCAGAGCATTTTAAGGATGAAAGGCAATGAGAGTTAGCGAAGATGCCCTGCTGCGTTCAGGCTTCAGCCCTGCAGACCTGCGGAAAGTCAAAAATAACCTGGAAAGCTATGGCGGAACTCTTGCTGACGCCATTCAAGATTTGTCCAGGCGTTTCATCATCGCTATGAGTGTTGTCCTGTGCTGTATTGCCGTGTTTATTTTTCTGCTGCTGTTTGGCTCCAGCGAGACCATTTTTTCTGGGGGTATTGCACTGCTTTGTGGCATAGCGGTTGCCGTTTTTATCCAACCGCCCGTGTTGTCTTATAAGTCATGGCGATACCGGAGAGCCAACAGGAGTTAATGACTTTGCTGGTCGGTCGTGAGACTGTCGTGCAGATGAAATCCGGATATTACATTAGCGGTTTCAACCAGCTTTCTTGCCTCCAGATTGACCATAGTTTCGGCCCATGCCTGGTTACGGCCATTTGAGCGCATCATCGCAAGTAATGCAGCGTCCATTTTCACACTCCCTGTATGTTTTATCGTCCATAAGATAATAATCCATTATATTCATGTGTAAATCACACTTACGGTTTAAAAGACAGCCTACTCAATACGGGTACGTAACCAGGATCATTTATCGAACATGTTAGCGGCACAGGGTCGGTAGCATACAAGTCATTTTCGAACGTTTTCAGGATTGAGGCGAGCTTTCCACCAGGTACGCGTGTTACCGTTCCCGCCGCCGCTTTCTTGCTGTGGGTTGAACTTCCACATCCGATAGATGTGCTAGAGGTACATCGTCGCGCTGTGTCATTAACTGGCCGCTAAACATTCGCGGCTACTCAAGATAGGCCTTTCAGACCCACTTTTTCTCAATGGTTGGAAAGATAGCTGAATTCAACCGCTGTGTTCACATCCATTACTGTTATTTAATGCATCTTCTAACTCTTTATCCTTTTTGAGCATTTCTGCTATTTCCGCATCTCTTACTTGTTGATAGTGTTCCCTGGAATACTTGAGTGAAACCAGGTCAAGGTAATCATGCTTTGTTAGCTCCTTATAAAGGGTTTCATTTTGGTATATGCTGGCATCTATGACTTCGGTGCTGTATTTTCTAAATATTGCTGAAAGCAAATGATAAATGTCATAGTATTCTTCACCAATCATTAATAACACATCAAGCCGGGCAAGTTCAGCTTCGGTTGGTTTAATATGACTCATTTTTATCTTTCTGTTAAAATCAGTCAGATTTAGTAATGGGTCAAGATAGAATTTTTTCTTGTATTTATACTTGGTGATTTGTGTGAGTGTAAACCCAACGGCGTAATAAACATTATTAAAGCAGTGATCGATATGTTCACTTTCGAACACTTTCCAAAAGAAATTACGAGAGGAGTAATAATCCTTTAAAGTAGAAAACAGGGTTTCTGAAATTTCTATTCTGCTGAAATATAGCTCGTGCCTTTTTAGATCAGCCGCAGACACTTTATTTATATCTAACAAATCAGGCAACTGACTGGGGAAAAATCTTATGCTCATGTTCGCTTCCTTGTTTTTTATCATTCACAAAGACCAATCTATGATTGTTAGTTGAAGTCAGGGTCTAACTCAAGCTGAAATTTAATTTTCGCGATAGTATAAGTTTAGGGTTTCTTATGAATCATTGTTCTTAAGACGGTTTTATACACACATAAGTTATGTTTTTACAGGCTTTATGGGTTTTAAGTGATGATTTTTATTATGAGTGTTTATAGATTAAGGCCTGTTATCACGATCAATCAGAAGCAGGTCTTACAACTTTCGAAACATCATAGTTTTACCATAGAAAGATGCAGGCAGAAATGCTTGACAGTAGGCATTACACTTCTATAGGTTTTATATGATAGCTAAAGCCAGAGTTCCTTTAAAAGTTATTTATTTTTCCCCGGAGTATGCAGTTCGCTGCAAATTATTATTTGCTATGATGAGAGAGTTAGCATGTCTATCCTTTATCCAACTTTAGAAAATATACTCCGCTTAAAGGTTAAACCCACTCCCGGTGAACTTCACTTACTAAATTACCTTGCAGAACATCTGGATGATACATACGAAATATTTTTCAATCCCTTTATCGATGGTGACAGACCAGATTTCATCATTCTGAAAAAACACACAGCTATCTTTATTGTCGAAGTGAAGGACTATACGCCAGGGAATTATAGTGTGGATGCTTTTAATAAATGGCATGTCAGTTCTGGGCAAGGGACGTCCCGGATTTCTTCACCGCAATCGCAAGCGTTCAGATATAAATCAAATTTATATAATCTACATCTGCCTGTGTTGGGTCTTAAATATCTGGAGAATCGTAATTTTTTTAGCATAGTACATCCCTATGTATATCTGCACAAAAGTGAAAGATCAGATGTTGATCATTTATACTCACATGCGCAGAGTGAATTGGTGATGCGTTCGAGACATCTTGCTGAACAGTATAAACTCAAAGAAATCTCCCATGGGAAATACAATCAACAAGCAGACCAGATCTCAACGGTAAAAAGGAAATTGACCAGAGATAAGTCCATGATTTATGGTGTCGACCGAATAAATGATCTCGTAAAAAAAATCACAAGCATTAAACCTCATATTCTCTTCGATGAACGCATTTATGATGATTTTAAGAGACGGCTCATGCCTGGAGACCATATATTAAAACAGGGAATAAAAATTCCTTTGGATGACCGTCAGACAAAAATGACAATCAGTGTTCCCGGAAAAGAAAAAATTAAAGGCGTGGCTGGCTGCGGAAAAACCACAATCATTGCTAACCGTGCCGTCAATGCCTATCACCGCCATGAGGATGCAGTCCTGATTTTGACGTTCAATATTACTCTTAAAAACATGATAAAAGATCGGATCAGTGACATTCTTGGGTATCGAGACTGTCAAAATTTTGCGGTGACAAATTATCACCAGTTTTTCAATTCACAACTGAATGAAACAGCGCAAGATATCAGTGACTTGATTGAGAAATATGGTTTTAATGAGCTATATAAGCGTGATGTATTTAACGGCTTCACTGTAGAGAAGTATCAGACAATTTTAATCGATGAGGTTCAGGACTTTGAAAGTGAATGGGTTAAAATTATCAGAGATAACTTCCTTTATTCAGACGGCGAGATGGTCCTGTTTGGTGACGAGTCACAAAATATCTATGACAGAGATAACAAAAGAGCCGCTGTGATTGCTCAGGGGTTTGGTGAATGGAAAAAGTTAAAGCGCTCCTACCGAACCAGCCTGGACTCACCTTTGAACCAACTTTTTAAAGATTACCAGCTAAAGTATTTAATCGAAAAATACTCAGACTCAGAGTTATTTGAACAGGGGAATATTCAGGCTGGTATGAATTTTGATATTATAAAATACCATTCGTGCCAGTCAGACTGGGAAAGTGAATGCTTTGAAAAAATTAAGGATTATATTAAAAGTTACAACTTCAATCCTAATGATGTCGTTATCATGTCTTCTAATATTTTCCTGGTTCGAAAGTTAAATGAGAGATTAAAAGAATCAGAAAAGACTATCTGTATGTTTGAAACTTATGCTGAACTGGCCGAACTATTCAAGGTTTGCAAAGAGGATTATGATAGCGATCGTTTAAAAATGCTTTCTCAGGATGGGTTACGGGATGTATTTAATAAGTTTTCTGAAATAAAACCTGAGATTGAAAGAGTAAGAAGAGCAAAGAAGAATCATTTTTATCAGAATAGTGGGCTTATAAAGCTATCTACAGTACACAGCTTTAAGGGACTGGAATCTAAAACCGTTTTTTATATCATGGACGATAAAGATACCCCTGAGATTATCTATACGTCAATCACTCGATCTGTAGAGAATCTTATTATCTTAGATAAAAGTAATGATAAAAAATATGCAGGGTTTTTCGACTGTATAAATTCGGATTGAAAATCAGGCCATCAATATGCCAGTCAACAAGCCATTTTGTTCCGGACGTCGTTTGCCTCCGGTGGTCCAAAACCCCCTGACAATCAGTAGCGGCGCTGATTTACGATGCCCCTACATCTGCGCTGCCTCAGACATCCTTAGCGTCCTGAGCAACAAGTCATAGAATCGATCAACCGCCTCAGCCCCCTTTGAAGCGCGGCTTCTGAACACGGCTACCTCCATCGGTTCTAGCGGTCCGAGCATATGATCGCTGCCCAGAATATCCAGGTGAGGCGGGGCGCTGCATTGCGTCAGCACCGCGACGGCCAATCCACTTTCCACTGCCGCAATTTGTCCGGCCAGGCTGGAGCTATGGTAAACCACCTTATAGCGACGCCCCTGCAATGCCAGGGCGTTGATGGCACTGCGTCTGGCGAGGCTCGCGCTTTCATAGACAGCAATTGGCAAGGGATCGCGTCGCCAGACTTCGAATTGTGAGGAACCGACCCACACCATCGGTTCGTAAAATAATAACGTCCCCTGATTGGGGGACTCACGTGAAATCAGCGCCAGGTCCAGATCCCCACTCTCAACGCGAGGAATCAGAGACGTTGATTGTTCACAACTCAGCTCGATTTCCACTGAACCATGATGCAGGGCGAACTTTTTGAGCGCTGGGGTCAGATATTTTGCCGCATAGTCATCAGGTACGCCCAGCCGGATACGGCCGGCAACGTCTTCCCCATGAAATGCCGACTGTGTTTCAGCATGCAGATCGAGCATGCGGCGTGCATACCCCAGCAATTTCTGCCCTTCTGTCGTGAGCTGTAATTGGCGTGGTCCACGCAGCAGTAACTGGCAACCCAGTGCAGATTCCAGCTTTTTAAGCTGCATACTGACTGCCGACTGGGAGCGAAAAACTTCCGGTGCCGCAGCAGAAAGCGATCCTGCATCCACCACCGCAACAAAGCATTTAAGCCAGTCCACCTGAAGATCCTGAAATGCCATACCCGCCTCATCTATTCGATATTCAAATAGTATAAACATGAATTATACGATTTTCTCAACAAAGCTATCCCGGCATAGTCATGGCTGAAAGTGCATAAAGACAAAGGATGAGGAGATGGTCAGTCCCCATATTGAGATGCATCGGCTGGACAGGAGATTAGTCTGGTCGGGCTTCCGACAGCTTTTACCCATATCGGTTTTTGTCATGGTGTTTGGCGCGGCGTTCGGTCTGGCTGCCACGCAGGAAGGTCTCAGCAATCAGACGGCTGCCACCATGAGTACGCTGGTTTTTGCCGGTTACGCCCAGTTTGCGGTGCTGGAACTGTGGGGATCCCATGTTCCGCTAATCACCCTGGCGGCGACGGTTTTCGCCATTAATGCCCGACATCTTCTGATGGGAGCCACCTTATATCCGTGGCTGCGTGTATTACCGTCAGCCAAAAAATACGGCGTGATGCTGGTTGTTTCTGATGCTAATTGGGCGATGTCAATCCAGGCATTCAGCCGAGGGCAGCCTGGCTTCGGTCTCTTGTTTGGCGGTGGTCTGGCACTCTGGGCTTTTTGGATACTCGGTACTTTGCTCGGTCTTTATTTTGGCAATGCCGTTGGTGATGTTAAGCGCCTGGGACTGGATATGGTGATGGGGTGTTTCCTGCTTGCTATGGTGTTTGAAGGCGAAAAGAACCTGAGAATGCTTTTTATCTGGATAGTCGCAGCCATCTCATCACTGATGGCTTACCGGTATCTGCCGGAAAACAGCCACGTTATTGTTGGCGCGCTGGCGGGTGGTGTTGCTGGAATAATCTCAGGGGCGCACAAAAATGAATATTGAAACCGCAGGAACAGGTTCGCTAATCATTATTCTGGTGATGGCTCTGGTCACCCTGGTAACCCGCTGGGCGGGCGTTTACATTATGTCACTGGTGCCGATCGGTGACAGAGTTAAGTTGTTCATCCAGGCCATGTCGGGTTCTGTACTGGTGGCTATCCTTACACCGATGGCGGTGACAGGGGATAACGGTGCGCGCATGGCATTGCTGACTACCGCAGTTATCATGCTGGTGCTGAAAAAGCCGTTACCGGCGATCAGTTGCGGTATCGTCGCGGCGGCTTTAATCAGGGACTTTTAGTTATTTTCACGTAATGGGGATCGCAGTGAAGACTTATCCATGCTCAATTGTTCTGATACCCGGTTACATGCTGGATGAGACACTCTGGGATGAATTCAGGAAACATCTGCCGCAAGAATGGTCCGTCTTTGACGCATCACTGACAGGTGGAAAAACGATCAGGGAAATAGCCCATGCTATTGCCGATCATCTTCCGCCCAAATTCGTGCTGATTGGTTTCTCGCTGGGTGGATATATTGCCAGGCAGCTGGCCGCGGATTTTCCGGACCGGGTGGAATCATTAGTGATCATCGCCAGTTCCCTGCGCGAAGATACCGAACAGCAGATGGAGTCAAAACAGCAAGCCATACAAGCGCTCTCCGCATCAACTTTCAAAGGATTGAGTCGTATATCGATCGCCAAATCACTGCATCCGCGTAATGCATCGGATACCAGGCTGATTTCTCATATTAAGCAGATGGGATGCCGTTTGGGTTACCAGGCATTTGTCGAACAATCAACACTACGCCGTACTGATGTTCCGGCAGCAACCATCCATTGTCCGGCACTGATTATTGCGAGTGCCAATGATGGTCTTCGCTCCCTGGATGAAGCGAATGAATTAGTTGCTGCGATTCCCGACGCCTCACTTCAGATCTTTGACGGTAGTGGACACATGGTCCCATTGGAACAGCCTGAAGAGCTGGCTCAAACTATTATCCATTGGCTGATGGAATCGGAATCGAATCAGGAGAAGTTTGTATAAAATAAAACAGTTATGTGGAGAGCAAACCCCACATAACTGTCAGCAATAATTAAGACTGAAACGCAATTAAATCAGGAAGTCATCCAGTGATTTACCGCTATCGATGGCAGCTTTAATCGGAGCGGGGGTACGTCCCTGACCAGTCCAGTTTTTTTCCTGGCCGTTTTCATCGGTATATTTGTACTTAGCAGGACGCGGTGCACGTTTGGCACGCGGTTTACCTGCGCCTTGCAAGGCTCCCAGTAATTCATTGGGATCAATACCGTCTTCCAGCAGTAATTCACGATATTTGGCCAGCTTTTCTGCTTTCTCACGAACAGCCGCTTCTTCAGCATGGCTTTCTTCACGACGCTCAGCCACAACCACGCTGAATTTCTCAAGCATTTCTTCCAGATCAGCCAGAGCCAGTTCACGTGCCTGGGCGCGCAGTGTACGAATATTATTTAACGCTTTAAGTGACTCACTCATGGAGATCTCCAAAATCTGGGTTGTTAATTTTTAAAATAGGATAAAGCCGTCAGGAGAGTATATACATACATACCATTACTGAAAAGTAAAACATGAACGTTAATAAAAATGAAGTTAAATTGTGTCTTTTATGCAAGACAATATTGTTTAACAACTGCGGTAACTTTGATCACCCATCGATTTTTCAGACAAATATTAATCTCAGCGCACAAAAAAATATTTACTTTCGGTTTTTCTCTAATTTTTAGAGGGTAGAGTCCCAGGAATCCGGCGTGACGTTGTCATATTCGCCAGGCTGTAATCGGCCAGGTAATTTATGTGAGAAATCATTTCATCCAAATCTGCTGTGGGTCTGAAGTGCTCAATGTCGAAAACAGATAAATGAGATCAATTTTTTAAATGGTTATGGCGTATTCCTGAATGGCATAGCGCTTATGCATGTGAAAGCGTTTCTGGCATTAACGCATCTCTTTATGCTTTTCTCATCATTCAATGAGAGAGCGACAAATGAATACATTATTTACCCCCATAACTGCTGGCAAACTGCGCCTTCAGCATCGTGTTGTGATGGCACCGGCAACGCGGATGCGCACCGATATTGGCGGCATCCCCGGTGATTTAATGGTTGAGTATTACCGGCAGCGCGCCACTCAGGGTGGACTGTTGATTGCCGAAGCCACCGCAATTTCACCTTTCGCCAATGCGTATGCCGATGCACCCGGCATCTTCAATGATGCTCAGGCTGTGGGATGGCAACGTGTGGTTGCTGCCGTTCATGCGCAGGGTGGCCAGATTGTACTGCAACTGTGGCATCCTGGACGGCAGTCGCTGCCGGAGCTGTCAGAGGGACATCAGCCCGTCGCCCCCTCGGCATTGCTGGCGCGCGATACCTACGGCGTGGGTAAAGATGAAGAGGGTACTTATCAGGGAAAATTGTTTCCTGAACCTCGTGCGCTGGATGAGCACGAAATCTACGAAATCATAGAAGAATTTCGTCTTGCCGCGGTCAGGGCAAAATCTGCGGGTTTCGACGGTGTTGAACTTCATGCAGCGAACGGATACCTGCCCGAGCAATTTCTTCTGGACGGCAGTAACCACCGTCAAGATGCGTGGGGCGGGAGCCGGCCAAACCGTGCACGCTTCCTGCTGGAAGTGGTTTCAGTGCTGACAGACGTATGGGGAGCGGGGCGGGTGGGTGTGCGCATTTCGCCCAGCGGCATTTATGGTGATATGCACGATACCGATCCGGCGGCGACTTTCAGTTATCTGGCCGGGAAGCTTAATGACGCGGGGCTGGCTTATCTGCACATCATCGAGCCACGGATTGTCGGGCCGGAAGATCGGGAGACGGGTTACTCTGAACCCGTTGCCAGTCGTCAGCTACGGGAGTTTTATCACGGTATCATTATCGCAGCAGGTGGCTTCAAGCCTGAGGCCGCTGAAAAAATGCTGGATGCGGGTGAGGCTGATTTAATTGCGTTCGGCAGGTTGTTTACCTCGAACCCTGATCTTCCGGTGCGAATCAGGAATGGGTACCCGCTGGCACATTATCAGCGCGATACCTTCTTTGGCGGGGACGCCCGGGGATATACTGATTTTCCAGCCTATGCGAAATAACTAATGAGGGCAGCCATATGGCTGCCCTTATCTGTGAGCACTAAATTTGAGATACCCCTATCGAAGCGCCGCCATCGACATACAGCGTCTGCCCGGTAATAAACCCCGCCTCCTCTGATAACAGGAAATGAATAGCAGCAGCAATTTCATCAGGTTTCCCGAAGCGTTTCATGGGGACACTGGCGAGATAGCGTTGCTCGCCCTCACTACCCGGTGCATTGCTGGCACGGAACAGCTCCGTCTCAGTCGGGCCAGGTGCGACGGCATTCACCGTTATGCCCCGCGTAGCCAGTTCGAGCGCCCAGCTGCGGGTAAAGCTGACTAATGCAGCTTTGGCGGCAGCATATGACGTTCGTTGAGGCACGCCGAGTACAGTCAGGCTGGCAATATTGATAATCCTGCCCCAGCCGCGAGCCTGCATTCCCGGCAAGGCAGCCTGAGCCGCCAGCAGCGCGGGATGTAAGTTAACCCTCATTACCTCATCGAGTACGTCAGGTGTCACATCCGGCATTAACTGTGGCCGCACCAGGCCAACGTTATTTATGACTCCGTCGAGAGTAAACTCAGCATTTAAGTCGCGCATCTTCAGCTGAACTGCTGGAGTATCGGCCAGGTCAAGCGTGATGAAATGGCCGGGATAATCCCGCTCAGGGGCGTGACGGGCAATGCCAATCACGGTATGCCCTGCTGCTGCCAGGCGTTGAGATAAGGCGTAACCGATGCCTTTGCTGGCGCCGGTAATGAGAAACGTTCTTTGCGGATTCATATCATCCTCCAGTAGATGGCACGACAAAACCGGCGCAGTTATCTGCGCCGGAAAAAGAATGGATCCTGGGATTGAGGTTAAGACGCAGATGCTGCCTGTAAAGCCACATCGGCGGCACTGATCCCTTCCAGCGCCAGACCGTAACCCGCTCCTTCATCAATGATGCGACGCAATTTTTGTGTCAGGGCGATACGGGTATAACGGCTCGTCAGTGGTGGCAGGGCGGCAAGCGATTCTGCCAGCTGATGGGCGCGCGCCAGCAAGGTGTCACGCGGTAAAATCTCATTCACAACGCCCCAGTCTTTTGCCGTTGCCACATCCAGCTCCTGACGCGTCAGCAGAAAATAGCGACCACGCACGCTGCCTATCACTTCAGGCCATAGCAGGTTGACGCCGTCTCCCGGCACAATGCCAAATTCGAAATGAGGCTTATCCTGAAATACGGTATCGGGTGTTGCCAGCACGATGTCAGAGAGCAGTACGTATTCTGAATGCAGACGTACCGGGCCGTTTAATGCCGCAATCACCGGCACTTCAATGTCCAGCAGATTCATCAGTACCTTTTTGCCTTCGCGATAGATTTTGTCGTAGCCACGAGGCGTGAAGAAATCGAACCCATCCGGGCTGATATTTTCCATAAAGGCATTGCCTGCCCCTGTCAGGATAACCACGCGGTTATCCGGGTCGGCACCGATCTGATGAAACAGTTCGACAAATTCTTCGTGTGTATGGCCGTTAAACAGCAAAGCGCCACCATCGGTGTGAAACATCACCTCCAGTACACCGCTAGCCGAACGGGTAAGGCGAGCATTGTTGAAGCTGTTACGGTAATTTTCGAAACGGGACATAGTCATTTTCCTTCCGGGTTATCAGGATTCGATTAAAGCGTTCAGTTTTGTGACAGCACGCATTACTGCGGGACGTGCAGATACGGTTGCAAACCAGCGGGTGAGGTTGGGTAGTGTTTCGAGACTGACGCCAGCAAATTCACGTCGCCATATCCACCCGTAATGAGCGATATCAGCGATGGTGTATTCATCACCTGCAAGCCAGGGGGTTTTAGCAAGCTGGCGCTCCAGCAGGCTGGTGACCCTGATGGCCTCAGCGTTAAAGCGTTGCTGTGCCAGTGGCTGGGGTTCACTGGCAAGCCGGGTGAAGAATCCGGCCTGTCCGAATGCCGGACTGACCGCCGAGGCATGGAAAAAAAGCTGCTCAAAAACCCTGGCGCGGGGCAGTCCTGATGAGGGAAGCAGCAAGGCGTGCTTCTCAGCCAGATAAACCAGAATGGCCGCTGATTCACTCAGCACCGTATCGGTATTGTGGTCAAACAGAACCGGTACTTTGCCGTTGGGATTCAGTTGCAGAAAGTTATGATGTTTTTGCTCACCCTGGCGAACGTTAACAGCGTGCAGTTTCCACGGCTGTTCAAGTTCTTCCAGCAGGATGGCGGGTTTAATGCTGTTGGGTGTGGCGAAGGCGTAAAGTTCGTACATTGTCTGGCTCCACATTTGGCGGGTTAGCGGGGCTGTTAATTCAGCCGCATTGTCGTCGAAGTGGAGTATCTGCTATTGTCACAGGGCATGGCAGATGGCCAAAAATCATAATTGCTATTCCTGGGAGGAATACCATGGATCGCTTTCAGGCGATGCAGATGTATGTTCAGGTTGTTGATGCCGGTTCGTTTTCGGCAGCGGCACGCATACTGGATATTGGTCAGCCCGCAGTGTCGAAGACCATCGCTCAGCTGGAAAAGCATCTCGAAGTCCGTTTATTGCTGCGAACCACGCATGGGCTGACACCAACCGAAGCGGGGCAACGATTCTATGAACGCGTCCGTATTGCTTTGCAGCAAGCGGAAGAAGCGGAGATGGCAGCGCGCGGCGCTGACAAGGGGCTTTCAGGCATATTGCGGGTTGCCGCCGCACCGACCTTTGCCCGGCTTCATGTCATTCCGCACCTGCCAGAATTTATGTCGCAGCATCCGCAGCTGAAAATCGATATCAAACTCGACGACCGCCCTATCGATTTGGTTGCGGAAGGTATCGATATCTGTCTGCGGATGGGAACCCTGCAGGACTCGGGGGCCGTGGCGCGCAAGCTGGCAACCTCACCACGTTCGGTACTGGCAACGACGGAGTATTTAAACCGTCACGGTTACCCGGCGCATCCGAAGGAGTTGAGTCAGCATGAAGCGCTGGTTTTCAGCCAGCTGACTGATGTGTGGCAGTTCAGCCGGGGAAATGAGGTTGAGAATGTCGAGTTAAAAGGGCGGCTTCATCTCAGCGCAGCGGAAGGCGTTCGGGCAGCTGTGCTGGCGCATATGGGGATAACCGTTGCGTCAGACTGGATGTTTTCTCAGGAAATAGCTGACGGAACCGTCGAGCGATTAGTCAGCGACTGGACATTGCCAGACATAGATCTGTGGGCCGTTTTTCCTGGCGGACGGATGGCCACCGCCAAAGCCCGCCAGTTTGCGGCGTTTGTTGAGAGCGTGATACAGGGCTAAACGGCAGGATTGGCTATGGCTTCAGGGAAGATCTCAGTGTTTGATGTACTGACGGTCTTGCTCGGTCAGGCCTGTCATTTTCATAATAAATGCCCAGTCCATACCGTTTTCCAGCATAGTCTGCGCAACTTTCAGGATGGCTTCTCGCGCACCAAGTTGTTTGCCTTTCTGCTCAAGTTGTTGGGCAATGGTCATAAGCTCTTCCTCATGCTGTGGCACTCGCTGGGCCAATTCACGAATAAAATTTTCTGAATTTGGCGTTTCACCGGCTTGTAGTATGTAGTTTACCAGCGTCAGCATCTGTTGTCTGGTCATAAATTCTTCCAGCATCAGCTTGCCTAATTGATCCAGAAATTCATTTAGATCACGCTGGCGTATGTGTTTCTGCAACAGAGTCAGGGCTGCCATACTTCGGTGCTGCATGATTTCCTCGTCCGGAATGACTGTAATATCAACCAGCGGGAAATCGCCATTGTAAAGCTCAGTCGCCTGAATCGGATCGCTGAACAACTCCAGCCAGTTTACCGGGTACGGATAGGGGCTACGTTTCCCCTGGTAAAACAGTACGGGGATCACCAATGGCAGAGTTTTATGCCCGGCATCAAGATGACGCTGCATAGTAGCAATAGCATAACGCATCAGTCGGAATGCCATATGCTTGTCGGGTGAACTCTGGTGCTCGATGAGGACGTGGATATAGCCTTCACCTTTGCTGGTACGGAGTGAGTAGAGCACATCGCTGTAGTAAGGTCTCAGGTCTTCCTCGACAAAGCTGCCGGACTCAAGTTTAAGGGTTGCCAGATCGCAAATCTTCAATAGATCCGGTGGCAAATGCAGAGACATAAAATCCCGTGCAGTTGTGGGATGTGACAGAAATGTCTTAAAAACTGCATCATGGGGTGTCGGGGTATGTTTTTCCTTCATCCGGTGACCTTCCATTGGTTATCGATTGGCATGGAGCTTTAGTGCTCTTTTCCCACACAGAGGTTGTGGTCAATGCTGGTGGGAAAATAACACATAATATTGCGGATTGTGAACAGCGAATTAACCACAAAATCTCTGACTGCCGTGTTTTCGTAACAGCATTATGTAATCCGTGAAGGTAATCAGATGAGTCCTTAATTGCATGTGCTGCGCTAACTAATAGCCATGATAATTTCCACAAATATTAAAAGAGTCAGGTCCTGAAGAGGTATTTTACTCTTCAGTCATTCTGATGCAGGATGCTATTTACTCCTCCCCAGACACTGCTATCCGTTGATAACACTTCCACCGTGCCCGTGAGACTATTCCGGCGGAATAATAGGTTATTTTTACCCGATAAATCTCGAGCATAGCTGACCGTGCCATCTGGTAACGTCACCTTGGTGCCGGACGTCACGTACAGACCGGCCTCAACAATACATGAATCACCGAGAGAGATACCTATCCCTGCATTGGCACCCAGCAATGAGCCTTTGCCGATGCGGTTTTTCTGTTTCCCACCGCCGGAGAGGGTTCCCATGATAGATGCCCCGGCACCGACATCACTGCCGTCTTCTACCGTGACGCCAGGGGTTATTCGTCCCTCAACCATGCACTGTCCTAACGTGCCCGCATTAAAGTTAATAAAGCCTTCATGCATCACTGTCGTGCCCTGAGAGATATAAGCGCCGAGGCGAACTCTGTCGGCATCAGCAATACGAACACCGGAAGGAATGACGTAATCAACCATACGGGGAAATTTATCAATGCTGAAAACATTGAGCTGATGATAGTCACCGGCGACAAGATGTCGCAGGCGTTGGACATCATCAGGAAATACCGGGCCTGCCGTTGTCCAGGCTATGTTCGGAAGATACTGAAAGAGTCCTTCAAGGTTAATCTCGTTGGGTTGGTATTCTCGTAAAGACAGCAGGCTGAGCCGAAGATAAGCATCCTCTGTCGATGTGATGTCTTTGGAAATATCAATCTCAATTTCAAAAGGTTCGCACCGTATGATGTTATGTTTCACCGCCAGGCAGGAACGATGGTGAAATTCTCCCTCAGGAAAATATGCATCAATCGTTTTATTCGTCTGAATATCAACGTAGCGGTTGCCGTTGCGTTTAACTCTATTTTCCATCGTTTTTATTTCCTGTTCAGATTCAGTCACTGAAAAATTCGTACCCTAAGGGTAAAAATCTGGAGATGCTGTAACGACGCGATTTATGTCAAAAATTCACGTGGGGTGGTGCCCAGTGTGGCACGGAATGTTGCGGTAAAAGCAGCTGGGCACGAAAAACCGAGCTGATAAGCGACCTGTTTGATGGGAATGCCATTAGAGAGCAGATCGAGTGAAGCACAAATCCTGGCCCTCTGCTTCCAGGTTCTGAAGCTGAAACCGGTGTCCCGCATAAACAGGCGAGAAAAAGTGCGCTCCGACATGGCCGCGATATCAGCCAGGTCGCTCAATGAAGCCTCCCAACGGTGGTTGACAAGTAACTCCCGCGCAGCACGCGACAAACGTTCATCCTGCGGCATAGGAAGTTCGGTTGACAGATGGTCTGCTTCGCTGAGGATTTCCATTAACAAAAGGGCCATCGTCCGGTGGCTGGCTGCCTGATAGTCATCACTGAACAGCCCGGTTATCAGTTCTTTTACCAGGGCCGTAGCCGTAATCACATGCACGTAGCTGCTTTTTGTAAAGCTGGTACAGGCCTCAATCAGGCTGCGGCTGAAATAAATCGTGCGGAGTTCAGTGTGGGAAAGCAGGCTGTAGCTATGCTCCTGAAGCGGCGGGAGCCAGAGCGCCCGTTGGGGCGGGATCACCCAGCGGTTCTCTCCGGTTTCAACCAGCATCACACCCCGGGTCGCAAACAGTAGCTGTCCCTCGACATGGTAATGAGGAAGATCCACTTCCCCCCGCCTGTAACTTTTGGCGAGCCTCGACCAGCCGATCGCCTCATCGTGCCTTGGCGCTTTATCTACATTGTTTGGCATTTCAGATTCAGACCCTGCAATTATGATTATCCTGCGGACGCGGTAAAACACCGCGATCAGGGACAACTGTAGCAATAAACATCACCTCAAATCGAATCACCTTCATCTGCAAAGAGATAAGTATATGGCTTCAATTTCATCCGGCTCCGGTAATGCTTCAGCGACGACTGCTGATAAAACACCAGGGCCAGCTCAGGGTTTTTTAGTCAGCATTGTGGGAGCAACGGCACTGGCTCATGGATGTAACGACATGATCCAGGCAGTGCTGCCCTCCATCTATCCGATGCTTAAAGCCAGTTTTACGCTCTCCTATACCCAGATTGGCCTGATATCTTTGGTTTATCAGTTAACCGCCTCTCTGCTGCAACCCTGGGTGGGACTATATACCGATAAACATCCCAAACCCTTTCTGCTCCCTGCGGGGATGGGGGTGACACTTCTCGGGATTGGATTGCTGGCCATTGCCGGTAATTTCATGATGATTTTGGTGGCCGCCGCGCTGGTTGGGGTGGGGTCATCCACTTTCCATCCGGAGGCATCCCGTGTCGCACGCATGGCGTCAGGTGGACGTTTTGGTACCGCGCAGTCCGCCTTCCAGGTGGGTGGGAATGCAGGTTCCGCTTTTGGACCATTACTGGCAGCGCTGCTCATCATCCCGCATGGCCAGCTGTCCGTGGCCTGGCTTATGATTTGTGCGCTTATCGCCATTGTTGTTTTGACGAAAATCAGCCGCTGGTCGGTACAGCATGGCCACGCACATCTGGCACGCCACAGTAGTGTGCCTCTGCAAAAATTAACCAAAGGTAAAATGATTCAGGCGCTGGCAGTCGTTGGTATTCTGATGTTCGCCAAGTTTACCTATATCGCATCACTCAGTAATTACTTCACTTTTTACCTGGTTCAGCGTTTTAGTCTGCCGCTGCAGCATGCCCAGATGTGCCTGTTTGCGTTCCTTGCCGCTGTGGCTATCGGTACCTTTGCTGGTGGGCCGGTAGGTGACCGCATTGGCCGCAAAGCTGTTGTCTGGCTGTCATTCCTTGGCGTGATCCCTTTTGCCTTAATTCTGCCGCATGTGGATCTTCTGTGGACGATAGTGTTGACCATCGTCATCGGGCTTGTGCTGTCCTCTGCTTTCGCCGCGCTGGTTGTCTACGCCCAGGAAGTGGTTCCCGGTCGGGCTGGCATGGTCGCCGGAATCATGTTCGGCACGATGTTCGGGGTCGGTGGCCTCGCTGCTGCCGGTCTGGGCAAACTGGCGGATATGTACGGTATCGCCTGGGTGTACGGCTTATGTGCCTTCCTGCCGTTACTGGGCTTTGCGACCTTATTTATGCCTGAGACCCGTACAGGGCAGAAAAAAACGGCCTGACCACGATTTTTTTTCCGGCTGCAGGTGCGACCGGGTTAAAGCCTATAGCAATCGAAGCATTCAATGGAGCAATGGCGGATGCGCATACATTTTATCGTACATGAATATTTTGAAGCCCCAGGAGCCTATGAAACCTGGGCAAACAAGGCGGGACATCAGGTGACTTTCTCCCGCGTTTATCTGGGAGAGGCACTTCCGAATGATGTGACTGGCATTGATTTTCTGATTGTGATGGGAGGGCCACAGGATCCGGCTACCACCCGCGAGGCTTGTCCTCATTTCGATTCCGTCGGCGAACAGGCGGTGATTGCTGCTGCGGTGGCGGCGGGTAAGGTCGTGATAGGTATATGCCTTGGCTCCCAGCTGATTGGCGAAGCCCTCGGTGCCTCTTTCAGCCACAGCCCTGAGAGGGAGATTGGAAAATTTCCTGTCACGCTGACAGATGCGGGAAAAGCGCACCCTCTGTTCTCGCATTTCGGTGATGTTTTAGAGGTTGGACACTGGCACAACGACATGCCCGGACTTACTCAGGATGCGCAAATCCTTGCCTTCAGCGAAGGTTGTCCACGCCAGATTGTGGCCTATAGCGACCGTGTTTTTGGCTTCCAGTGCCATATGGAACTGACAACGGATGTTGTGGAACGACTGATTCAGCATTCAGAGCATGAACTCAGTCGGGCCGCAGAATACAGGTTTGTAGATACGCCAGAGACCTTGCGCAACCATGATTATGAAGAGATGAATCGGGTGCTGTACGAGTTTCTGGATAAGGTCTCCGCTGTATACCTCGGCCACTAAACCCGCACACGCAATATTTGAGTTCAGATGAAACTCAAATTAAAGAGGCGGCCCATGCCAATTCTGCCACTGTCGGTCATGTTCACTTCGCGATACCCGTGGATGCGGGTTATCCATTCTTTCTTAAGAAAAAGATCCATGAGTGCCGCGCCCGCATTACCGCCCAGATGGAAGCGTCTTTCGCTCCAGTCCAGACAAGGACAACAGGGCTTACGGCGAGAGTGTGAGTTAAGCACCACGCCAAGTTGCTCAAAATGGTTTTTGCCAGCCAACGTCAGCTTTGAACCATCTGCCTCAAGCCACTTATCCCGCAGCATAAACTCATAAATGTTCACTGCAAGCTCGCCCGCCAGATGGTCATAGCAGGTGCGAGCATACCGAAGATGTACCGGCGTACTGGACGCGGGGGCTTTGGGGGTTTGCATGGATACCCCCATCAGATTTTCCAGCAGCCCGGCGATATGATGGCCCGCAAGGCTGTAATAACGGTGACGCCCCTGCGTTAGACAAATAACCAGCCCATTGCTGAGGAGCCGACTGAGATGTCCGCTGGTTGTGGATGCGGCAATGCCAGCCACTGCGCTGAGCTCAGTGGCCGTCCATGCGCGCCCATCCATCAGGGCGCAGAGAATACTGACTCTTGATGGGTCAGATATCGCAGAAGCAACCATTGCCATTGATGTTTCAAGAGCATCATCCGGTTCAGAATTGCGCTGAGTGTTAAGGAAATTCATATAGAAGGTATGGCCCATTTTTGAGTAACTTCAGCTGCCCGGATATCATCATCCGTCACCAGAATGAGTCGGTTACTGTGGTCGCTGTACTGTACCAGAATATTAATGCCATGCCTGGCAAGGGTGGCAGCGATTTCTCCCAGCTCTCCAGGCCGTTCCTGTGGCAATTTTCTTATCACGGGTTGCCTGACGCTACTGACGTTAAAGCCAGCATCTGACAGTACCTTACGGGCTTTTTCACCGTCTTCAACAAGGAAATGCGCGTGTCCGGCATCGGGCGCTGAAAATACGCCGCCGCCTTCAAGCCCCACTCCATTCTTGCCCAGTACAGTACCAAGTGAACCAAGCGAGCCTGGGGTATTGCTGAGAATGACGTGAATGTCATACATGCTGATGTGCCTCCTTGTCAGAAGAGTAGTCACGAAATACACGGGCAATGCGTATTCTGTAGAATGAAAAAATTGACTGCTTACCTTCTTGCTGTGCTGCCTTATGCATTACATTTTGCTTCCATCCGACGACAGACTCTTCATCTTCCCACCATGACAACGAAAGGATTTTTCCGGGCGTATTCAGGCTCTGAAAGCGCTCAATAGAAATAAACCCTGGTGTGTCTGACAATAAAGGTTTCAGCTCAGTAGCAAGCTGAAGATATCTTTCCTGAGCCTCAGGCAGGGCATCTGCCTCAAAAAGTACCGCAATCATGTCTCTGCTCCATCGTTAATTTCCGGTGAGTTTATTGCTGACGGAGGCAGGTTGCTTCGGTCAGCACCGAAGGATGCATGTGCGGTAAAAAGTTGTCGGGGTGGAAAGGAGATCGAGGAGCAGGAACAGCTTTGAAATTTGCAGGTGGCCTAATATGACCTCACCAAATAAGGTGACAGAAAATCCTCTACTTCTTGTTTGCCGATACCTGTCGTATAGCGGATACCCGCATTCTTTAAAATATTGAGTCCTTTCCCCCTGTTTCCTGGATGCGGATCTTCTATAGCAACATAGATATGTTGTGGCTTCAGCTCAGCGAGTGTTAAAGCACAGGAGGGGGTTCTGCCTTGAAAGGAGCAGGGTTCAAGCGTGACAAATATTTCACATTCACCAATTGGAAAGGTTAGTTTTGAAATGGCGTCTATCTCAGCGTGATGGTGGCCCGGAGATTGTGTGAAACCTTTGGAAACTACTTTCCCTTTATGGACAATCACGCATCCTACAGGTGGATTTGGTCTGCATAGTGGTAACGCCTGACGGGAGTATTCAAGCGCCAACAGCATGAATTCCAGCTTTTCGCTCATACACTTTTTCTGCCTGAGTATGTAAGTCATAGATTTACGATTTTTAAGGTATCAGGCATAAATGTCCATAATTTAGATATATTAAATAACAGCTATGGCACGCCCCGTCGATTCACAAGGATTGATGCCAGGAATGTCCACTCCTGGCCGGGTGATGCAGGAAAGGCCACAGGCAGCTTTGAGCGAAAAGCGGACGTCAGCCGCAGCTCTCACAACTGATGTTGAATGACTAGATTCGTAATGAATAAATCAAAGCGGAGAAGGTCACTGTCGCTCTGTCCGAGCAATTTTTTTGAGTGCAAATATATCTGATCATTAAAGCTAGCTGATCTCGTATTGTTTGGTGCATACTCACAACATAAATCTCAGGCTTTAGCTTTAACATTTCTACTAACGGCAATATTCATAAACAAATGGAGGTGTTCATGGGCTGGGAACTTCATATCGTAAGAACAGAAAATTGGTTTGATAGTGCAAATGATCCAATTAAGAGTGAAGAATGGCTTCAGCTCGTTGATAATGATGAAGAATTATCAATAGATAAAAAGAATGGTGATTTCTTTGCTACATGGAATGTCCATCAGCCACATGATGAACCATGGCTCGAATGGTATGATGGACGAATTTACACTAAGCAGCCCTGTGAGGCCCTGTATTGTAAAATGTTGCAGATAGCGAGCAAGCTCGATGCTGTCGTTGTCGATGATGACGATCGCAAATATTTATTACCGAGTGATTTGAGAAATCCATCCTGGGCTAATTCATCGGCTGACACTGAAAAGAAGAGTTCATTATGGCGTAAGTTAATTTCAAAATTATTCCCATAATAATTAAAGCTTAGCGGCATTAATAAATGTGTAAAGGTTCGATTACTTACTCTGTTTTTTTCTATTCATATTTTATGTTACTTGTAGCTTTACAAGCTGTATCTTTCAGTTGGCCTGCGAACCATAATTAACATATCTCAATATCCGCTCCTGGCACTCAGGGGACATTTATAGCCATAATGGCAAGAGCAGTACCACTCTCATACTTGACACTCAGCCGATCATGCCCAGACTATGCAGACTACCATAATTGGAACGGCTCATGGATATCCAATTCGCAAACCTCACCCCGAACAGCCCAGGATTTGTTGAGTTAAGATCGCAGAGCATGGCTGAAGGATTTAATATGCTACGTCGGTTGGAAGAAAATTGGCTTAGCGGCCATAACCGCTTTGACAGGCCCGGAGAAAAACTGATTGGGGCTTATGCTGATGGTTTAATTGTTGGCGCGTGCGGACTTAACATCGATCCTTTTGCGCAAGCAGCTGGAACCGGACGTCTGCGACATTTCTATGTAGACATTGGATGGAGAAATAGGCGGATAGGCAGCGGTCTGCTCAGTGAAATACTTAAGGATGCTGACCGCTGGTTTGATTTTATCAATACGAATGCACCCTCATCGGCATTCACTTTCTATGAACGATCTGGCTTTGTTGCTTTATCTGGTATAGATAAAGTCACACACCAATTATGCCTGAGAAACCCAGCATGGTAATGCAGTCACGAATTGTACAGACAGCTAATTCTGTCCATGCATGCAGAACGGCTGCTGAAATACTTTCAAGAGTTCAAAGTATCTGACTGGCAGCTTTGAGCGAAGAGCGGATCTTTGATAGCGCTTCTCACACAAAGTGAAAACTGGGATACGGTAACTCTTAACCAGTCACTAAACTCACAATCATGGGAAATAGAACCACGCTGTAGAAATGAGGTCGTTTTTAATTTCAAAAACAGCAACGCTCTCCAGAGGCTGGTCTGATAAACCATATATTAATTCGTGATCGAAAACTTTGTTGCCCATTACGATTCTGGAAATAAGTTCTGCTCTAAGTAACGGATTGTTAAAGCGATTATTCATGTAAAACTCACGTAATGATTCTTTCCCTTCTGTTGAAGGACGCTCACTTGGCATCCGATAACCTTTGAAATCCTCTGAAAAGCAAGACATGAATGCTTCAATATCGTGGGCATTATAGGCTTCAAACTGAGCTTTAACAGGTGAATCGGAAGACATAACAAAAAACCCCAAATGAATTTATATTCAGATATAAAGCATATAAAATCACACAAACGACATATTAACAAGTTGTAAAATAAACTGAGTCAAATTTTGATGCAGTCCGCTCCTGGCACGAAGCGGACGCAAGTTATAACAAGCTGATGCCCCTTCTGCTCCCTGGCAGGCCCCGCTGAACTGCAACATATGAGTTTTGATTTCGGTAGCTTGGATCTGATGGCGAATGGCAAGGTAACTTCAGCGCGAAAAGTATAATGTCCAGATAGCTTAAAAAGATTCAGATGGGATACTACCTTTAATTTGCCTGTCAACAACGGGGTTACGTATGATACCCAGCACCAGCCACTAGCAACATTGCCTTGATACGCAGGGGGATTCAATAATGAAATCTAAATCAGCAAGCCCCCCAAACGATAAAGAAAATCAAGCTGTTGCCTCCTCTGAACCCACCGTCATGAGCGAACATGACAAAGCCGTGCTCGCCAAAATAGCGCAGTTGCCGGATGACCTTTTCAGTAAATGTGAACGGCAAGTGGACAAAGGCACGAAAACCTATCGCCTCCAGCGCGAATCCCATGGTGGCAATAGCGTCTTTTTCAATCAGGATGGTAAGGACTACCGTTACAACCTGGTGGATGGGACGACGGGCGCGATGTACCTTGCTGAATCCCCTGAAACAGCCTTAAAAGAAGTGTTCCAGAACAAAAAAGGCCTTAAAGAGTCAGACCTCGATGATTATTTCATGGGGGTTATCGCGCTGGAAAAAGACATGAAGGTGTTGCAGATTCAGGAGCTGATTAAAGGTTCCCGGCTGACCCTGAATGATGTCACGACGTCAACGCGTGCGGTCACCCAGCAACTTGCGCGGAGAGTACATAAAGCAGGGTTTGATGGCATGTATTATCCGTCGAACGTCACCGGCGAGGAGTGTCTGGTGCTCTGGCACCACAAGCCTGCAGGAGAAGGGGTTGCCTCCACACTTGAGCAAACCTGTCTGAGCGATTATGAGCTGGATGGCAGGGAAACGGCTGACATCCTTGTCAATGACCTGGGCATTTCCGTCGAGGAAGGATAAGCGTTATCAGGCCGGATCCTGTGAGCCAAAAAGCCTTGCCAGACGGTGCAGCTCTTCCATCACCATCGGGTCGGGATTGCTTCTCAGCACTTCAGCAACGGTGAATGGTTTTCCGTTGGATGGATAACCGTCCAGTACCGTATTACGCTCTTCCATAAAGAAAGAATATTGCATACGGTCGCTGAATTTTCCTAAGTGCGCCAGCAACTCTTTCACGCCTTTGAGGACACCGTCTTGTGAGATTTTTTCGTCATCGGTAAATTGAAAAATGGGATAGTAAAATTCCCCATCCAGATCGATGGCGAGCAGCCTGCCATTTTTTCTCCAGGTATTCACCGTGGTTTTGGTTTTACCGAGGGCCGTGGCCGCCTCTGCTGTCGACAGTACACCGCCGTCAGCCGCAAGGGTCTGAGTGAACATGATCTTGCTTTTCAACCGTCGCTGGAGGCGCTTTTTCTCTTTGGTCTGACTCTGGATCGCCAGTTCGGTACTGTATTGCGCAATCAGGTTGAAGGCGAAAACTAGGTCTGTTTGCGCCATGCTTTCCGCGCTGACGCTGGTTTTACCCGCGCGAATATTGTCAGCCACTTCACCGATGATGTTGAGCAATCTGTCTGCGGAGGTGACGGAAAAAAGACTGTCGGAGGAGCCTGCATGCGCATGGCGTTTATGCGTGGTTGTGGTCATAAATAATCCCTCCTCTTTTCGATTTCACAATATGAATACTACTGCAAATCGAAAAGTTGCACAACATTTGCCCGAATGACCTGCCGCCAGCGCGATGGCTGGCAGCCGCTTATATCACTCAGGACGACACTTTGCCGCGCGGATCGTCAATATGCTGTTTTGCCACGTCATAGCGGATGCCTTCCCGATGCAGGATACGCACATTTTTTACCACCGTCGCCAGCGCCTTGAGGAAGGTTGCGGAGTGTTCATGGCGTTCATAGGCTTCAATGTCGGCCCAGCCCTCTGATAAATGGAAGGCGTCGGGATTCACTAAATCCTGTGAAAAGGCATAGAAGACACACCCCGGCAATTGCTGTGCTGCCTGCATTTCAGGCTTAACCGCTTCGATAAATGTCTGGCGGTCATCCGGATGTACGCGGTAGTAAGCACTGACGATGATTGCAGTCGGTTGCGTTTTGTCATGGTCGCCCGCAGATGAGATGCGTGTGTCGGTAGTTTGCTGATTCATTGGATGCTCCTGATGATTTAAAGAGTGACTTAGCCCTGTTCACCGGAAAACGCGCGCCAGGCGGCCAGCGTATCCAGTGATTCCCGCAACAGTTTGATTTTGCCGTCTTCTGCCACCAGACGACCGGCATAGGTCTGTTTATAGACGCGGTCAGTACCTGCAATGCCCGCTTCGACACTGTATTCACCGAACGCCTGGGTCGGCGTATCAATCAGGAACTGAATATTGCGGAATTTAAAATCCGGAACCTTGTTCAGCAATCCGGCAATAAAAGCTTCGATTTCCTGCGGACCCTGCACACGATGTGGCAGGCCCAGCGTCTGGAGATAGGGTAATTCCAGCACGCCGTCAGCGGCGAAAAGGGCAGCGGCGGTGTGGGGGTTCTGGATGCTGTCGAGATAATTTTGCAGTAGCTGCACGGCTGTTTTCATGATGCATTTGCTCCTGAAGTTGTCATGGTCCGCTCGGGTTCGGCGGTGTGAAATCACGATAATCAACTTCGGGGATTTGCAAAACAGCAAAGAATGAAACCCATCATTTCAATTATGCAATGATGGGCGTAGATATCAGCCGCGCCAGCGCCAGTCGGGTTCACTCAGATGCCGGGCAAAGAAGTCAGAGAGCACTCTGACCTTGAGTGGGCGACTGCGCGAGGTCGGGGTGACGAAATACAGGCCGCCCTGGGTCATGGTCCATTCCTCAAGCAAACGCACCAGACGACCATCGCGCAGATACTCAGTCGCAATAAATTCCGGTAGTTCAGAGATACCCAGCCCTTCAAGTAATGGTGGGAGCAGCGCATCGGAATTTGTCACCCGCAAGGGGCCGTTCGGCACAATGTCTTCCTGTAAACCCGTGGTGTGGGTGAAACGCCATACCTGACTGCGCGCGCGATAGGCATAACTGAAACATTGTCGTGTGGAAAGTTCCCTGGGGTGAGTGGGGGCTCCGTGCTCAGCAAGATACGCCGGGGTCGCCACCAGGAACTGCGTCACTGCGCACAGACGTCGCGCCACCAGCGAGGAATCCGGCAGTGCCGCAATACGTAATGCGGCATCGAAGCCTTCGGCGATCAGATCCACTGATGCATCGGAAAGATGCAAATCCACACTCAGTTCCGGGAACTGACGCATCAGTTCTGGCATCAGCGGCGCTACCCAGCGCAGGCCAAAGGACATCGGCACGGCAAGGCGCACCTGCCCGCGCGGCTGAACGGAAAGCTCATGAGCCTCGCTCTCGACTTCTTCTGCCTGGCGATACATCTCCGATGCTTTCGCCGACATGCTCTGACCAAACTCCGTCAGCGCTAGCTGGCGGGAGGTACGGTTAAACAGCCTGCCGCCCAGTCGCTCTTCAAGACGGGCCACGGCACGTGACACCGTGGGTACAGATACGCCCATCACTCGCGCCGCAGCGGCGAATGAACCTTCTTCTGCCACCTTGGCAAACATCGCCAGTCCTTCGAAGTCGGGAAATTTGTTCATTTCAAATCTGCAATGATGAGTTTCAAACCATTCTATTTTGAAGAGAACGATTCGTCGATATGCTTTTTCCATCGCGACAACAACCGCTGTCGTTAATGGCAAACAAACATTGAGCAGGAAAAAGGAAGACATAAATGAAAACCAACTACATCGCTTCAACTCTCTTCGCTTCCACGCTGTTACTGGGCATGGCAAGTGCATCCGCTCCGGCATTCAGCGCGTCTGCGTCACCGGTGGTGAGCATTTCAGGCGTGGATCACGCTGGCATCAACGTGCCGGATATTGGCAAAGCGATCGCGTTCTTCCAGACCACCTTCGGGGCGCAGCTGGAATCAGACATTACCCCCGGAGCCATTCCCGATGCCTGGAAAGCGGCATTTAACTGGCACCAGTCCAGCGAGCTCAAGCGCTTTGTGATGATGCGTATGCCGGATGGTACCGGGGTTGAACTGTTCCAGTACAGCGGTGAGCAGATCAATCACCAGCATCCGCATGAAGACGACGCTGCCGCCACCCATATTGCGCTGAGAACGCCGGATGTCCTGTCCAGCTATCAGGCCATCAAAAAGGCGGGGCTGAAGACGCTGAACGAACCGGTGACCAACGCCGATGGCACCCAGTGGTTTTACTTCCTGACGCCGTGGGGTTCGCAGATTGAACTGGTCGGCAAGGTGAAAAAGGGCAACTGATACGCACCGGTGCGGTGATGCAAAGCCGCACCTGTTCTGGAGAATGCTATGAAAACGTTGATTACCACCGGTTTACTGCTGGCCACATTGCTGGCCGGAACCCATACCTCATTCGCGGAGAGCACCACTATGAACATCGGCACCAATCAGGTTGAGCCATCAGGTCTGCAACAGTTAATCGATCGTCATTTTGCTATCTGGAACAACACCGACGCGGTTGAACGGGCAAAAGGATTTGCCGACGTCTACACGCCAGATTTTTTTGTGGCTGATTACGATGGCCTGTCAGAAGGGGCTGAACGGGTGACCGCTGCGATCAATAAAGTGCAGTCACAGCATCCCGGTTTTATCTTTACCCCGGCACCGGTGGAGTGGAACCACGGTATTGCCAGAGTGACATGGGGTTATGGGCCGAAGGAGAATCCCTATCTGGTGCGCGGCGAGGATGTTTTTACCGTCAGCAACGGGAAACTGTCGAGCGCACGGGTGTTTCTCAGTAAATGACAGCATCAGCTGGCGGGGAAAATTACCTGCCAGCTGTCTGCTTTTACTGCCATAACGTAGTCACTATTACCTCATCCATGCCTGCGCCAGGACTCCAGGAAATTCAACAGAAGCTGATTAACCTGTTCAGGTTGTTCTTCCTGGGGCAGATGGCCGCACTCTTCAATTGCGTGAGCTTCCAGATTATCTGCCATTTCTTCCCACACTTTCTTCATATCAAAAAGCTTACCCACTGCGTGAAAATTAGCGCCCCAAAGTGACATCACTGGACAGGATATTTTAACCTCTTCATCCTCTAAATCCTGCGCCACATCCTGCGAGTTCGCACGATAATCGGCCATCGCCCCACGAACCGCCCCAGGTGACTGGTATGCTCTGACATACGTATCAAATGCTTCTCCGCTGATCGTTGAGGGATCAAAAGTCCAGTCGGAGAAAAAATGGCGCAGCCATATGTGCTCTCGCCCGGCAATTAAGGCTTCAGGCAGATCTGGCACCAGGTGAAAAAGGAAAAACCAGTAAGCTCTGGCGATAGCAGCATTAAGATCTCTGGCAACGATACGTGTCGGAACATTATCCATAACGACCAGCCGATCAACTAATTCCGGATAGTCTTTCGCAAAGCGGGTAGCAACCCGAGCACCACGGTCGTGCCCGACCAATGCAACTTTATCGATACCTAATTCCCGCATTAGCTCGCGGATATCACGCGCCATATTTCGCTTGTCATAACCGGTATCAGGTTTATCCGTTTCCCCGTATCCGCGGAGATCGGGAGCAATGACACGAAAGTGCTGAGATAAAACTGGAATTTGAAAGCGCCATGCATAATTTGTTTCCGGAAAACCGTGCAGCAGAATAACTGGCGCACCTTCCCCTTCCTCAATCACAAACTGGCGTATTCCATTAGCATTAACAGTATAACTTTTCATTATCATATCCTCAGAGGCGTTGTTATTTCAGGAAAGGGACATCAGTCGCGCGCTGATATGGACCGTATAAAGCCGGAACCCAGTGATAACTTTTTTCTTCCTGAGTGATGTGGCCAATGCCAGGGAAGGGAAGATGAGCCGCAGCAACCCATTCATCACTTCTGGCAAGTTGTTTGAATTCCCGTTCGCGCGACGCAATGGCTGTAGCGGAATCCACATCGAAACGAATGGAAACTTCGGGGTGAGCAAACTGCACGGCCGCTGCATGGATCAGGTCACCGATAAAACTGATGGAGTATTTACCGGACGTAAATTTATAAACAGTGCTGCCCGGCGTGTGACCAGGCGCATAAGCCGTGTTCACTTCGGGAATGGGTGAGGAGGGGGGTGTAAAGGTTCGCAGGTGATTTGCGGATTTATAGGGTGCCAGGGCACGTTGTGCGATAGCAAAATATTCCTTCGCATTCTGCGGGGCCGACGCCTCTTTGGCTGGATTCAGCCAGAAATCAGCTTCTCCCTGCGGAACATACACCGTTGCATTCGTAAAAAGCGCTTTACCGGCAGCGTCACTCAAGCCACAGACATGGTCGAGATGCAAATGCGTAAGGAATATCGTGTCAATCTGCTCTGGGCGGTAACCAGAGGCAATCATATTGGGTATCAACTGCCCTGCAGTTTCTGGTACGCAATGGCCTGCACCGCTGTCGATCATAACCAGATGTTTACCGGTATTGATCAAGAATGCGTTGAAGGTGGTCGGCATCTTCTCCGGCCCGATGGCCTGCTGAGCGAGCATTTTCCGTACTTCTCTGGAAGAAAGGCCATGTAACAGATCTGGCGATAAATCGTTGTAACCGTCAAAAAGGGCGGTGACTTCATAACCCCCTACGGCAACGCGAGAGTAGCCCGGAACCTGTTGTCTGACCTGAGCCGGTGCGTCCGCAGTCGCCTGACCAGCCACAAGCATGGCTGTAAGTCCTAAGATCGCCGTTAACTTCTTCATTTCCACTCCTGATTAAATTATTCATTGAGCATCATGTTGGTGGAACTACTATGGCGCTATAACGATTTATGCAGTAGTCATGTAAACTGTTAGGTCAGCATAACGAGAATCGAGATAATGAAACTTGAGGATATCGACGTGTTTGTTCAGGCAGTACAGACGGGTAGCCTGGCAGGAGCAGCGCGCCGCCTGGCTTTGAGTTCGATGGCAGCGTCGCGTAGCCTGAATAATCTGGAAGCTGAATTGGGCGTCAGGTTAGTACACCGAACAACACGCGCGCTGGCGCTGACCAGCGACGGAGAGCGTTTTTTTGCCGCATGCACAATATTTGCTTGAAGGTAGAACGAATGCACTGGCCGAATTGCAACCAGTCGGCAGTTTACTGACCGGACATTTACGCATAACGGCTTCATCCGCTTTTGGCCGTATCATTGTTGCCCCGATGCTGACTCACTTCATGACGCAACATCCTGAACTTAAAGTGGATCTGCTTACAACTGATGAACAGATTGATATTGTGGCAAATGGCATCGATATAGCGATCCGCATTGCTCCTTTACGAGATAACCGCCTGGTTGCACGACGGCTGGCTGACAACCCGCGCGTGCTGTGTGCCTCACCAGATTATCTGGCCAGGCAAGGACGGCCTCGATCGCTGGATGATCTTGCACATCACCATTGCCTGACCTCAACAGATACAACCCATTGGTCTTTTATCAGTGGAGCAAAAAAGGTTAATCAGAGAGTGAACGGCCGTTTTGCCGCCAATTCCGTGGAAGTGTTGATGGAAGGATGCCGTGGAGGTTTAGGCATCGCCAACTTTTCACTCTGGTATGCTGAAGCTGCGATAAACAAGGGCATAGTCACCCCCATCGTTCTGGAGGACGCAGAGCCTGAAACCCTGGGTATTTGGGCGGTTTATCCCACGTCACGACTGGTCCCGCAAAAAGTCCGGGTGTTCAAAGATGCGATGGTGGATGTTCTCACCGGCATGTCGGTAAAGTGGGAGAACGCTGGGCAATGAGCGGTGGATGTTCACCACCGCTTTACTATCTTACCGGACGAAATCACTTAACCATTTCAGACCTGCAACGGTCTCAGTCGCAGGGCGGTATTCACAACCCACCCAGCCCTCGTAGTTAAGCTCTGTCAGCGCATGGAAAATAAAAGACCAATTAAGTTCCCCGGTACCCGGCTCATTGCGGCCAGGGGAGTCAGCAACCTGCACATGCCGGATATGCGGGAAAAACTCCCGCATACGCGCAGTGACATCGCCTTCGCTGCGTTGTACATGGTAAACATCAAATAACAGTCCCACGTTTGCTGCGCCGACATCGCGGATAACCGAAGATGACTGCCCCTGTGTCCTGAGGATAAAACCCGCAATGTCATTCGGGTTCACCGCTTCCAGAACAAGAGTGACATTATTGGCCTGTGCAGCCGCCCAGCGCACATTTTCAACCAGCGTGGTATACGCGGCATCAAAGCTGACATCCTGCTGGCGAATCCCGGCCTGCAAATGAATCATCCGGCAATCCATCCCGTTGGCATACTCCAGCGACTTCAGGAAGTCACTTCTGAACGCATCGATACTGTCAGGGTGACACGCCTGGCCGGAAGCCTTGACGGTGCCGGGTTTTCCGGTTGGCGTATTGATCAGCAACTGCTGCATACCGCTGTTGTTGAGCAAATCCCGGAACAACGCGATGGGACGATCATAGGGCCAGGCAAATTCCGCTGCTTTGAAACCTGCCGCCGCCGCCGCATCATAGCGCTGCTCAATAGGTAATTCGGTGAAAAGCCATTTCAGGTTGGCACTGAACTTCAGTGGTGTGGTCATTTCGCCTCCTTATTTACCCTGCAACGTGGTCACGGCTTTGGAAAAGAAGTCGGCAGAGCCGAAATTCCCCGATTTGAGCGCCAGCGCCAGCGGTTTTTCGCCGGGAGACAACAGGGCAGGGACGCCAGTATCAATCTCATTGCCGATTTTCAGTTCTCCGAGATGCAACGCACTGACCACCGCCCCCGATGTTTCGCCGCCACCCACAACCAGCCTGCGAATGCCGCTGTCGACGAGGTTCTTCGCCGTGGAGCCAAACAAAGCATCGAGCATTGATGAAACCTGTTCGCGGCCATACGTATTCTGAGCGCGCGCGACATCCGCCTTGTCACCTGAAGTAAACACCAGCGGCGATTTACCCTGATTGGTTTGAATAAAATCGACTAACTGTGCGGCGTTCACTTTCCCGGTCATCACGTCATCCACGCTAACCATCATCACGGGATGGGATTTGGCATGTTCTGAGATCTGTCGCAGGGTGGTACTGGAACAACTGCCAACCAGAATGGCTTCCGGACCATCGATATGCGGCACATCACTTTGTGAACCGGAAGCCAGACCCCGGACGATAAAGTTATGCGGCAAACCCATGGCGATCCCTGATCCACCGGTAAGCAGGCGCGAGTCAGCACTGGCTTTGGCGATGGTAATCAGATCTTCATCGCTCAGGGCATCAATAACGGTCAATGTATCGCCATTGGCGGCCGACTTATTCAATGCCTCACGTAACGCTTCTGCACCTTGATGCACCGTCTGCCAGGCAATAAATCCCGGTGTGCGGGTGGACTGCTGTTTCAGCACGCGGCGAATATCGGCATCCTTCATTGGCGTCAGCGGGTGATGCTCCATACCAGACTCATTCAGCAGACGATCCTGGACAAACAGATGCCCCTGATACACCGTCCGGCCCATGGCAGGGAAGGAGGGGCAGACCGGCACCGCTTTTTCACCGAGCAGGCTCGCAAGCGCCTCAGCCACCGGGCCAATGTTGCCTTCAGCTGTTGAATCGAAGGTTGAACAGTATTTAAACACGATTTGCTGGCAGCCCTGATCCAGTAACCAGCGACAGGCCGCCAGTGACAGTGCAACGGCCTCCGCTGCCGGAACCGAACGGCTTTTAAGCGCAATCACGCCTGCTTCTACATCCGGGGAAGCGGCCTGTTCCGGGGTGGTCAGATAGAGCGTCGTTTTGAGGCCACCTTCACCCGCGATGCCTTTTGACAAGGTCACGGCAATGTCGCTCGCCCCGGTAAAATCGTCAGCAATCACACCTATCAGCATGATGTCCCCCCTGTTTGCGATTTCATCAGGTTTACGGCGGCGTCAGGCGCACTCAGAACAGGGACCGACACTTTTTCTTTCACCGCCGCCATCGCACGGGAAGTGGAGAAATGCGCCAGCATGATGACATCACAATCTGCCAGTTCATGGGCACGCGCCGCAATCAGGCGGTTGTGCGTGTCGGCATCGCCCTGACGTAAAAGATCGATAGCATCATCGACCACAATCGTTTTCAGCGTGGCGTCGCTGCCACTCTCGGCGACAAACTCATTGAACTCTTCGGTCATGGTGATCACCGCGGGCGCGAAGGTTGCCAGCATACCAATGTGTTTTCCCTGCTGGAGTGCAGCACGGAACATCGCTTCATTCGGTTTCAGCACCGGAATGGGCAACTCAGCAGCCATTTTATCAATCGCCGGGCCAAAGGCGGAGCAGGTCACCAGAATCCCGGCGGCCCCCAGGCTGAAGCCATAGTGACCAAAGCGCACAAAACGGTCGATCAGATTGGCAGAAAGATCGGTTTCGCGGGCACGGTCAAGGGTAAGACCATCGTCGAGCAGGTTTACCAGCTCGGCTTCGGGCCAGAGGGTTTTGAAGCTTTGATGAATCGGTTGCATGGCGACAGGTGTGGCATGCAACAGGACAATGCGTTCGGACATAAAATCACCACTCGTATAGGGATGCTGGACGGCAATAGTTAGCGACACATCAGGCCGTTGCTGGCATAAGCCGCACGACAGGGTTCAGTGAGCAAATAATGGATAAACGACTGTGCACGGGCCCAATCGGTGCAATCATTCATCACTGCAATGGTGAACGGCGTCAGATGCTGAAGCTCATCCGGGAAACCACCCACGATGGTGATGCCCTCCACCGTCATCAGTTCGCTCATTTGCTGGACAGCAAGATCCGCCTCGCCTGTCAGCAATTTTTCCCCGGTAAAACCCTGGGCGATTTTCGTCGCTTTCGGTTCCACCCGCTCCAGCACGCCCTGTTCGGCCATGATTTTTTGCAGATAGATGCCACTTGCACCACCGAGGGAGTAGGCAACTGAGCGTGCCTGGACCAGCGCATCAAGAAAGCCTTGTCTGGTGGCAATGTCTGGGGGTGTCTGTCCTGCGGGTACGGCGACGCCGAAATAAGCCGTGGCCAGTTTGAAACAGTTCTCCGGTTTGACTAACCCATGGTCGACCATGCCAGCAATGGCATCATCGGTCGCGATAACCACATCGGCATGAAGCCCCTCGGAGAGTTTCTTCTCAATAATGGTGGTGGGGCTCCACTCGAAGCTGAGATCGGACTGATGTTCATATCCGGCTAAAACTCCCCGGTCAAAGGGGGCGCGTACCGCCAGGGTGCTAAAAACTTTCAGTGTCTTAGCGTGATTCATTGATAACTCCAGAAAGTTAAAATGTGAGGGCTGCGCGTTACCAACGGCAGTCAAACGTATCGAACAGCTCCTGCATGGCGGCGGCATTCAGGGCATCGGGTTTCGGATGACTCATCAGCCAGAGTTTTGCTGTTTCTTCCAACTCTTCGAGGATTTCTGCCGCTTTAGTGACGCTGGGTCCCCAAATCACCGGGCCGAGACGTTCCAGCATGATCCCTTTAACTGTGGCGGCCAGTTGACCGGCCTGAACTGCAACCTCAGGTGAACCCGGACGGCAATAGTTGATAAGCGGAATCTTGCCCACCTTCATCACCTGATACGGCGTAATAGGCGGCAGAATCGCTTGCTGGCTCCATACTTCCCCCAGCGTCATCGCCACCAGATGCGTTGAATGGGTATGAACGATGCCGCGTACGGCATCGTTGTTGGCATAAATGGTGCGATGCAGCGTTAAGGTCTTAGAGGGTTTGCCACCATTAACCCATTCTCCGTCAGCGTTCACTTTGGCAATCATGTCGGGTTCCAGCGCACCGAGGCAAATGTCGGTGGGCGTTATAAGCCAGCCGTCATCCAGACGGGCGCTGATATTCCCTGAACTGCCGACGGTAAAACCACGCTGATACAGGCTACGTCCTGTCTGGCATATTTCTTCACGAATGGTGATTTCATGAGACATCTTTATACCTTCCCGATTTAATTTGCGTGCTTCGTTGCGCCATGCGACGGACGCTGTGACGCGTTCTCATCCGCATCTGATGCCACTAAACCCAGCGGTTCGATTTTCCCTACGATGAAGATGTAAGAGAGTGCACCAATCAGACAGATAATGCCGGTGGCGACCAGCGGGACTTCATAAGAACCGTTGTTCATCGACAGCATGATCCCGGTGAATGAGGAGCTGATGATACCTGCCAGGTTACCGGCGAAGTTTTGAATACCGCCGATGGTGCCAACGTATTCGCTACCTGGTGCGACATCGGCAGGCAGCGACCAGACCACGGCGGCCGAAAAGGCGATACTGGCGTAAGAAATGGAAAGCAGCGTAATGATCAGGGGGATGCTGTCGGTGTATGTCGCCAGACTGATCACTGACGAGAGCAGCAGCCCCAGAACCAGGCAGGATTTACGGGCGAATGTCAGGCTGAAACCTTTGCGGAACAACCAGTCAGACAGGTAGCCACCTAACATACTTGCCGGAATCCCCACCAGCGGCGGGATCATCCCCAGCGTACCCAGTTGTTTCAGGGAGAATCCCTGGCTGGCCATCAGGTAGGACGGAAACCAGGTCAGGAAGAAGCTGAGGGCAATATTCAGGCAAAAGAACGACAGCATCATGCCCCACATGGTGCGGTAGCGGAACAGGAACAACCATTCCTTTTTGCCACTGCTTTTGGCTTTTGCCGGGCCACGATCGGCAATCAGATTGTCTCGCTCGACTGCGTTGAGTCCTTCTTTCAGTTCCGGTGTGCGGTAAATAATGTACCAGGCGATGGCCCAGACAATGCCCAGCACGCCTGTGACAATGAATGACATTTCCCAGTTCCAGGTACTGATGATCCAGGCAACCAGTGGTAACGCCAGTGCTGACCCGGCTCGCGGACCGGCATTAAAAATCCCGCTGGCGGTGGCACGATCCTTTTTCGGGAACCATGAGTAAACGACTTTGGCACAACCTGGGTGACCACCGGCCTCGCCAATACCGAGCAACATCCGCAGGCCCATCATCGAGACCAGCCCACGTCCGCAGGCCGTCAGCACGGTGAAGACAGACCACCAGGCGACAGCAATGGTCAGTCCCAGGCGCTCACCGAATTTGTCCAGCAAACGTCCGGCAGGGATTTGCATCAGGGCATAGGTCCAGAAAAATGCTCCCATAATAAAGCCCATACTGACATCATCTAACCCCAGGTCATGTTTGATATGCGGGGTGGCGACGGAGAGGTTAACGCGGTCAATATAATTGATAGCCATGGCAATAAAGCACATGATTATCATAAACCATCTGATCTTAGGGTAGTTACGCATTATAGTTTTCCTGTTGGCTAACGTTTTTTCAGCACGAAAAACCCTGCTGTCTGTATTCTGAAATACAGGCAGTGCTGTTAAATTTTATTAATTAGATATCAACCAATTTCAGTTCTACATTCTGGCTTCTGATTTTTCCCTGCGCTTCCAGAGGAAGATACGAATCGGTGATAATGGTATCCATCTTGTTTAACGGACAGATGGAATATAAGCCGTACTTGCCGTATTTACTGCTATCCGCGACGAGGATTTTCTTTCTGGAGACTTCAATCACTGCCTGTTTAACTATTGCTTTCTCTTCGTAAGGGGTTGAAATACCTCTTTCAGCATCCCACGAGCTTGAACTGATGAAGGCGATATCAACATTCAGCGTCTTAATAAAGTTGGCCGCACTGATTCCAACCGATGAAAAATTTCGTTTATCGACCAGGCCGCCAGTATGGAAAAGGTTTATTTGCGCCTTATTCATTAAATACTGGCTGATGGAAAAATCATTGGTGATGATGGTGGTATTGAATTTTTCCCCAAGGTATTTAGCCAGTTCGAACGTTGTTGTCCCGGCATCTACGTAAATAACCAATCCATCATCGACCATTTCCGCAGCGGCTTTGCCAATAATCTGCTTGGAGCGGTGATGAATAAGCGCTTTATCGCTATAACGCATTTCATGGCGCAGCACGTCATTCAGCTTGATGCCACCACTTACGCTGACGACCTTGCCTTCATGTTCCAGCAGCTGGATATCCCGTCGTATGGTCATATGCGACACGTTCATCAGATCCGCCAGCGCATTGATGGATGCGGTACGGTTCTCATAGACATAGCGGTAGATAAAGTCCTGCCTTTCACTCGGGATCATGCTGTCACCTTAACTAAACTATCGATATCAATGACATCATGCTCGTGTTCACTGAATGAGTACATTCTCTCCCACATTAATTCACATATGAATGACCTGCATCACATATCCAGCAGTACATAAAATGCGTTAACCCTATGAAATAGAGTAAATTTGTCGATTAACACCGTTCACATGATTTTGTGAAAAATGTGATGATGTGGAAAATAGTGGTGTGAGTTGTGAAAATCAGGCTGGTGTGGATTCGGAATCTGAGGGGGAGAATGTCTTGCTGCATTTGATAATGAGTGATCACGACGACTCAAAACACGCCCCCCGTTCACAGCAGTCATCGCAGCTGGGTGAGCGGCAAATCAATTCACCTTCGGCATGCAGGCAACGCTGGCGATAGAAGAATTTTTTCCAGCGCATATTGTTATGATTCATCGCCACCAGTAGCGGAAAGCAGTCGCCCATCAGCTGACGCAATTCCGCCCTGGAACTCAACCCCAAATCTTCCCACAGATGATTAAATGCCAGCGAGACACTGGCGATAATACGATGCATGGGGAACGCATCTGGATGGAGATATTCCGCCAGCCATAACTCCAGCTGCTGCTGCTCATCCGCGCGCGTCGCGATCAGTTCGCTCATCAATTGATGACGCATCAGTGTGTCCGCAACCATTGAAGGTTGCTGGACTGGAATCTGACGCTGTAACCGCGCCCATTGTTGCACACCAAGTCCCATCATCAGGGGATAACTCCCCTGACCCTGCAAATAGAGGGAGGTGAGCCGACATAGCCAGTGCTGTTGTGGTGTCATGCGACCCCCTTATTTTGCAACTGGATAGATTTTGCATTGGCGCGCCAGGTCAGCCACCAGCGATGGAGGGCTTCGGGCACCGGTTGCCATGCATCATCCACACAGGGCTGGATGCCGCGGGCCTCCAGTTTTTGCCACGGGGTATAACCCATGCGCACACAGAACACCGCTTTGACATCCGCCAGCAGATCAAAAATTGCCGCCATGCGTGTCTCGCTGTCCTGTTCCGGCTCGCAACTGTCGCTGCCGTGGCAATATTTTGGGGTAAAGCGTTGATTGACCAGCACCACACCGGCAGCCGACAGGCTGTAGATGTAAAAACGATCCGCATGACCAAAATGGCTGTCAATCACATCCCCATGCTTCGTTGCGACGGCTACCAGGCAGGCTTCTTCTTCATCAGACTCCCCCTTCGTCGCGATGCTGGCATGCAGCCTGGCGCGCTGGAACAGTATGGGTAGCCAGGGTTGCGGCGAACGCTCCGGCTCCGGTAGCTGCGCAAACTGCTGGCTACGGTCTTCGCCCAGCATCCCAATCGCATCCGCGCGACACTGGTGGCAGTGCGTCATCTGCGGGATGATCTCACCGCAACGTTGCCGTACGGCAGCGACCATCGCAGCATCAGGTTCTGGCTGGCCTTGCAGACCAAACACCGTGCCATGCTCCGGGCGGGAAATCAGCGGCATGATGTTATGGATAAAGGCACCGTTGGTTTGCAGCATCTGGCTGACCTCCGGCAGTGCCTGATCATTAATCCCTGGGATCAACACTGAGTTGATTTTCACCAGCACCCCCTGCGCAGCCAGACGACGCACGCCCTCCAGTTGACGGGCGATCAGGATTTCCCCGGCCTCGCGTCCACGGTAGCGTTCGCCGTCCAGCCACAGCCAGGCGTAGATTTGCGCAGCGATATCGGGGTCCAGAGTATTGATGGTCACGGTGACATGATCCACACCAAGTGTGACCAGCCGATCAACGGCATCCGGCAGCATCAGGCCATTGGTGGATAAGCATAGCTTCAGGTCCGGAAACGCCTCCCGCACCTGTTCAAGGGTGCTGAAGGTGCGATGAATATTTGCCAGCGGGTCGCCGGGACCGGCAATGCCCACCACCGACAACTGCGGAATCGCGGTAGCGACCTGGCGCACCCTGGCGACAGCCTGTTCCGGCGTCAGCAGGGTAGAGGAGACGCCAGGGCGGGACTCGTTACTGCAATCAAATTTGCGGTTGCAGTAGTTACATTGCAGATTGCAGGCGGGTGCCACGGGCAGATGCATGCGCGCAAATCGGTGATGCCCGCTACGCGAATAGCAGGGATGCGATGCAACTTTACCCGCGACCCGTTCGGTCAGCGTCTCACTGGTCGGGGCCTGGCAGGCAGAAGAGGAGCAGGAAGTCATGGCGTTACCTTGATAATGTAGTCTGATCTTCCTGCTGCAATTTATGTACCGATGATAATTGATTGAAATGACTGGATATTTATTCTGAATTTCTTGTCGTCATTCCCACCTGTAGCTGACAATGTGTTGATCGTCACAATTTTGTGTCAGATACGCGGCATGGTGATGTCCATGGTCTGGATACGATACGCCACCTGGCGAGGTGTCATTCCCAGCAAGCGTGCCGCCTTCGCCTGTACCCATCCGGCTTTTTCCAGTGCGGCGATTAACCGCTGCCGTTCATCAAGGTTCTGATCGAGCCAGCTGTCTTCGCGTGGCGCGCTGACCATCAGCGGTTTCGGGGCGGCTTCCCGGTGATTAAACAGGATGACATCACGATCGATTAACCCGCTATCCGACATCACCGCCGAACGTTCGAGGCAGTTTTCCAGCTCGCGCACATTGCCCGGCCAGTTGTAGCTCATCAGCAGGCGGATAGCTCCCTCGCTGATGCGCAGCGTGCGGTTCTGGTTTTGCCCGATTTTGCGCACCAGAAAATGCGCCAGTTCGGCGATATCGTCCTGACGTTCCCGCAACGGCGGCAGGGCAATCGGCATCACATTCAGGCGGTAATACAGGTCTTCGCGAAAGTTACCGACGCGCACTTCTTCCTCAAGATTGCGGTTGGTCGCGGCAATGATGCGCACATTGACCTGCAGGGTTTCATCGCCACCGACGCGTTCCATTTCCCCTTCCTGCAATATCCGCAGCAGTTTGGCCTGAAAAGAGGCGCTGCTTTCGCCGATTTCATCAAGGAACAGCGTGCCGCCATCGGCCAGTTCAAATCGACCTTTGCGCTGGCGTACCGCGCCGGTAAAGGCCCCTTTCTCATGGCCGAAAAGTTCGCTCTCCAGCAGGGTATCGGGCAATGCTGCGCAGTTAAACTTCACGAACGGTGAGGCGGAGCGGGGGGAATTATGATGAATCGCATTGGCAATCAGCTCCTTACCTGTCCCACTTTCGCCACGTACCAGCACCGTGGTATCCCAGCGGGAAACCTGGCGAATAATCTCCAGCGTTTGCCGCATCGCCGGGCTTTTGCCCACCATATTGTCGAAGCCAAAATTGTGGGCAGGTACACAACTCCGCCCCCGCACCGGTTGAACCGGCGTATGGCGGGGCGCTGGCGTGGCGGGTGGCGTCATCAGGCGTACCGTCTGCGCCACCAGATTGGCGACCGTTTCCAGAAAACGGGTACAGGAGGGCAGACGCGTGTCGGTGCGCGCCATCGGTTGTGCTGCCAGCACTCCCAGCGGTTTCGAGTCCGGCCCCATCAGCGGCACAGCAATAAACGGCAGGTTATAGTCATACAGCCCCAGTCGATCGAGAAATCGCGGGTCATCCGCGAGGCGCGGCAACACCAGCGACTGGCCCTGCGCCAGCACCGTTCCCACCAGTCCTTCTCCGGCCCGATAACGAACCCTGGCGCTGTCGCTAAGCTGGGATATATCGGCCTCCGGCAACGCTTCGATCGTCAGCAATTCCTGCTGGCTATCGTACAGACAAATCATCCCGTGCTGCATAAAGGCATCGTTGTGCAGCACGTACAACACGTCCTGTAACGTCTGACCTATCTCAGTTGCCCGGCTGAGTACCACGCTAATGCGCTGCATGGCGGTAAATTGCTGGGACAGGTCAAAGCGCCAGACCGTGGTCTCTGATGGAGATTGCTGGGTCATTTGGAGCCTCCGGTCAGTGAAGCAAATAAGGGAAACCGCAGGGTCAGGCAAGAGCCTCCCTCGGACGGGGAGGTCAGTTCAATCGCACCATGGTGATGCGCCACCAGAGTCTGGATCAAACGCAGTTCCATGCCTTTGCCTGGCGCGTTTAACGCATCCGGTGCGTGGGTGTATTGCACATGTCTGAGTGGCACGTTGTCGCATAAGTAAAAAGCCAGCCAGCCCTCTTCTTCATGCGCATAGATCTGGGTTTGCAGGCTGAATGCAGGGAGCCCGGCCGCCAGGTCGAGCGTGCGATCCAGCCACAAACTCAGACAAGCGAGGATCTGGGTGCGCTGGCCGAAACATACCAGGTGTGGCGAGTCCTGGGTGACCTCCAGGCTGTCTCCCTGTTGATAGCGGGTATGGTACAGCGCGCGCAGGTCGGCAAAGAAATCATGCAGCGACCACAGGGCCGCGTGCTCCAGATCCAGCGAAGGCCGACAGCGTTGCAGTCGTGCCATCGCTTCTTCTCCCTCGTGCCAGGCGGAGTCGAGGGCCACGTTACTGTGGTCGGTACCGTTCAACCGTCGCGCGGCGGCCAGCATATTGATCGGGCAATTTAGCTGGATCAGCGCCGCATCGAGTGAGTCGCGGATCGCCGCCAGCAATTTGCCGCTAGTCATATGTTGTTTCAGGCGATCCAGCCGTCCCTGTTCCTGCTGCTGTTGTTGCTGGGTGTGATCGGTGATAACCACCAGCGTGCGCGTCAGGCTGTTATCCACAAAATAACGGCTGGCTTCCTCACTGACGCCCGGCAGCGTCCAGCAATTCACCCGCAGCCAGCGTACCGCGCCACACAGCATCACCGGGATCACCGCACCCTCGGCAAACTCTTTTTTACGGCGGGAGAAGTCCAGCTCTGTCAGCAGCTCTTTGCCACCACAATCGGCACATAAGGTTTTGTAGGTCAGGTTGTCCATCACCACCTGATCCTGTTCATCCACCACCACCACAGCGGCCGGGATATTATTCAGCACGGCTTCCGTCAGCGTCATTTGATTGCGCAGACGTTGTTCCAGCGCGTAGCCGGTGCTGATATCGCGCTGCATCGCCAGATAGTGTTCCAGCTCGCCGCAGGCATTGATCACCGGGGTGATATCGATTTCCACCAGAAACAGGCTACCATCGCGACGGCGGTTAATTAATTGTCCGCGCCACGGCTGACGCAGATGCAGGGTGCGCCACATATCGTCATAGATGATGCGCGGGGTTTGTTTGCTGGCCAGCAGGCGGGGATTTTGTTGCAGCAATTCATCCAGCGCATAACCGGTCTGACGGCAGAACGCCGGGTTAGCATAAATAATGCGTGCCTCGGCATCCGTCAGCGAGATGGCAATCGGTGCCTGTTCGACCATGGTCAGGAACAAACCGGGATGTTGCTGAGAAAGCCCTCGTGCAATGGCTTGCGGTTCAGCGGCATCCATCATCATGTGCTCAGTCATCGCACTCTCCGGATTTCAGGTTCGGTTGTGTCGCAGTTATGACAATTTGTCCCACCTGCCGACAGGGATCGCAGGCGGTGACGGTTCGAAATAACCATGCAAACTGTAAGCCTTAGGTGTGGACTACCCGCCTTAACCTTGATCCAGATCGGGATTTCACCGCTTTTCACCGCTTATTCCGCGCAGAATGCGCCAGTCACGCGCCCGTTGCTCACCGCAGACAGGCGAAAAAAGCATCACGCTGGTGCGCAGCGGCTCACTACAGTGCAACGTCGGCATGCCAGATAACTGGCACAGCATTCGCAATAACAAACGGACTGATACTTTCACTCCACAGGAGCGCGTTATGGCGAACGTCGGTATTTTTTTTGGCACAGACACGGGGAAAACCCGCAAGATTGCGAAGCTGATCCACAGGAAACTGGGGGATGTGGCGGATGCCCCGGTCAATATCAATCGTATCTCGCTGGAGACCTTTCTTTCCTACCCGGTGCTGGTACTGGGTACCCCCACGCTGGGCGATGGGCAATTGCCGGGAATGAATGCCGGTTGTGAGGAGGCATCATGGGGAGAGTTTATGGCACAGCTTGAGGGAACAAGCCTGAGCGGTAAAACCGTGGCTCTGTTCGGACTTGGCGACCAGGTTGGCTACCCGGATAACTTTGTCAGCGGCATGCGTCCGCTGTATGACACTCTGAAAAACTGTGGCGCACAGTTGATCGGCCAGTGGCCCAATCAGGGATATGAATTCACCACTTCGGCGTCGCTGGAAGAGGGGGCGTTTGTTGGCCTGGTGCTGGATCAGGACAATCAATATGACCTTACCGAGGAACGGCTTGATGCCTGGCTGGATACCATCAGACCAGTGATGGTGTAATCCGTCGCGCGAAAACGAAAACCAGGTCGGCATCAATGCCGCCCCAACAACTGTAGGGGGCGAGTTCATTCGCACCTGGTTAACCGTGCAAAACTCAATCAATTTTTTTTGAATTTTTTCAGCAAATCCCTCAGCTTTTACACTCCGGTCCGCAGGTTATTCTCTCTCACATCGGGGCAGCAACAGATGCCCCAGCAACTCCACCAGCACATGTGCGGCAAGATAAGATGTCACCCCGGTCGCCACATCCAGCTGCGGGTTAACCTCAACCAGATCTATCCCCACCACCTCCATTCGCCCGATCAGCGCCAGCAATGCCGCCATCAGTTCGTCATAGCGCATGCCATTTGGCTCGGCGGACGCACAACCGGGCACCAGCGCCATATCCAGCACATCAATATCAATGCTGATATAACATTTTTCACCTGCGGGAAGATGTTCAAACAGTTCCAGCGGCGAACGCTGGCGAAACTGTTGCTGGCTGATAATGGTGCTGCCCTGCGCCGTGGCGTCACTGAATTCAGAGGGACGCACCCTCAGGCTGCGAATTCCCACCTGAGTCAGACTTTGCACCTGGCTCAACGCCATAATGTGGCGAAAGGGCTGACCATTGCTGTAATGCACACCGTTAGTGACCGGGGCAAAATCCAGATGTGCATCGAACTGGACGACATGCAAGGGTTCCTGGATGCCACGAATCAGCGGCCATGACACGGAATGGTCACCACCGATGGCCAGCGGTATCGCCTGACGCTGGCGAATCAATTGCGTCATGGCGCTGATATTGTCATGAGTGCCGATCACGTTAGTCGGCAGCACATCCACATCCCCCACATCCACCAGGCGACCCTGGGTTATCACATCGGTGAGAAAGTGCTGCTGACGCGCAATATCGAAAAAACCGGTTGGTGCAAAACGCATCGAATGTTCGCGGATACTGCGTGGCGCAAATCGGCTGCCGGGCTGCCAGGGTGAACCTTCATCAAACGGCACGCCAAAGACCGCTACATCGGCATCCAGTTCGCTCAGGCTGGGGCAGTAATTGGCGCGCAGGAAGGTGGGAATGCCGGTAAATGCGCGGTTCAGGCGTTCGCTGCCGCGCAGATTAATACTCATGGTTTTCTCCTGCGGCCACCCGCACATGTTGCAACAACGCGCGGGTGCGGGGGTGTTGTGGGGCAGAGAACAGCTGCTGTGTCGTCCCCTGTTCCACAATCATCCCGTCTTCCATCACCACCAGGCGATCGGCCACCTCGCGGGCAAAATTCATCTCGTGCGTGACAATGATCATCGTCATGCCGTCCTGGGCCAGCTGTTTCATTACCTGCAACACTTCGGTGGTCAACTCGGGATCCAGCGCGGACGTCGGCTCATCAAACAGCATCACTTCTGGCTGCAATGCCAGAGCGCGGGCAATGGCAACACGCTGTTTTTGTCCGCCGGACAGGCTGGCATGCATCGCCTGGGCTTTGTGCGCCAGGCCTACTTTTTCCAGCAGTTGCATCGCCAGCTGCTGCGCAAACGCCCGGCCCTGCTTCAGTATTTTGTGTGGCCCGATCGCCACATTGTCGAGAATCGACAGATGAGGGAACAGGTTGAATGACTGGAAAACCATACCTGCCTGACGACGCAGGAGATTGAGATCCGGCTCGGCTAACATTTTCCCATTCTGCAACAGGTGCTGGCCGCACAGCCGGATGCTGCCCTGCTGCGCCACCTCCAGACCATTGCAGCAACGTAAAAACGTGCTTTTGCCCGAACCGCTCGGACCAATAATCACCACCACCTCACCGCGCGCCACTGACAGGCTGATGCCCTTCAGGACATGGTGCTGGTCAAAATATTTTTCGACGTTAACCGCCTCAATGATGGCTGGATTCATTGCACCATCCCTCCCGCCCGCAGCTTTTTCTCCGCCAGACGCAATAACAGCATGGTGCTGCTGGTCATCAGCAGGTAGATAAAGGCGATCACGATATACACCTCCAGTGAACGATAGGACACGCTGATCACTGTTTGCCCCTCATGCATCAGATCGTGGATGGTAACCAAAGACACCAGCGCCGAGTTTTTGGTTAGCGCAATAAACTCATTCGCCAGCGGCGGCACCATGCGCACCAGCGCCTGCGGCAGGATAATCAGCCGCATCGCCTGCGCACCGGACATGCCCATTGAACGCGCCGCTTCGGTTTGTCCGCGGTCGATGGACAGAATCGCACCCCGCACCAGCTCTGAAACGTAGGCGGCGGAATAACATCCGAGACCGATAATGCCGCAGACAAAGGCGGGAATGACAATATTGAAATAGGGCAGACCAAAGTAGAGGATAAACAGCTGCACCAGCAGCGGGGTACCACGCACGAAAACCACGTAGCTGTTGCAGAACCACCACACCAGCTTACGCTGGGGAGCAAGCCTCCCCAGACCGATTAAGGTTCCCAGACAACAACTGATCAGCAGGGCGCACAGGGTGACTTCAATCGTCACCCCGGCTCCTGAGAGCAGATCGCGCCAGGCGGCAAACGCGGGCGTAAAATCAAATTCGACCATGCTCACCCCGGCTTATTGCGCTGCGTTACCAAACCATTTTTTCTGCAACGCGTCATAAGTGCCGTTGGCTTTGATGGCTTTCAGCGCATCATTCAGCTGCTGACGCAACTCCGGTTCACGTTTGCTGACGGCGATACCGTACTCTTCATGGGTTACCGGCTCCGCCAGAATCTGCGTGGTGCCACGGGTTTTGCTGTACAACAGCGCCGCCGGTTTGCCGGTCACCACCGCATCAGCGCGGCCCGCTTCCAGCGCGTTAAACATCTCTTCGTTCTTTTCCACTTCTATCGTCTTTGCGGTCGGGAATTCATCAGCCATCACTTTGACCGATTTGGTTCCGACCTGCACCGCGACACGCTTACCCGCCAGATCCTGAGGGGTTTTGATCCGCGTATCGCCTTTTTTCACCATCACCACCAGGCCTGCAGCGAAATAAGGGTCGGTGAAATCCACCACTTTCTTGCGATCGTCAGTGATGTAAATGGCGGACAACACAATATCCTGACGACCGGCCAGTACAGACGGCACCATCGCCTTAAAATCCATGTCGGTATACACCAGCGGACGTCCCATCTGCTTTGACAGCGCAGCCGCTAAGTCCACATCGAAGCCGGTCCGCTGGTTGTTCTGGATAAACTCCATCGGCGGGAAGGTCGGGTCAATCGCCACGCGGATGGGTTCGGCGGCCTGAGATAACGAGGAAAACAAGAGCGCACTGAGCAGAAGTGAACGAAGAGTCATACGTCCTCCAAAAGATTAAACGTTGCTGTCGCAGTAGCCGGCGCGAATCGCCGCGCCAATTAAATTGAGCACCAGACGGCCTGCGGTCATGCAGGAAAGCTGGTGCACGTCTTTTGCGGGTTGAATTTCCACGATGTCCATGCCGACCACACGTCCTTTTTTCACTAATCCGTGGATCAGTTTCCGTGCCTGAACAAAGGTGACGCCGCCCGGTGAAGGGCCTGCCACCGCGGGCATCACCGCAGGATCAAAACCGTCCGCGTCGATGGTCAGGTAATAACGGCCACCGTCCGGGATTTGCTCCAGCACCGCGTCCATGCCGCGATCGTGCAACTCATACGCGGTAATGATTTTGGCCCCCCATTCACGGGCGTAATCGGCTTCTTCCTGACGTGCGCTGCCTGAGGCACGCATGCCAATCTGAATGATGTCTTTTACAAACGGCAGCTCCGACGCACGACGCATCGGGCTGGATAAACCATCACGCACGCCATTGACCTCATCACGCCAGTCAAGATGCGCATCAAGATGGACGATGGTGATTGGCCCCTGGTCGTCAAAGGCACGCAGAATCGGGTTGGTAATACCGTGGTCACCGCCTAAAACGATGGGGATGGCTCCCGCCGCGAGAATTTTGCGTACCGCCTGTTCTGCACGGACGAAATGACCACGCGGATCGTTAAGGTCAGCAGGCACGTCACCACAATCGACAAAGCGGACATCATCCCGTCCCTGTAACAGCGGGCCATCAATATCAAAGTCATAGCGCTCAGGACCGCGGATCACCCGGTCAGACGCCTGACGAATGGCGGTGGGTGCACGTACCTGGTCGTTGTTGTAGTCCTGCGGGGTGTAGGCAGCGCCATAAGGCATGCCCAGTACGGCAAAATGTGCTTGCAAATTATCGAGATCGAGGGCTAATTCGGAAAACAGCAGTGATTTATGATTAGTTTGCGGTGGCACTGTTAACGGTAAAGACATAATGATTTCCTGGTATTGGCGAAATACGAACTGAGGCGAGTGTAGGGAGGCGTCTTCACCAGGAAAACTGATCTTATTTGCAATCACGGTTACGGAAACAGCAACCATGAAACCCCGGACACTGAACGAAAAAGATTTACGCGCCCTGAGGATATTCTGCGTTGTGGCGCAATCTGGCGGATTTTCTGCTGCTGAAAAATCTCTCAATATGACCAAAGCGACCATCAGTCGTCAGATTAAATCGATTGAAGAAACGCTCGGCACCGCGCTCTGTACACGCGGACCAAAAGGTTTCGAACTGACGGCGGCGGGTGAGTCGGCATTGCTTTATGCGCGTGAAGCGCTCGGTGCACTGGATCGCATCTTCCCGGCGATGGATGCCAGCCGGGGCGTGATTTCAGGGCCGCTGGTGATGGGGATCACCGATAATGTGATCAGCCACAGTGCCTCACATCTGCAACAGGCCTTGCGCGCGCTGCGCCAGCGGGCACCACAGGTGCAGCTGTCACTTAGCGTGATGACGGCATCGCAACTGATTCAGGCCCTGCTCGACAGAAGGCTGGATATTGCCATTAAAGGGGTGATGGATTATCAGAAAACACCTTCGCTGCATTACGCCGAGTTATTTGCCGAGTCGCATGGCCTGTACACCCTGGCGGGTCATGAACTGCGTGCCCGACAGCTGCCGCTGGTGTACCGGGCGCAGCAACCCTTCGTTGAGGACGCGCTGGCCCGGCTGCACCTGAGCCGGGGCCCCGAAGCGGTCGGTATCGAAGCGGTGGCGATGTTGATTGCCGCCGGAGATGTGGTGGGGATTCTGCCGCATCATTATGCGCAACTGATGCAGGCGTGTATCCCTCTGGTGAAGGTGCCGGATTCACCGACATGGACCGTGACCCACTATGCGGTCACGCACGCCGCCTATCCGCAATCACCGGCAGCGGAACAAATGATTGCTGAACTGCGCCGTGCGCAGCATATTCTGTAAACGCCCGGACGGGGGCTGCCAGTGGCTTTTATTATGACTGGCGCGGCTTCCTGCGGTGGTTTCATCAAAAATTCATATCAGCATCTGCTGCAGCCATTGCCGCTGCCAGCGTTGCTGATTGGTTTTTGCCCACCGTTGTTGCGGCGCAATGTATTGCGCATTTATCATTCAATTTTTTTGAATTATTTCAGCAAATCCCTCAGCTTTTACTCGCCGCTCCGCAGGTCTATTCTCTCTCACATCGGGGCACAACACCCCACCCACTAAAAATTATCTCTGAGGAAATGACCATGAAATCTATCAAAACTTTCGTTGCAGTTGCGGCCCTGTCACTGGTTTCTTTCGGCAGCTTCGCACAGAGCATCACCGCTTCCGCTTCAACCCTGGATGGTGCAGAAGCCAAAATCGCTGCTCAGGCTAAACAGGCCGGTGCCTCTTACAAAATCACCGGTGCACGCGTCGATAACGGTGCTTACCTGTCAGCTGAACTGTCCAAATAATTGAACTACGCGGGAAGTAATGATTAGCCAGATCACAATGATCGCACTAATTATCAATCATGAAACAATAACTATGGTTATTATTACTTCCATCGAAGGCACACAGCCTTCCACCCAAACAAATTAAGGATTAAGACCATGAAAACTATCAAAGCAATGTCCATCGCCGCTGTCGCTGCTCTTTCACTGATGTCATTTGGCAGCTTTGCTCAGAGCATCTCCGTCACCTCCTCAACTCTGGACGGTGCGGAAGCGAAAATCGCCGCTCAGGCAGCACAGCAGGGTGCGCAGTACAAAATTACCGAAGCGAACACCAATAACCGTGTTCACATGACCGCAGAACTGTACAAATAACGGATGGTCGTACAGGGAAGTGCCGGAAAAGGTCGCCGCAAGGCGGCCTTTTTCGTCTGTTTGACCCGTCCTGACGGCCAGAGCGGGTCATCGTCTCCCCTATTCGGCTCTGTTTAAGCGTCTGGTTTCGAAAAAATTATTCCGCGCTGCGTTTCATCATAAATTCATATCAGTATCTGCTTCAGCCATTGCCGCTGCCAGCGTTGCTGGTTCTGCTGGTGCAGCAGAGACCGAACCTGCGCCAAAGCCGCTTCCCGTTCCATCGGCGCAGGAGGGCGAATCAGTTCACACCACAGCAAATGCCAGCCCAGAGCAGTTTCTATCGGCGGGCTCACGCCGTTGGGCTTCATCTGAAACAGCACGCGGTCCAGCTCGGGGAAGAGCAAGCCCCGGCTGATCCAGCCCATCCGTCCCCCCTCCAGTGCACTCGGGCAATGGGAATAGCGTTGCGCAAGGGTGCTGAAGGCCTGACGAGATGCGCTTATCTGCTGGTGGAATTGCTGGATCTGGCGCTGGATCGCCGCACCATCATTCTCCGTGGTCAGCAACAGATGCCAGCTCAGGCGCTGTTCCGGGCGCATAAATTTTTCCTGATGATCCTGATACCAGGCCAGCACCTGGAAATCATCCGGCGCGGGGGCCTGTGCGGCTACGCGCTCCAGCTGCATTTCCATGCGGGCGTGGTGGCGGATGATGGAAGCCCGCTCATCATCACTAAAAAGCTGCTGTGACAGGGCAGCATTAAGTGACATTGTCACGCTATCGATAACCTTTTCCGGGATGAAATCATCACCCGTTTCCCTGACCACGGCGTATTCCAGCTGTCGCTGGCGCTGCCACAGCCGGTTAAACTCCGCCTGTTGATCGGCGGGGACCGACTCCGGCTGGCACTGCCAGCGCGACTGACTAAGCTGTTGCCGGGAAAAACGTTCCCAAAGTTCAGCCACGCGTGTTATTCCCCCAGCAGCCTGATGGCGCTGGCGGGCACCTGAAACCAGCGTTCACCAAACATTACCGTGTAAATTTCACCATTTTCTCCCTGGTCGGTACGCTCAATGCGTCCGCGTTCACCTGCCCGGACCACCACCTTGCCGTCAGAAGTGAGGATATGGCGTGAGGTGACGCTGTCACCAAACTGAAAATGACCGGCATGCCAGGCTGCCGCTGCGCTGATAATTTCCGGCTCCCGGCAACCGACAATCATGTCGGTATCGAGGAAATGAACCTGATAAATCAGTTGGTCGATCAGGAAGGTACCGCATCCCCGCACAAAGCCAGTACTGCCGCGCCGCACCAGCAATTCACCGGTGGCGTAGCCATACATGGTGCCGTCATTTCGGATCGCGCGGATCACCCTGACTTCGTCTCCTAACGCAAACTTTGCTCTCATGTCTGGCTCCCGTGCAGATGATGCTGATAGCTTTCCGTCAGCAAACGTCGCGCCAGCAGCCAGGGGCCACGCGGCTCCACTTCCAGATGGTTTTGCAGAGGCACGTTGTCGCGCAGTCGCTGGTGAAAATCGCGTAACACCGGCAGGCAGCAGGGTTTCAGTCGTGCGGCATCGTAATCAACGGCAAAGAACTCGAAAAAGGATTCCGCCGTATCGAGTGCCTCGACTCCGGGGATTTGATAAAACCATTGCATATTAACCCCTTAGTGTCTGGGCGGTTTCTCCACAAAGCTGGTCATAAATGGCGATCAGTTCGTAATCCTGCGGGATGCGTTTCCAGCTTTCGGCGAAACGGCGGATGGCGGGCAGGATCAGGTCAATCTGCAAGGTGTCGAGGCGGTAGCCCATTTTGCTGAACACCCCGTCCACCGCCTGACGCCCGGAATGCTTACCCAGCACCAGGCGATACTCGCGTCCCACCAGTTCGGGATCGATGGCCTGATAACTCTCGCGATCGTGCAGCAGTGCGGCGACATGGACGCCGGATTCATGGGTAAAAACCTGGTCGCCCACCAGCGGGTGCTGGACATCAATGATGCGTTGCGCAGCCACCGCCACCGACTGACACAGCGCTGGAAGCATGCGGAAATTGACGCCGCAGTCTATGTCCAGACAACGACTGAGGCCCAGCGCCACCGTCTCCAGGGCAGCATTGCCTGCCCGCTCGCCCAGTCCCAGCACCGTGGTGTTGACGCTGGTGGCACCGGCCTGCACCGCAGCCAGTGTGTTGGCGGTTGCCAGCCCCAGATCGTCATGGGCATGCATTTCGATCTCACCGGGCCAGAAGCTGCGCAAGGTGGTGATACGCGCGGCGGTGGTGAAGGGATCGAGTATGCCGAGCGTGTCGGCAAAGCGTAACCGCTGCGCACCGGCTTCCTGCGCGGCTTGCGCCACCAGCCGCAAATCCTCATCGCTGGATCGTGAGGCATCTTCACAACCGACACACACCTGCATACCAAGTAAGCGGGCGAAGCGAATCAATTCAGCCAGCCTCGGCAGCAGCACCGGCAGAGGCTCACGCAATTTGTACTGGCGCAGCTTCTCTGACGTTGGCAGGGAGATATCGACCCAGTTCATCCCGAGATCGGCACTCTGGCGGATTTCCTCACGGTTCATCCGGCACCAGGTCATTAAGGTGGCATCCGGCAGGTGACGGCGCACCAGCTGAATGCGGGTGCGTTCCTCCTCACCCATGGCAGGCGTGCCGACCTCCAGCGCCGTGACGCCCGCGTCAAACAGCGCCTGAGCAATAGCGATTTTTTCACTGGCGCGAAACGCGACGCCGGGACTCTGCTCCCCGTCCCGCAGCGTAGTATCGTTAATCAACACCCTGGACATCATCGGTTCCTTCTTAGCCGTAGATCGGCATAAATGAAGCCTGTTGCTGAACTGGCTTACCATCCTGCCAGTAAGGTGACAGCAGGCGCAGACGGGCAATAATCGATGGCAGCGTCTGGATGACGTACTCGATCTCTTTTTCCCGCGTATAACGCGACAGGGAAAAACGGATGCTGCCGTGCGCCGCCGTATAGGGGATGTCCATCGCCCGCATCACATGGGAGGGTTCCAGCGATCCCGATGTGCAGGCGCTGCCGCTGGAGGCGGCAATCCCGGCCTGATTCAGCAGCAACAAAATGGCTTCCCCTTCGATAAACTCAAACGCGATATTAACGGTGCCGGGAACGCGTGGCTGATTGCCACCCATCACCTTCACCGAGGGAATCTGTGCCAGCACGCCTTCCTGTAATGTGTCGCGCAGCTGGGCAATGCTGCTCATACCGGGTAAATGCACCTGCGCCAGTTCACAGGCCATCCCCATCCCGACAATACCGGCGATATTTTCCGTGCCCGCACGCCGACCGCGCTCCTGATGCCCGCCGCGCAATAGCGGGCGAAAGCGGGTGCCGCGCCGCAGATAAAGGCAACCCACCCCTTTCGGGCCATGCAACTTGTGGGCTGAACAGGAGAGCATATCGATGCTGCTCTGCCCGATGGACAGCGGGATCTTTCCGGTAACCTGAACCGCATCGCAGTGAAATAACGCGCCGTATTCATGGGCCAGCCCGGCCATTTCCTCCACCGGAAACATCACACCGGTTTCGTTGTTGGCCCACATCACGCTCACCAGCGCCACCCGGTCACTCAGCGCCTGGCGATACTGTGCCATATCCAGCGCACCATCACTGTCTACCGCCAGCCGGTGAATAACGTATCCCTGGCGCTCAAGATGCTCACACACTTCAAGGGTGGCAGGGTGTTCCACGGCAGTGGTGATAATCTCCCGTCGGTCCGGCTGCGCTTCGATAGCGCTATGCAGCGCGGTGGAGGTGGCTTCGGTGGCGCAGGAGGTGAAAATAATTTCACTGCCGTGCTCCGCACCAAGCAGTGCCGCCACCTGCTGATGTGCGCGTTCTAATGCCGCGCGCGATGGTGTACCAAAATCGTGGATCGAGGATGGATTTCCGTAGTACTCGGTGAGGAAAGGCATCATCGCCTCAAGTACCATCGGGTCAATACGGGTGGTGGCGTTGTTATCCAGATAAACCTGTTTCATTGGCATGTTCCTCCTGTGAGTCACGACGGTCTAAGCCGCCACCACTTCCATATAACAACCGGTACGTTCCATCAGCTTTTGCTGCAACCAGGCCAGCGTCATATCGGTCATCATGCAGCCGCTGCAACTGCCCGCCAGGCTGACGGTGACGGTGTGATTGGCGACATCAACCAGTGACATATCGCCACCGTCGGCCTGGATAAACGGGCGCAATTCGGTGATGGTTTCCATCACCTCCTGCCAGTGGGGATCTTTTGCAGTGCTGACCGGGGCGGCGACCTGCGGGGCGTTAGCCAGTATGTTGGCCAGGGCCAGCTCAATCTTTTCATGGCAGGAGGTACAGCCGCCGCCCGCTTTGGTGTAGTTGATCACCTCTTCCAGCGTGGTCAGGCCGTTGGTGAGTACCGCGCGGCGGATGTGTCCCTCATCGACGCCGAAACATTTACAGATCAGCGCGCCTTCCTCATGGTCATCGTCGAGACTCAGGCCGCGATAGTTAGCGATGGCGGCATGCAGCGCTTCCTGGCCCATCACCGAACAATGCATTTTCTGCGGCGGCAGTCCGTCGAGATAATCGGCGATTTGCTGATTGGTGACCTGTTCCGCTTCGGACAGGGTGCGCCCGATAATCAGCTCGGTCAGGGCGGAAGACGAGGCGATGGCGCTGCCACAGCCAAAGGTCTGAAATCCGGCCTCAAGGATGGTTTCATTTTCCGGATCAACCCGCAGCATCAGCCGCAGGGCGTCGCCGCAGCTCAGCGATCCCACGTCACCCACCGCGTTAGCGTCATCGACCACACGGGCATTACGGGGATTAAAAAAATGGTCTTTCACCTTCTCGGAATAATTCCACATGCTCTCAGCTCCCAGTACTCAGACGGAAAGCGCCTTGGCGCATCTCCCCGCAGCAATCAACAGCGGGATAACAGAACCAAGCAAAAGCAGTACCAGAAGTGGAAAGTGTTAATATTCAAATGGATAGTGGGTTGTGGTAATAAAAAACCGCGCCCTGTGTCGCGGTTGCGTGTGAGGTTTGTCACAGTTGTGTCAGAGAAACGACTAGCGATCGTCTTTATCCTGCCATTCGTGTTCTTGCAGTAGCTGAGTGAAGCGATCCGGATTGCGCTGACGCTGCTGTTTACGTTGTTCTTTGTCGTACCAGTAATGTTGGATCTCCTGCAACAGCGCGCTGACCGACGTATTGGCCGGTACCCGCACCGCACGTACGCCAGTCTTTAATAACTGGCTGAACACCCTCTCACCAATCGCCACGCAATACAGGGTGACGCAGTCCTCCAGCGCGTTGATGCGGTAACTTATTTTCTCCTCCTGATGCCCATTGAATACGGAAAAGTCGGCCACCCGCAGCAGCATGGCGTCATCCTGTTTCACCCCGTATACCACCAGCCGCGGAGTGGCACCAAAGTGTTGATCGACGTGGCGGCAATCCGAACTGGCAAATGCCACTTTCATTGGCCACTCTTCCGCGCAGATGGTGCTGAACTGCCGGTTAACATGTTGCATGCTGATCCCCCTGGCTGAATTGCTGACGCAAGGGAGATCGCCAGGCGGGGAGGGTGTGATGGTGCTGACTCATCACATTCGCCAGCTCAAACAGGGTATCGCGCATGCCCATATAGCCCTGACGTACGCGGCGAAATTCTCCCAGCCGGTCATAGATCGGGAAACCGGCGCGAATCAGGGGAATGTTCATCTGTTGCGCCAGATGCGCCGCGTGGGAATTGGCTACCAGCAGTGCCGCCGGGTTGTCGTGCAGCAGGTCCTGCATATCTTCCAGATCGCCGATCACCACTTTTCCGACCGGCAAGCGACTGAGTCCGCGCTGGCTCACCGGGGCAATCAGCGGGCCAGGCACCATGCCCTGGCTGGCGGCAAAATCACACCAGGCGGCCAGCAAATCCCCTTCCGCCGCCATCGCTACCGGCACCCCCTGCAACCACATATGACAATCGATCATCGCATCCTGTAGCTGCCCGCGCTGACGTTCAATCCAGCCAGGCACGTTGCGACCGGAGATGACTTTCAGCTGATGGATAAACCGGTCACAGGTTTCCAGCGTCATCAGGTGCGGCAAGGCGATCACCTCACCACGGCTGCGCTGGGCCAGCAGGGTGGAGGCATGTCCCAGCGACACCCCGATAGCCAGGGTGCATAAACTCTGACCCATCTGCTCGATCTGGGCCAGCGGCGTGCCGCCCTGGGTGACCGGCGAGAAATCACCGCTCGCCAGATGTCCATCAAGCGATAACGACAGGTCCGGCACTATCACCGGCTGTAAACCGAAGGCTTCCACATAGCTGCGCAGCAACTCGATATCGCCTGGGGTGAGCAGATGGCTGAGCAACAAATTGACGCGGCGGTTACGCCCGGCGGGCAGCGGTTTTTCCGGTATCCATTGCTCGATCATGCTTTCCAGCACCGCGCTGAAGCCATTTTCCAGCGAGCCATAAAAGTCAGGCGTGTTAACGGTTAACAACGCCACGTTTTTATAACGTGGTGACGCCTCGCGAAACTGACGCACCACGCGTGTGATATCGCTGCCCTGAGCCTCAGACAACCCGGTACTCAGCAGCACAATGGCTTTCGGGTTATTGCGCTGACACAGGGTGTTGAGCGCGGTAATGATATTGTCGTCGGACCCCATGATGGTGGACATCGGGTCCATTGCGGTGGATTGCAGTGGGATCGGATCGTGAAAATGCTGGATAAAAAACACCTTAGCGAAGGCGCTACAGCCCTGCGCGCCATGAACCAGCGGGATGCAGTGCTCAAAACCCATGCTGGCAAGGATGGCCCCCAGCGGTTGTCCGCTTTTCACCGGGCTGACGGCCAGCGGTTTTTTAGAACGAATGATTTCAGCCATAACCTGCTCCTTCCTTTAGTGCCAGGGTGCGCGGGCGTGCGTTTGTGACCATATCGGGCTTTCCAGCGTCTGACATAACTGCTGTGCCAGCGTGACAATCCCGTGATAACCCGCGTAAGCATGCTCACGCTCCTGATTGATATCGAGAAACGGCAGCCGGGCCTTGTAAGCGGTATACATATTGCGTCCACCGGCGATCATCATGTCGGCCTGATAGCGATAGACCACATCAAGCAGGGTGCGGGCGTTGCCTTCATCCAGCATCAGGGCATCCTCGCCCATCAGTTCCCGAATGCGTTGCTTGTCCTCCTCAGTGGATTTGCGCGTACCGGTGGCGACCACCGTCATGCCGAGATCCTGCAAGGCCGACACCACCGACCAGGATTTCACGCCGCCGGTATACAGCAGCGCCTTGCGTCCGCGCAGCCGTTCCCGGTAGGGAGCGAGTGCTTCGTCAGCGACCCGTTCTTCGCGCGCAATCAGGGCTTCGGTGCGCTGCATCAGGTCGTGATCACCGGTCAGCGCGGCCAGCTGGCGCAGGGACTCTGAGGTGGCACGCACGCCATAAAAACTGCCTTCAAACCACGGTGTGCCGTAACGTTGTTCGAGGGCGCGCGCCACGTTGATCAGCGCACGGGAGCACACCAGCATATTGACCTGGGCACGGTGCAAGGTCTGGATCTCGGCAAAACGCCCGTCGCCGGACAGGGTGCCGAGCACGCGAATACCCAACTCATCCAGCAGCGGCTGGATATGCCAGAACTCCCCGGCGATATTGTATTCACCAATCAGGCCGATATCGTGGCGGTGTTCAGGCGGGAAAGGGGTATCCACAGGCCAGGGTGCAGGCTCACGTCCGCCTATCACCTGTTTCACCATCATTTCTCCCGCCAGCCGGTTGCCGAGATTCTTGCTGCCATAAAATCCAGCCACATCGATCGCGATGACCGGCACGCCGGTGGCGGTGGCTGCGGCGCGGCACACCGCTTCAATATCGTCGCCTTCCATCGCCGGTACGCAGGTGTTGTAGATAAACACCGCCGCCGGATGGTAACGATTGACGATATGGCGAACCGCATGAAACAGGCGGCGCTCGCCGTTGCCCATAATCACATCCTGTTCATTTAAATCGGTGGTGAACCCCAGCCGGTTAATCACCGCACCCGAGCTGAAACTGCCCCGATTATCCCAGGAACTGCCTGTGCAACCGATCGGGCCGTGTACCAGATGCGCCACATCGGCAATCGGCAGCAGGGTGATTTGTGCCCCATCGAAAGCGCAACCACCGGCCGTCGCGCCGGGTTTGGGGGCACTACAGCCGGATTTTTGTTTATGGTTATGCTCGCAGGCAGGCTCATCCAGCAGGGCCAGGATTTCATTCCCTTTCATAGTTACCTCATTGACTGATTGGGTTAGCTGAACCGTTGCAAATCCCGGACCAGAAAATAATCTTTGATTTATAAGGAGAAAATGTTGTCGGCTTTGCGACAAAACAGACAACGCAGGAAGGGACCCCACAAGACAAGACTTGTCCGATGGGGTCAGAACGGATCAGAAAACGCGTGATTCCAGCGGATTGGCGCGGTCGAGGCGTTTTGCCAGCCACGGTGGCAGCTGCCCGACAAACAGCTTTTTGATGTTGTCACACTGGGAGGTGATGGTCAGTCCTGGTGGTACTTTGATGGGATGGATATTGTGGCGAATCAGCCGGGCGGCGGCAGGGCCACCAATCGCTTCGCAAAATAATAACTGACAGTCGCGCAGCAACTGCGCCCGCACTTCGTTCGCTTCTTCCTGCTGTGGCGCAGAAGGAAAACGCCGTAAGCTGTGCAGCCAGTAACCGTCATCATCGAAGGCGTAGACAAAGAACAACCGACCCTGTCCAAAGTGACCATTGATCATCAACCCATCCTGCGAAGCAAAAGCCGCCAGTAACTGCGGCTGACGCTGGGCAAAGGTTACCACCCGCAGATGCTGCGGTAGCTCACCGCGCAGACAGGCTTTTACCCGTGACCAGCGTCCCGGCGACATCAGCACCTCATCGCCAGGAAAGAAGGCTTCCAGCTGGCTTTGCGTAAAAGCCGCCAGCCGAGCCGGGGTCAGCGCGTCATCCTGATCGCGGGTCAGCCAGGCCATGATTTGCGCGGGCTGGAGTTCCGGCAGGCTCTGAAACAGCGCCAGCATGCGCCAGAAAAGAATATCGTGGTCAGACATCTCACTCCCCCTTAATTCTGTGCATCGCGACTGGCGCGCAGGCTGACGGGAAAATCCGGGCGTCCCGGTTGCTCGCTGACGAAGTAGCGGCGTCCCCCTTCCAGAGACACGGCACCTCCCCAGCGCTCCGGGGTGTCGTGCTCGACTGCGATCACTTTGGCTTCCAGATCCTGTTTGGCGATATAACAATACAAATCCGCCCCACGTCGACGAAAGATAACCATCGGCATACTGTCCCCCTGTAGCCCCGCGTCTGGCGGGGCAGGTGTTGGTTAACGGATAAGGTCAAAGCCGTAATCGGTTTTGCCGAGTTTGATGGTGTCTCTGTCCACTTTTTCCAGCACTGCATTCACCAGCGTGGTCAGCATGCTCATCGCCCCTTCGTAACCCCAGGTGGTCTGGCGATGCAGGTGGTGGCGATCAAACAGCGGGAAGCCGAGGCGAATCAGCGGCACTTCAAACTGTTCGCCTTTTGCCAGGGTGTCACGCTGGATGAATTTGGCGTAAGAGTTACCGATCATAAAGTCCGGCTGGCGGGTGAACATCAGGGAACGGAAATGCCACAGGTCACAGTTGATAAAGACTTCGCTCTCCTGCCCGTAAGGTGACGCCTCCAGCATCTTCTTCATGGCCTTTTGCCAGCGTTTATTGCCGTTATGGCTCAGGATAACGGTGGGTTCGCAACCCAGTTCCAGCAGGAAGCGCGTCAGTCCCATGACAAAATCCGGATCGCCATACAGGCCGAATTTTTTCCCGTGCAGCCACGAGTGGGAATCCAGCATCATATCCACCAGACGACCACGCTCCAGCGCCAGCACATCGGGGATGGCTTTGCCGGTCAGCTGGCTGATGGTCATCAGTAACTCGTCCGTGCCTGCCAGCCCCAGCGGGATCGGTACCTCGGTAGCAGGCTGGTGCCACAACTCCTGTACCACTTTTTTGCTTTTCACCAGCTGCCACGGCTGTAGTAGCAGGGTGTCGATGGCATCAGGGGCATCGCGCATTTCCTGCTGCGTGGTGCCACCAGCGTACATGCGGTAATGGCCGTCAGCCGGGGTATCCAGCACGTCCGAAGGGTCGGAAAGCAGGCTGGCAGGCACCTCCATTTGCGCCAGCATGCGTTTCAGTACGCGGAAATTCCCCAGATAGGTTTCAAATCCGGTCACCAGATTCAGTCGCGGGAGTTTGCCCGGCTGGCCCTGGTGTTCTGCGGTGAAGGTTTTGGCAAAACCTTCAAACATATTGTCCCAGCCGGTGACATGGCTGCCGATAAAACTGGGCGTGTGGGCAAAGGGCACCGGCAGGCTGGCATCGACAAAACCGTCTTTTTTGGCGTTGGCGATAAACGCCTGTAAATCATCGCCAATCACTTCAGCCATGCAGGTGGTGGACACTGCGATGATTTCCGGTTGGTACAGGGTGCTGGCATTTTGTAGCCCGGTATTCATATTGTTGTTGCCGCCAAACACCGCCGCGTCCTCGGTCATTGAGTCAGAGACGCAGGCCACCGGCTCTTTGAAATGACGGTTAAAGTAGGTGCGGAAATACGCCACGCATCCCTGCGAACCGTGGACATAGGGCAGGGTGTTGGCAAATCCCAGCGAGCAGAGCACTGCTCCCAGCGGCTGGCAGGCTTTGGCCGGGTCAATGGTTAGCGCTTCGCGTTTAAAATTCAGCGCTTCATATTCGGCAGTGGTGGTCCATTGAAAGACTTCCTGCACGCGTGCCTGATCCCAGGCTTCTTCCTGCGATCGTTTGCTGCTGAACAGCGTCTGGTATTCATCCTGTTCAAATAAAGGATGACAATTATGAATCTTATCAACAGTCTGGCTCATGGTATTCTCCTCCCGCGCCACAAATCGGTGAACTGACGGGATTGCAAAAGAGATGTCAGGCGGACTTCAGCCAGGGCGCGGTTAGCTGGCCCCAGGCGGGATTGTTCAGGGTCATATCCATATCCCGGGCGAAGATGGCGAAGCCGTCATAGCCGTGATAGGGGCCGGAGTAGTCCCAGGAGTGCATCTGGCGGAACGGGACGCCCATCTTCTGGAAAATGTATTTTTCCTTGATGCCGGAGCCGATCAGGTCTGGCTTCAGCGCTTTCACAAAGGCTTCCAGCTCATAACTGCTGGCATCATCGAACAGCAGAGTGCCTTCCTTCAGGTCCGGCAGGGTACGATCGTAATCGTCGTTATGACCGAACTCGTAACCTGCGGCGATAATCTCCATGCCGAGATCTTCATAGGCCCCGATCAGATGACGTGGACGCAGCCCGCCCATGTACAGCAGCACTTTGCGGCCCTCCAGGCGTGGGCGATACTTCGCGATGATGGCATCGTTCTGCGCCTGATATCGGGCAATCACCGCTTCGGCATTGGCCCGAATGGTATCGTCAAACTGGTCGGCAATTTTGCGCAGCGACTCCGCCACTTTGGTCGGCCCGAAGAAGTTGTATTCCATCCACGGGATACCGTGCTTCTCTTCCATATGACGCGAGATGTAGTTCATCGAACGATAGCAGTGCACCAGGTTGAGTTTTACGAACGGGGTGTTTTCCATTTCAACCAGGGTGCCATCGCCTGACCACTGCGCCACCACCCGCAGCCCCATCTCTTCCAGCAGAATACGCGAAGCCCAGGCATCGCCACCGATGTTGTAGTCACCGATAATCGCCACATCGTAAGGCGTGGTGGCAAAGGGTTGGCCTTCGCGGTTATCGAGGATCCAGTCGCGGATCACGTCGTTGGCGATGTGGTGGCCGAGGGATTGCGACACGCCGCGAAAACCTTCACAGCGCACCGGCACCACCGGCTTGTTAATCGCCTTCTCACTGGCTTTGGCGACGGCAGAAATATCGTCGCCAATCAACCCGACCGGACATTCCGACTGAATGCTGATCCCTTTGGTGAGCGGGAACAGTTCCTCCATCTCTTCAATCAGTTTGGTGAGCTTTTTGTCACCGCCAAACACGATGTCGCGCTCCTGAAAATCCGAGGTGAAGTTGAGGGTGACAAAACTATCGACACCGCTGACCCCGGTGAAGTAGTTACGACGCCCCGCGCGTGAATACTGGCCGCAACCGACTGGGCCGTGCGAGATGTGGGCCATATCTTTGATCGGCCCAAATACCACCCCTTTCGATCCTGCATAGGCGCAACCGCGCACCGTCATCACACCTGGCTGCGATTTGCGGTTGGAGATGATGCATTTACCGACGCTCTCCATTTCCGGGTCGGTCACCATCATGTGTTTGCGGCGTTCTTTGCGCGTCTTCTCCGGGTAGATCTCCAGCACTTCCTGGATGATCGCCAGATTACGCTCCGCTGTTTCGTTACTCATGGACGACTCCTGTTAGGCCTGGGGCATCAGCTTGCGTTTTCTTCTGCGGCGGTTTTACCAATGATGCTGGTGTCTTCCGCATCCATAATGCCGAACTCCATCAGCAGTTCTTCCAGCTCATCCATGGTGCAGGGCGTCGGCACCACCATCATGGTGTTGTTGACGATTTTGCTTGCCAGGGTGCGATATTCATTGGCCTGGTTGCAGGTGGGGTCGTACTCGATCACCGTCATGCGGCGGATTTCGGCGCGCTGGACGATATTGTCGCGCGGAACGAAGTGGATCATCTGGGTGCCGAGTTTTTCCGCCAGCGCGATGATCAGTTCATCTTCCCGGTCGGTCTGGCGTGAGTTACAAATCAATCCGCCGAGACGCACTTTGCCGGATTTGGCATATTTCACGATCCCTTTGGAGATGTTGTTGGCGGCGTACATCGCCATCATTTCCCCGGAGCAGACGATGTAGATCTCCTGAGCTTTGTTTTCACGGATGGGCATGGCAAAGCCACCGCACACCACGTCACCCAGCACGTCATAGAAAACAAAATCGAGATCGGGTACGTAGGCTCCTTCTTCTTCGAGGAAGTTGATGGCGGTAATCACGCCACGCCCCGCACAACCTACGCCTGGCTCCGGGCCGCCGGATTCGGCGCAGCGCACGTCGCCATAACCGATTTGCAGCACATCCTCCAGCTCCAGGTCTTCCACAGAACCCACTTCCGCCGCCATTTCCATAATGGTGTTCTGCGCTTTGGCATGCAGAATCAAACGGGTGGAGTCCGCTTTCGGGTCACAGCCCACAATCATTACTTTCTTACCCATCTCCGCCAGCGCGGCGACCAGGTTTTGTGTCGTGGTGGATTTGCCGATACCACCTTTGCCGTAGATGGCACATTGACGCATGGTCATCGTATGTCTCCTGTTGGTTTGATGTGTTTGCTCAGGGAACAGTGCAGGGAACATACCAGCCATGCCAGTCTGTATAAGGTATTGATACATAATGGTTTGTGCTTTTCCGTCAGCGGAACAGCAAAACAAACAGGAAACAATCGGCAGACCAATTGTTGCAAACAGGACAATTCCGGCGTGCCGGTGACTTTGTCAGCTGTTCAACAGGTTGTCGGGTTGGCTGTGCTGTTCCGCGCAATGCATCCTGCGCCATACGGCAGGGTGTTCTTCCATCTCATTGTTTTTATTCAGAACAGGCAAACTGGCACAGGCTGTGCTTCGGGCAAGGTCACGACGGTTTTTGAGGAAACAGACATGTCCGGAACAATGAGAACGATGGATGGCAACGCGGCGGCGGCCTGGATCTCCTATGCCTTTACCGATGTGGCGGCGATTTACCCCATCACCCCCTCCACGCCGATGGCGGAAAATGTTGATGAGTGGGCCGCTGCCGGGAAGAAGAACCTGTTTGGTCAACCGGTGCGGGTGATGGAGATGCAGTCGGAAGCGGGTGCCGCCGGGGCGGTACACGGTGCACTCCAGGCGGGGGCGTTAACCACCACCTACACCGCATCGCAGGGACTGCTGCTGATGATCCCGAATCTCTACAAAATCGCCGGGGAACTGTTGCCTGGGGTGTTTCATGTCAGTGCCAGGGCGCTGGCGACCAATTCGCTGAATATCTTTGGTGATCATCAGGACGTGATGGCGGTACGCCAGACCGGCTGCGCGATGCTGGCCGAAAGCAATGTGCAGCAGGTGATGGATCTGTCGGCGGTGGCGCATCTGGCCGCCATTAAGGGGCGGGTGCCGTTTATCAACTTCTTTGACGGCTTTCGCACCTCACATGAAATCCAGAAAATCGAGGTGCTGGATTACGATGAACTGGCGCCGCTGCTGGATAGTGAGGCGCTGGACCGTTTCCGCCGCAATGCCCTCAACCCGGATCACCCGGTAATTCGCGGCACGGCGCAGAACCCGGATATTTACTTTCAGGAACGCGAAGCCGCCAACGGCTTCTATGCGGCGCTGCCGGACATCGTGGAAAATTACATGGCGGAGATCGCCGCCATCACCGGACGTGAATATCATCTGTTTGATTACTATGGTGCCGATGATGCCGAACACATCATTATCGCCATGGGGTCGGTATGCGACACCATCCAGGATGTGGTCGATGCGCTGCTCGACAGCGGCGAAAAGGTGGGGGTGCTGATGGTCCATCTGTTCCGGCCCTTTTCTTTAACGCACTTTTTGGCTCGCATTCCTGCCAGCGTAAAACGCGTCGCCGTACTGGATCGCACCAAAGAACCCGGCGCGCAGGCCGAACCGCTATGCCTGGATGTGAAAAATGCGTTTTATCAGCGTGAACATGCGCCGTTGATAGTTGGCGGACGCTATGCCCTCGGCGGCAAGGATGTGCTGCCAGACCATATCCTTTCTGTATTTGAGAACCTGAAAAAACCGACGCCGCAGGATGGTTTTACCGTGGGGATTTTTGATGACGTCACCCATACCTCGCTGCCGGTACCGGTCAATGAGGTGCCGGTTTCCACCGAGGGGATTACCGCCTGTAAATTCTGGGGATTGGGTTCGGATGGCACGGTGGGTGCCAACAAAAGTGCGATTAAAATCATCGGTGATAAAACCCCGATGTATGCCCAGGCCTATTTCGCCTATGACTCGAAAAAATCTGGCGGGATTACCGTTTCCCACCTGCGTTTTGGTCAGCGTCCCATCAATGCCCCGTATCTGATCCACCGGGCTGATTTTATTTCCTGCTCGCAGCAATCCTATGTCGATAAATACGACTTGCTGGAGGGGTTAAATCCAGGCGGGACCTTCCTGCTCAACTGCACCTGGTTTGGTGAGGAACTGGAAGAGAAATTGCCCGCGAATATCAAACGTTATATCGCCCGTAATAGCATTCGTTTTTACACCCTGAACGCGGTGGAGATTGCGCGGCGGCTGGGACTGGGCGGACGTTTTAATATGCTGATGCAGGCAGCCTTTTTTAAACTCACCGGCATCATTGAACCCGCAACCGCAGCGGCCTATTTAAAGCAGGCGGTGGAAAAATCCTATGGCAGCAAAGGGCAAAACGTTATCGATATGAATAATGCCGCCATTGATTTGGGGATGGAGGCGATTCAGGAGGTGATGGTGCCGGAGCGCTGGGCCGGGCAGGTGGATACGCCCGCTGCCACGCTGATGATGCCTGATTTTATCAGTGACATCCTTGCTCCGATGAATCGCCAGTGTGGCGATAAACTGCCGGTAAGTGCCTTCGCCGGGATGGAGGACGGTACGTTTCCCACCGGCACCTCGGCCTGGGAAAAACGCGGGATCGCGCTGGAGGTGCCGGTGTGGAATCCTGACGGCTGCACCCAATGTAATCAATGCGCGTTTATCTGCCCCCATGCCGCCGTGCGTCCGGCGTTGCTGACCAGCGAAGAACGTTATTTTGCGGTGCCGGAGCTGTTAAGCAAGCCAGCCCAGGGGGCGACGGATTATGAGTATCACCTGGCGATCTCTCCGCTGGATTGTTCCGGCTGTGGTAACTGCGTTGATATCTGTCCGGCTAAAGGCAAGGCACTCAGTATGCAGCCGCTGGAAACGCAGCGTCATATGAGCACGGTCTGGGATTATGCGATGGGGCTGTCGCCAAAAACCAATCCCTTCGGCAAAACCTCGGTAAAAGGCAGCCAGTTTGAAACCCCGCTGCTGGAGTTCTCCGGTGCCTGCGCCGGTTGCGGCGAAACGCCTTATGCCCGGCTGGTGACGCAGCTGTTTGGCGACCGGATGATGATCGCCAATGCTACCGGCTGTTCTTCCATCTGGGGAGCCAGCGCCCCCTCCATCCCCTGGACCACCAACCATAAAGGGCAGGGACCGGCCTGGGCTAATTCACTGTTTGAGGATAACGCCGAATTTGGTCTGGGTATGATGCTGGGAGGACGGGCGATCCGCGAACAACTGGCCCAGTGTGCCAGCGAGGCGCTGCATCTGCCTCTGAGTGGCGAACTGCACCAGGCCTTGCATCAGTGGCTGGAACTGAAAGACCGGGGCGAGGGCACACGCGAACGGGGAGAGAAACTCAGTGCGCTGCTGGCTGCGGAAAAGGGTAATGATGTGCTGCTGAATCGTCTCTATCAAAATCAGGACTATTTCGCCAAACGTTCCCAGTGGATTTTTGGTGGCGATGGCTGGGCTTACGATATTGGCTTTGGCGGCCTGGATCATGTGCTGGCATCGGGCGAGGACGTTAATGTGCTGGTCTACGATACCGAGGTGTACTCCAACACCGGCGGGCAGTCTTCGAAATCCACTCCCGCCGCCGCCATCGCAAAATTTGCCGCCGAAGGGAAACGCACCCGTAAAAAAGATCTCGGCATGATGGCGGTCAGCTACGGCAATGTTTATGTGGCGCAGATTGCGATGGGCGCGGATAAAGCGCAGACCTTGCGCGCTATCGCCGAGGCGGAGGCCTGGCCGGGTCCGTCGCTGGTGATTGCTTACGCCGCCTGCATCAATCACGGGTTAAAAGCAGGGATGGGGTGCAGCCAACGCGAGGCGAAACGCGCGGTCGAGGCGGGTTACTGGCACCTGTGGCGCTACAACCCGCAACTGGTCCAGCGTGGCAAAAATCCGTTTATCCTCGACTCAGAAGAACCCGAAGAAAGTTTCCGTGACTTTCTGATGGGCGAGGTGCGGTATGCCTCGTTAGTCCGTACTGCCCCGGAAACCGCGGATCAGTTGCTGCAACAGACGGAACTTGATGCAAAGCAGCGGTTTGAACAGTATCAGAGTATGGCAGGGGAGTTGGATATTTAACGACAGACAGCACGTCCCGTCCCCCTGTTGATCAGGGGGGCGAGTGACGGCGAATCCCGGTAAACTCAGTGCGTAATTGTTTCATGTTCTGACCGTAGTGTGCTTTACGATGATCATTTGGGCACAACACGATCAGGTTAGACGCCTCATCCGCGCCACCTTCACTCAGTGGGATAATGTGATGCACCTCGGCAAAAATCGCCCCCTGCTGAGTCCGAAAGCCGGGCTGACCGCGTGCAGTGTATTGCGTGGTATAGGGTTCTTCTGGCACGGTTGGGGTGAGGTTGAGGGTTAAATTAATAGGTGCTGCCCATCCAGAGCAAATTATTCAAAGACGAAAGGATTTAAAAACTGACGTTTCCAGAAAAGCCTGCGATCCACTTCTGATAATTCAGCTTCATCACAAACGTCATTCCAGCGAGACGTTATGATCTCAACCTGCGCATCGAAAATTTCCAAAGCTTCTTCTTGTGACAGCAGAAAGTTATGAGCGGTTTCCAGACATACACTGCGCTGACTGAGTCGGTTATTACCATTAATAAGCATTGCTTGTGTGGCTTCATTTCCGGCACGACCTTGTGGACAGATGTCATATGCTGGAGTGAGTGACAACCTTTCACCATTCCAGAAGGCTGCATGGTTTCGGGCATGGTCATCAGTATTCCCGCAAAGAATATTGAAGCAGATACGTGCAAATAGCTCCCTAAGCGTCTCCTTCGGACGTTCGAAGCGCTGGCGAATGAGTTGAGCGAACTCCTCATAGCTGGCATACCTTGCCATCATGTCATCCAGGCCGAAGAGGGTTAAGGCAGACACCATCGACCTTCGTGTCCAGCCTGCTTTGGTTTTAATTCGGTCAAACCGTTCTATCAGCAGAATATCTTTACCACCGGCGTGCGTCATGAGAACTGGCGCGCAATCCAGACCACAAAGGGAGCCTAATCTCATAGCGATAAATTCAGCTTTAACCACACTATAGAGATCGTTGCTGGCTGAGAACTTGGCAATGTATTTTTTACCTTGTTCTTCGATCAACGCTTTTGGGCGTGCGCCACCGATAGAACTACCATGAAATAATGCCTGATCCAGTTCTGGAGTAAGGGGAATACCTCGCTCAACACGCTCAGCCGATCGAAGTAATTCTTCCATCTCAACATTTTTTAGCGGAGCGTGGCTCATAATCCGTTGCCGATCGTTGGAAATCCAGGGCACCGATTCGGTCAGAACCTGATTCAAGCAGGTAGGTTAGTTCATCAAGTAAAGCTGTGTCGGTATCTGCTCCCCTGACACCCAATTTACGATTAATAATAACCCGTCGCCCCCATGCATCCGGTGCACTGTCACGGATAGCGGATGGCATGGTAAGTCCTGGTAATAAGGGAAGGACGCCAGATTGTAAAGGAAGCTCAGGAAGATAAATTGGAATGGCGGCGGGCTGATCCCTGATACGTTCGAGATAGCTTCTGCCGTAGTTAAAAACCAGATTTCCCGCATTATCGTTACTCAGGCGACCAGAGACTACAGGTGATGTTTCTCCAGGCAGCCAAATCCATACAAATGCCTGTTGTGGAGATTGTTCAGAAATCATCAAACGTTTCCTTCGTTTGTTTACGTATGCGTTGTGGCAGAAGACTTAATTTGTCTTCGGCCTGTTTACGGGTGCTCACTAATTTATTCGAATCAGCATCAAATAACCGTATTCCCAGCAATGCTGCTACCTCAAAAACCATCCCGAGTTCACATTTTGGGTCTGCTTTTTCAATACGCTGCAACATGCTCCGGGATATACCCGCACGTTCCGCCAGTTCAGTTTCAGTCATCTTCTGAGTTTTACGCTCAAGGCGAATCATGGCAGCCAGTAAATACAGGGCTTCCTGGGTATAACGAGAGTAAGCCCTGGGAGCAGAACGAGGCATATTGACCTCCTTTTAAAGGCCATTAACGTATTTGATGACTTATATAGTAGCCATACTATCACTTCAGGAAGGTATAATCCATTGTCATAATGACTCACATATGAGCCATTAAGTGGCTTAATGGCTCATATGTGAGTCATTATGATGTGCGTGCTGGTTCTGCTACACCATCAAGCAGGCCCTCCTGCACAGGTTGTGCTAACGCGGTTCTGCCTGACTGATTGCTAAACAATTCTTCACATGCCAACACTCTTATTAAAACTTCCTTTAATAAGAGTGTTGGCTGTTTAAATACACTTTAATGGCTATCCCATTATTAATTTGATGACTTGTATAAAAGCCCTGCCACCACTTCAGGAATGCATGAGTTATCGTCAAAATGACTCATATATAAGCCATTAACTGGCTTAATGACTTATATATGAGTCAATATGGATTAAACGAGGGACCTGGCGCACCATCCCGCCAGGTTTTTCCTGGTTGTACTAACGCAGTTGTGCCAGCTTCGCTTCCTGGCGGGTGATAAGGTATTCAACCTCGCTAATCGCTGCACTGCTGAGCACGCTGCCGGGACGGCGCTGTGAGGCGTGGGCAATGGCACCACGGCGTGCCAGAATGTGTTTTCTGATTGCCAGCCCCAGACCCGGCTGTTGCTCATAGCGCATCAGCGGCAGGTACACATCAAAAATATCCTGCGCTAAATCGCGCTGGCCGTTACTGACCAGCCGTGTCACTTCAACCATCATTTCCGGATAGCCGAAACCGGTCATTGCACCATCGGCACCGCGCGCCATCTCTTCCGGTAAGAACATCCCCGCGTTGCCGCACAGGATGGAGACACGACGACTGCCGTCTGCTTCCGACTGACGAATAGCGCTGATCTTTTGCAGGCCAGGCCAGTCCTCATGTTTTAACATCACAATGCTCGGATGCGCGGCGAACAGCCTGATAAGCACCTCTGACGACATCTGTACGCCGGTAGCAAGTGGGAAATCCTGTAGCACCACGGGCACGTCTGGCCCCAGCGTCTCGATGACGTTGCGGTAGTAGTTGAGGATCTGCTCGTCGGTGCGTAGCGCTGAAGGGGGAGCGACCATCACTCCGGCAGCTCCAGCCTCCATGACCCGGTGCGATAGCTCACCGATCGCCGCCAGCCCTGGCGCAGACACGCCGACAATCACCGGTTTGCCCGCTGCTCGTTTCAGCGTCTGGCGGGTAATTGCAACCGATTCTTCCAGCGTCAGCTTAGGCGCTTCACCCATCATGCCGAGGATCGTCAGGCCATCCGCACCCTGGTCAAAGTAAAAGTCAGTGACGCTGTCGATGCTGCTGTGATCGATAGCGCCATCCGGCAAAAATGGCGTGACCGCAATAACATAAACGCCTTTCGTCTGGTTAGTAATCAGAGACATCATCGTTTCCTTGTGAGCCAGCGACGGGCAATTACTGCTGATCCAGCGCGGCTCGTTTCTGGTTTAAAATCGCCTGGCGACCCCGCCAGATCTCTTCCGCTTTCTCAACCGACACCGCTTCGAAGCGCACAGCATCGCCCGGCTTCAGTTGGCCCAGGCGCGCCAGGTCGGCCCGAATCACGGTGGCGATTTTTGGGTATCCGCCGGTGGTCTGCCGATCATTCATTGCTACGATCGGCAAGCCGTCGCCAGGAATCTGGATGCTGCCATGGGCAATGGCATCGGAAATAATATTGAAACCCCGGCTGTGGCTGAGTGGCTCGCCATGCAGGCGATAACCCATACGGTCGCACTGGGGGGATAGCGTATAAGTCTGGGACTGAAAACGTGCGCGCGCCGCATCATCAAAATAACTGTCCTGCGGCCCCCAGATCACCCGTACCGGGCGTTTCTCCATCTGTGGAAAAATACGGTCGGTACGGAGGCCTGGACGTACCTGCCGTGTCGGAACCGCCAGCGGTAACCGGTCATTTTTCTGTAGCGGACGCCCGTCAAAGCCACCCAGCTTTGCCCTGATCAGCGTAGCGACGCTGCCCAGTTGTGGTTGCACCGCAAAACCCCCGGCGACGGCAAGATAACCGCGCGCCCCAGAGCGCAGGCGCTGTATGGCCAGAACATCTCCCGGCAGCATTTGCCGGGACTGATAAATCGGGCAGGGTATATCGTTTAATGTTGCTACCGCATCGCCGGTAATAGCGAAGATGCAGGGTTGATCACCGCACAGCTTCAGCCTCGGCCCGGTCAGGGTGAATTCGATGACGCCGGTGTTGGCGGGGTTGCCCACCAGCGCATTGGCGAGGGCAAAGCTTAACTCATCCATCACCCCCGAAGGCGGCACGCCACGATCCTCATAACCGACGCGCCCGCTGTCCTGTAAGGTTGACATGACGCCTGGTGACAGCACCTCGAAATAATTCATGGCAGCAGGCTCCATTCAGGCTGGTAATGCCGGTCGGCGAGTAACGTCTGATAATCGTGTTCGCTGACGGGGATAAAACGCACTTCCTCGCCCGCGTTAAATAAAAAAGGCTGCTCACGCTGTGGATCGAAACTTTTTACCGGCGTTCGTGCCAGCAAATGCCAGCCGCTGGGCGCAGCGACGGAACCGATAGCCGACTGAACCCCGCCGATACTGATGCTGCCGCCGGGCACTTCCTGGCGCGGTGATGTCCGTCGGGCGAGGTGTAAACGCGGATCGAGCCCACCCAGGTAAGCGAAACCCGGCATAAAACCAATCATATAGATGCGATAGGGCTGGGCGCTGTGGATCTCAATCAATTCGGCGGGTGTCAGGCCCAGGGTGGTCGCTGAGCTTGCCAGATCGATGCCGTAGTCACCGCCGTAACAAGCCGGTATCAGCCAGCACTTGCGCGGCGGCGTGTGCAGCACGTCCGTGTTGAGCAGCAACTCTACAGCCTGGATCAGTTCCCTCTGGCGGATAACGACCGAGTCATAAGTCACCGTCAGCGATCGGTAGGTCGGAATGCAACCGGTGACGCCCGCTATGTTTTGTTGCCTGATGGCTGCCGCTAACGACGTCACGCGCTGATTCACCCGCGCGTCAATCACTTCACCAAAATCGATATTCACCGCCTGATCGGCGATGGTCTGAATCGCCCAGCTCAGCGGCACGACGTCTTCATTCACGTTCGCTTCCTGACATACATTTTCGTTATTTGCATCATGGAATACTTTTGGCATACCATAAAAATGTTGTCAATAAACGCTGTCAGATTAAATACTTATTGCCTGAATAAACAGATGAATAATCAGTAGCCTGGAGTGAAGTTTGAATGTTGATTGACCTGAACTGTGACATGGGAGAAAGCTTCGGCGTCTGGAAGATGGGGGCGGATGAGGAGATGCTCTCGATCGTGACCTCCGCCAATATCGCCTGCGGATTTCATGCGGGTGACCCGGATGTGATGTTCTCAACGTTACAAAATGCCCGACAGAAAAACGTTGCGGTAGGTGCCCACCCTGGCTTCCTCGATCTGGCCGGTTTTGGCCGCAGACCGATCTACGGCTACACGCCACAGCAGATCCGTAACATGGTGATCTACCAGATTGGCGCGCTGAAGGCACTGGCGGAAAGTCAGGGCTTTTCCCTGCAACACGTCAAAACCCATGGGGCATTCGGCAATATGGCGGCGGAAAACAGCGAATGGGCGCAGGCGGTGGCGGAGGCCATTTATCAGGTGGATCAGGATCTGATTATGGTGGTGATGCCGGGGATGTGCACCGAGGCGGCTGCCGTGCAACAGGGGCTGCGGGTCATAAGAGAAATTTATGTCGATCGCGCTTACGCTGCTAACGGCAATCTGCTTTCGCGCCAGCTACCCGGCGCGGTGCTGCACGATCCACAACTCGCTAGCGAACGCATCCTGCGCATGATCGATCAATCCGCCATCACCACGGTAAACGGCAGCACCCTTCCGGTGGAGATCGACTCGCTCTGCGTACACGGCGACTCGCCCGGCGCGGTAAACATGGCCCGTGCCGTTCGCAGCCTGCTGGAAGGACGGGGCATCCAGTTTGCCCCGATGGCGCAGGTGCTGGCCGCTAAAGGCTGAAGCGCTGCCTGTTACTGACGCCGCGTTGACCAGACAGCCGGGTTAATCAGCGAGAGCGGCGGCTGATTATTCAGTACCGTCACCACCCCCTGTGCCGCTGCCAGCGCCATATTGCGCATCGCACTATCCGAAGAGGCGGCAGTGTGCGGGGTGAGAATCAGGTTCGGGGCGGTCATCAGCGGAGAATCAGACGCCAGAGGCTCCAGTTCGAACACGTCCAGCCCTGCACCCGCCAGCTCGCCCTGGTGTAGCGCCTCGGCCAACGCGCTTTCATCGATCAGTGAACCACGACTGGTGTTGATCAGGCAGGCACTGCGCTTCATCAGCGCCAGCCGCTGGCGATCCATCAGGTGATAAGTGTCAGCGGTGGCAGGGGCATGCAGGGAGACAAAATCACTCTCACGCAGCAGGGCGGCTAAATCATCAGCCTTACTGCATCCCGCCTGGGCAATCACGTCCGCTGGCTGGCTGGTATGAACCATGACCTTCATGCCCAGCGCCACGGCCATGCGGGCCAGAATTTGCCCGATAGCGCCATAACCGACAATGCCCAGCGTCAGGCCATAAATCTCCTGAAAACCGCCAGTGTATTTTATCGCCATGTACTGCTGCTGGTGGACGGCACGATCACAAACGGTCAGACGTTTCGCCAGATCGAACAGCAGGGCGAGGGCGTGTTCCGCCACCGAGCGGCTATTCATGCCTGGCGTATTCAGTACCACGATGCCGTTTTCGGTGGCGGCGTCGAGATCAATACCGTCCGTTCCAACACCGTGCACCGCAATGACTCTCAGGTGCGGAAGTTGCTCCATCATCGTGCGCGTGAATTTTCCGCTACGAAAAATGGCCGCCACGATCTGCTGACGCTGCTGTGGATCTTCTGGCGAAGTTTCGGTGGAAACGGCCAGGCCATTTTCTTCCAGGTAATTGATTCCTGATGAGTTTATCGGGTGCGGTGCCCAACACATCTGTTTCATTGAGTTTCCCTGATGGTGTTTAACATTATTGGCATTCTCTTTGCATTTCTTTGGAATGCCAAGAAAAAACATTCTGGTTAAGTATCGAATAATGCACAGGAGTCCCCGTATGAGCGAGGCCATTAAGCCTTTACTGAAAATCCGCGAGCTGAACAAGAGTTTTGGCGATCTTCACGTGTTGAAGAACGTGGCGCTTGAGGTCCATCAGGGCGAGGTCGTTTCGATCATCGGCGCCAGTGGCTCAGGCAAAAGCACCTTTTTGCGCTGCCTGAACGTGATGGAAATGCCGCAGAGCGGCTTTATGGATTTCGGCGATTTTTCGTTTGATTTTCGCGATGGCGCCCGCGCCCAGCCCGACCAGCAGCAACTGCAATTGCTGCGCCAGCAGATTGGCATGGTGTTCCAGAACTATCACCTGTGGCCCCACATGACGGTGCTGGAGAACGTCATTGAAGCGCCGATGCGGGTGAAGAAAATGACACGCAGCGCAGCGGTAAAAATTGCAGAAGAGTTGCTGAACCGGGTGGGCATGTTTGAAAAAAGATTTCAGTACCCGGCGCGCCTGTCCGGTGGACAGCAGCAGCGCGTCGCCATTGCGCGTGCGCTGGCGATGAAACCCAAAATGATGCTGTTTGATGAGGCCACGTCCGCGCTCGATCCCGAGCTGGTGGGTGAGGTGTTGGCGCTGATTGCGATGCTGGCCGAAGAAGGCATGACCATGTTGCTGGTCACCCATGAAATCGCCTTTGCGCGTGAAGTCTCGTCGCGCGTGTTGTTCTTCGATCAGGGCGTGATGGCGGTTGACGGTCCCCCGGAAAAAGTGCTGGCCGAGCCGGAAAGTCCGCGCCTGCGCCAGTTCCTCAGCCGCATTTTACACGACGATATTAAAGCCATTAAAGGAAACGCCGCATGATGCAGCTTTATCAGGATCTTCAGGATTATGGCAGCGGCTTTCTGACTGCCGCGATTATCGTGCTGGGTATTACCGTGCTGACCATTGTCCTGAGCTGGGTATTTGGCTTGCTGGCTGCACTGGCGAAACGATCACACATCGTCGCACTGAGAAAAATTGCTGAATTTTATATCTGGTTTATTCGCGGCACACCGGCGCTGATTCAGGTGTTTATCATCTATTTCGGCCTGCCGCAGTTTGGTCTCAGCTTCTCGCCATTTTTTGCTGGTGTGATTGCGCTGGCGCTTAACGGCGGCGCTTATGTCGCTGAAATCATCCGCACCGGCCTGAACGCGATTCCGAAAAGCCAGATCGAGACCTCTTACGCATTAGGTATGTCCAAAAGTGACGTGATGCGTCGCATTATTCTGCCGCAGGTGTTCCGCATCATTCTGCCATCACTAACCAATGAGGCGATCTCGGCGCTGAAAAACACCTCGCTGCTCTCGACGATCACCGTGATGGACGTGACCTTATATGCGCAGACCATTATCTCCAGCACCTTCCGTCCTTTTGAATTTTACATCGCGGCATCTGTGATTTACCTGGTGATGACCACCCTGCTGACGCGTCTGACGGGCTGGCTGGAACGTCGCCAGGAGAGATACGTTTAATCTGCCTTATTTTGCTACCACACCATCATCTTAATGGGAGTTTTTGCATGAAATTGAAGTCTTTTATTTGCGGTCTTTTACTCACTTCACTGCTGAGTTCGACAGCCGCCTTTGCGGAAGGGGATAAAAAGCTGGAGCTGCTGACGCCGGGCGAACTGCGCGTCGCCACCGAGGGCACGGCACCTCCCTATAGCATGCGCGGTCCGGGCGGCCAAATCTCCGGTCTGGAAATCGCGGTGATGACCGAAGTCGCGAAACGTCTGCACCTGAAACTGGTGCCAGTGGTCACCAAGTGGGACTCGATTCTGATCGGCTTACAGGCCAATAAGTTTGATATGAGCATGGCCGCCATCGATATCACCCCGGAACGTCAGAAATCCGTGGTATTTGCCGATGCATGGATTGAGTCCGGCGGCCGAATCCTCGCACCGAAAGACACCAGCATCAAAACGCCGGACGATCTTAAAGGTAAGAAAATCGGCGCGCAGGTGTCATCCACCTATGCCCGACTGGCCGAAGAACACGGTGCACAGCTGAAAAACTACAGCGACATCACTTCCGCGGTGCAGGATATGATCAATGGTAATCTCGACGGCGTGATCAACGATTCCATCGGCAACGCCTACCTGATCGAGCATAACCACCTGCCGTTCGTGCAGGTGCCCGGCTACCTGAGCCAGGTGCAGAAAGGCTTCACTTTCGCCAAAGGCAAACCTAACCTGGTGGCTGCGGTGAACAAAGCGCTGGCCGATATGAAAAGTGACGGGACCTTTGCCCGCCTGACGACAGCGATTGTCGGTCTCGATCCTGCCCCGAAGAATCCGGTACTGACACTGCCGCAATAATCCTCGACCGGCCCTGAGCGCATCCGGAATGCGCCAGGGCTTCTCTGTGAAGATAAAAACTCATATCATCGCCGTTAACGGTAATCGAGCGGCCACGACAATGGCGGGGAAGGGAACATTATGCGGGTGATCAATCATGGCGCTGGCTGACCAGTTATTAAAAGAGGCGGATGACGGCGAGCAGAATTTAAGCCAGAAAGCCTATGAAACCATCCTGAATAAAATCATCAGCCGTGAATTTGCGGTCAACACCGTGTTGCAGGAACGACGCCTGGCAGAGATGCTGGATATCTCCCGCACACCGGTGCGTAACGCGCTGAACCGGCTGGAAAATGAAGGGTTTATCGCACGCAACGGCGGCAGAACGCCGGTGGTTAAAGAGTTTTCGATTCAGGAGTTAATTGAAACCCTGCATATCCGGCGCGTGCTGGAGGCTGAGGCGACACGTCTGGCGACGGGTAAAATTCCCCTGAGCGAGCTGGACGCGATTCAGACGCTGGTCGAAGGGCTGCTGATCAAGAAAGTGCCGGATACGGAAGAGGACTGGGCTGCGGATTCGCGTATTCATGAGACCATCGCCTTTTACAGCGGCAACAAGACCATGGCCGATTACATCAAAACCCTGCGTCTGAAGACCCATATGTTTAATTTAAGCGAAGTGCCGGAACGCTTTGAAGCGGGTCACCGCGAGCACCTGCAAATCATTCAGGCGCTGCGCGACAACCAGCCAGATTTGGCACAAAGTCTGGTTGCCGCGCATATCGATAACGTCCGTCAGGGCATTATCAAACGCCTGAGTCAGTTCTGATCCCTGAACATCATCGTGACCAGAGTTTGATTCAGCACCCGGACGGCAAGCGCGAAATCTGAGAACTCCATTGCCTCATCAGGATTGTGGCTGCCGTTCTGGTTACGGACAAACAACATCGCACCCGGTACGCCGCAGTTCACGAACTGCGCACAATCGTGGCCCGCACCGCTTGGCATCACCTGTGCTGCAATAGCCAGATCATCTGCCGCATTCTGCAACGCCACCACCAGCCCCGGATCCATCAGGGCTGGGGTACTGCGACTCTGCTCCCCGAAATCAAACCGCACCCCGTGACGCTGCGAAATTGCTGCGGCCGTCTGTTGCAGATGCGCATCAATGGTTTGCAGCGTCTGTGCGTTACGCGAACGAAAATCAATGGAGAAATCCACCAGCCCGCTGACCTTACTCATATCGGCATCGACGGCATCGGTAAAGAAGCGGCCAAAGGTGACGGTAAGTTCGTGTCCGGCTTTCTCCAGCTCATGCCAGTAACGGTGCATCTCGCTCACCAGCTCCGCGGCGGCGATAACGGCATCCTGACGGCACCACGAGGGGCAGGCACCGGAATGTGCGTATTGTCCGTATGCCCGGGCAAAACGGTAGCGCAAGCTGCCGCAAATGCCGCTGACGATCCCGACCGGGATCTCCGCGCTTTCCAGCACCGGCCCCTGTTCAATATGGATTTCCAGGAAAGCTCGCAACTGTGCTGGCCCAAACAGCGGCGGCTCATCCACCACCTTATCGGGATTGCCGCCACAGTTGATCATGTGCTGGGCGATGGAGATTTGGTTGTCCCGGCGCAGGATCGCCAGATCGGCACGGGTCAGTTGTCCCAGCACCGTTTTGCTTCCCAGATAGGAGATAGGGAACCATGCGCTCTCTTCAGCGCGAATCGCAATCAGCATCAGATCGCAGGGGGGAACGAGTCCCGCCGCTTTCCAGCCCGCCAGAATCGCCAGACCGGCCAGCACGCCAGCTGCGCCATCGTAGTTACCCCCGGCTGGCACTGAGTCAAGGTGCGAACCAACCACCACTTTCGGCGCATGGCGGTCCGCGCCGGGCAGGATGATATACAGGTTGACCGCCGCATCGGTCATCACTTCAAAACCCAGCTGGCGGGCAAGCTGGCTGACCAGATCATGAGCGCGCTGCTCGCCGGGACCGTAGGCATCGCGGGTGATGCCTTTGCCGTCAAAACTCATTTCACGCAGTTGCGCAAACAACGTTTCGGCCAGCGCCAGATCCGGCTCTGGCAGGGTAGCAGGCATCATTTCAGCGTCTCCATTGCGGCGACGATCGCCTTACAGGCCGCAGTGACATCTTCACTGGCGATGCTGAAGGCCAGCCTGAAGTGACCCGGCATGCCAAAGGCGCTACCCGGCACCACTGCCACGCTGGCGTGCTCGATCAGGAAACGGGCAATGTCGAGGTCATCCGCCAGCACACTGCCATCGGCCAGGGTTTTCCCCAGTGCCTGCTGACAATCGACAAACAGATAAAATGCGCCCTGCGGTTTTTGCAAATGCAGCAGGGAAGAGGCAGCCAGAATCTCACATGCCTCGTCGCGGCGTTTGACCAGGATCTCACGCCAGCCGGTCAGAAACGAGGAATCGCCCATTAACGCAGTGGCGGCGGCGGCCTGGCTGATGGAACTCGGGTTCGAGGTGCTTTGCGCCTGGATCTTCTCCATGGCTTTGATCAACCATTCCGGACCCGCCGCGTATCCCAGACGCCAGCCGGTCATCGCGTAGCCTTTAGAGACGCCGTTTAGCGTCAGGGTGCGATCTTTCAGCTCCGGTGCCGCCGTGGCAAAGGAAATAAACGGCACATCGTAGGTGAGCGGTTCATAAATATCGTCAGAGAGCACCAGCACGCGCGGATAGTCCTTCAGTACGTCAGCCAGTGCCTGCAATTCCTCACGCGAGTAAATCGCCCCGGTCGGATTACCCGGCGAGTTAATCAGCAGCCATTTGGTTTGCGCTGTCAGGGCTGCGCGGAGCTGGTCCGGGGTAATTTTGTACCCGCTATCAACCGTAGTGGTGACAGTAACCGGCGTGCCGTCAGCCAGCCTGACCATATCCGGATAGGACACCCAGTAAGGGGCCGGGATGATCACTTCGTCGTTCTCATCGACGGTCGCCTGCAAGGCGTTGAACAACAGTTGTTTGGCACCGGTACCCGCAATGATTTCGCTCAGCCCATAGGAGAGCTGGTTTTCGCGCTGGAATTTTTGCTGAATCGCCTGAGTGAGTGCGGTGGTGCCCCCGACGTTGGTATAACGGGTCTGCCCCTCAAGGATGCCCTTGATCGCCCCCAGCTTGATGTATTCCGGTGTATCAAAATCCAGCTCACCGGCACCCATATTGATAATTTTCTTACCCTGCGCCTGCAACTCGCGGGCGCGCTGCGCGATTTTGACCGTCATTGACAGCCCAATGCGCGAGACGCGTTTCGCCAGTCGGCTGTCGATATTCTGCTGAGACATCTTTAACCCTTACGTAATGTGATCATATCTGCGCGCGGCGGCGCAATTTCTTTGGCATACCAAAGAAATGCAATAACAATGCCAATGTAATTCAGGATGATGCGTGTGCCACGGCAGGCGTGCTGAGTCCCACCCGATTATTTAGCAAACACACGGTCCCAGTCAGAAAATCCTTTGATTTCAATTGGGTTGCCTGATGGATCCTGCATAAACATGATCGCCTGCTCACCCGGTTCGCCGACGAAGCGTTTTTGCGGTGGCAGGATGAATGCAATGCCAGCCTGTTGCAGTCGGGCGGCCAGCGGTTCCCATTCCGTCATCTCCAGCACCAGCCCCAGATGGGGCATCGGCACCATGTGATCGCCCACCTTACCGGTGTTGGTCACCGCGAAGGGTTCGCCGAGATGCAGGGAAATTTGGTGACCAAAAAAGTCGAAGTCGACCCAGGTGTCAGTGCTGCGCCCCTCGGTGCAACCCAGTAACTCACCGTAAAAACGGCGGCTTTCATCGAGATCGGTGACGTGATAGGCAAGGTGAAATGCAGATTTCATGTTCTGTCTCCATTTAAAGATTGAGGCAGAATCTCAAATCACGTACAAAAGCGTTAGCATGTTTTTATGCATTCAATCGTAAGGAATAGCTTTGGATAGTAAGTACCTTGCCAGCCTGATTGCCGCCATTGAATGCGGCTCCATCGCCGAAGCGGCGCGTCGCCAGGGAATTACCGCCGCAGCGGTGAGTCAGCGTATTCAGGTACTGGAGCGGGAACTGGACACACCTTTGCTGAACCGGGTAGGGCATACCGCCAGACCCACCGATGCCGCGATGGCGATGCTGACCCGCGCCAGGCGCATCGTGCGTGAAGTGGAGCTACTGAGTAGCGATGTACATGCCAATGCACTGAGCGGGACGCTGAAGATTGGTGCCATCTCAACGGCGCTGACCGGGATTTTGCCCGGCGCCTTGCTGATGCTGCATCGGCAGGCACCGGATGTCAGGCCGCAAATCATTCCCGGCACGTCCACTACGCTGTACGATGCTCTGGCACGCGAAGCGATCGACGCGGCGATTATGGTCCAGCCGCCGTTTGAAATCCCGAAACGCTACCGCTGGCAACCGCTGCATCACGAGGAGCTGATTCTGCTGTCCAGCGCACCGCTGGAGCAGGATGTTGCTCACGCCCTCAGCACGCTGCCTTATATCAGTTATGACCCCAACTCCTGGGGTGGGCGGCTGGCGCAGCAGTACCTGAATGACCACGACCTGCATCCCCGCCTGTTGCTGGAGCTGGATGGAATCGAAGCGATTTCCCTGCTGGTAAAAGAAAAGATGGGAGTGAGCCTGCTGCCGCGCTGGCCAGGCCTTGCTGCGATTTCGCAGCACCTGGTGCAGACCTCGGTCGGCGGCGGTTACGATCGCAAAATTATTCTGCTGGTGCGCCCGGAGTCGATAAACGAGCAACTGCTTAACCTGTTAATCTCTGCGCTGAGTTCCGCCCGATGATTGTTCACTACGCCCGATGGTTGCGCATTCGTTGCATATAAACAGTGCACTCAGCGCATCCCGATACCCATTGTGTATTGGATATTCAACGTCGTTATTATTTAAGAAAGTTCTGGTGAGTAATGTTCACGCCTCCACTTTGCCGGTGGCTCCTGAAAATATTTCGTAAAAGACCGGGTAAACGATTGCTGGCTATCAAAACCATATTTAAGTGCAATCTCAAGAATCGAACCATGAGAGGACGCGAGTTCGGATGCGGCCAGAATGACTCTCCTTTTACGAATATATTCTCCCAGCGTTTGTTGCGTTTCTCTTTTAAAGAGTCGTTGCAGGTGCCATTTTGAATAGCCTGCCTTGGTGGCAACGGCAGAAATGACCAGTGGGAGATGGATATTACGGTCAATCCAGACCATCAACTCATTCACTGTATCTTTATGAATGACCATGTGATTCCTCCAGTTCATTGCAGCGCGCCGTGGAGGCGCGCTGTTAAAAAGACCAGCGATTCAGGGCTTTTTCGTGATGGCACTGGATATTTTGTTAACCCAGGTCATGACGAAGATAAAAAAGGCCGGAACAAAGAAAACAGCCAGCAATGTACCGCTGATCATGCCGCCAAATACCCCGGTCCCTATTGCATGTTGCGTGGTAGCACTCGCTCCGACAGCCAGCATTAAAGGCACTACACCTAATGTGAAGGCTAATGACGTCATTAAAATCGGACGCAAACGCATTTTGGCCGCGCGAATTGTTGATTTAATCAGGTTGCCTTCTTCCTCATAAATCTGTCTGGCAAATTCAATAATAAGGATGGCGTTTTTAGCTGAAAGACCAATGATAGTGATCATCCCGACTTTAAAGAAAACATCATTCGGCATATCACGTATCACCACCGCAATAACCGCACCGAGTAATCCAAGTGGCACGACAAGCATGACTGATAACGGAATAGCCCAGCTTTCATAAAGCGCGGCCAGTACCAGAAATACCACCAGCATGGAAAGCAGCATCAGCATAGGAGCCTGAGAGGCGGATTGTTGTTCCTGCAACGATTGACCCGTCCATTCAACGGCAAATCCAGCAGGTAGCTCAGCCGCAATCTTTTCCATTTCAGCCATCGCGGCACCGGTTGAATAACCCGGTCCGGCATTCCCGGCGATACGAAAGGCGGGATAGCCCTGATAACGGACCATCTGTAAGGGGGACGTTTTCCACTCGCCACGCACCACTTCCGACAACGGAACCATGCCGCCGGACTTATTACGCACGTAGAGTGACAGTACATCTTTCAGTTGCATGCGATAAGGAGCATCAGCCTGAATAATCACCTGCTGGATACGCCCCTGATTAGGAAAATCGTTAATGTAGGATGACCCCATCGCACCGGATAGTGTCTGGCTGATATCACTGAATGCAATACCCAGCGTTTCCGCTTTCTGGCGATCAATACTGAGATCGATGCTTGTCCCATCAGGCAGGCCATCGACATACACGTCAGTCACGATTTTACTTTGTGCTGCCTTGCTTAACAGCTGGTTGACGGCCTCAGATAGCGCCTGATATCCATGGCCACTGCGGTCTTCAAGACGCAGAGTAAAGCCGGTGGAATTGCCTAATTCCGCGATCGGAGGCGGCAGGAGACTCATTACCGTTGCATCCGGTACAGCGGACATCACTGCCTGTAAATGGTCTGCCTCTCCCTGTGCGGTTGCACCGTCTCTTTCTCCCCAGTCTTTGAGGGTGGTAAACGCCAACGCCGAGTTAGCACCGGAACCCGAAAAGCTGAATCCAAGCACCGACAGGTTACGTTGAATACCCGGACGCTCAGCGACAGCATTTTCCAGCTTCTTCACCACCTCTCCGGTTCTTTCTAATGTGGCATCAGAAGGCAGCTGGATCGACGTCATGAAATACCCCTGGTCTTCCGAAGGCAGAAAGGACGAGGGAAGTCGGGTAAAGGCATAAAACAACACGCCACAGAGCGCACCGTAAACCAGCATCATCCTGCCGGTTCTTTTCAGCAGACGGGTTAAGCGGGATTCGAAGCGGTCTGACATGCGATCAAAGCTACGGTTAAACCAGCTGAAGAAACGCCCTTTTTGATGAGATTCCTGCGTCACCGGTTTTAACAACGTAGCGCACAGTGCCGGGGTAAGGCTCAATGCTAAAAATGCGGAGAAAAGAATGGAGACGGCCATCGAAAGGGTGAACTGGCGATAAATGATACCGACCGACCCGCTGGCTAATCCCATGGGAATAAATACCGCAGTTAATACCAGCGTGATCCCGACCACCGCACCGGTAATCTCACGCATCGCTTTTTCTGTAGCCTGCCGGGGTGAAAGACCCTCTTCAGACATCAGGCGTTCTACGTTTTCGACCACGACGATCGCGTCATCAACAATGATCCCTATCGCCAGTACCATACCGAACATCGTCAGTACGTTTATCGAGAAACCGCATAGCATCATCACGGTGAAGGTGCCCAGCAGCGCGACGGGGGCCACGATAGCAGGAATAAAGGTATATCGGATGTTCTGTAAGAACAGGAACATGACGATAAACACCAGCGCCATGGCCTCGATAAAGGTATGGATGACTTTCTCGATGGAAATTTTAACGAAGGGCGAGGTATCAAACGGAACGGTGAATTTCATCCCGTCCGGCAAGGCTTTGGCCATTTCAGTCAGACGGTCCTGCACGGCCTGCGAGGTTTGTATCGCATTAGCGCCCGGTGACAGCTGGATCGCCACCGCCGTCGAAGACTGACCATCCTCACGTACCGCAAAAGAATAGGTCTGTAAGCCGAGGTCTACCCTGGCGACATCACCGAGCGTGACGGTCGAACCGTCAACATTGGCTTTGAGTACGATATGGCGAAATTCGTCAGGTGTGCCAAGCTGACCGCGTACGGTAAGCGGGTAACCGGTTTGCTGTCCATAGACGGTGGGAGCATCACCAATCCGGCCTGGCGCTATTTGCACGTTTTGCTGGCTGATGGCGGTACTGATGTCACTAATGGTCAGACGGTAGGAAATGAGTTTTGCCGGATCAACCCATATGCGCATGGCTTTCTCCGCACCAAACGCCTGCACCTTGCCGACACCCGCAACGCGGCGTAATTCTTCGGTCACGTTACGCGCAAAGTAATCACTGAGGTCAGCTTCTGAGAAGTTTCCACCCGGTGATGTCAGCCCGACCATCATCAAAAAGTTAGATGATGCCGCTTCAACCGTCAGCCCATTTTGTCTGACAGTCTGCGGTAAACGTGATTCAACGGTTTTAATTTGGTTCTGGACATCGACCTGCGCCAGTTTGATGTTGGTACCCGGCTTGAAAGTGACGGTGATGGTCGCCGTCCCTGACGTATCGCTTGATGACTCGAAATAAAGCAGGTCATCAACACCGGATAATTCTCGCTCAATAAGCGAGATAACCGATTCATTCATCGTCTGAGGCGTAGCCCCAGGGTAATTCACCGTTATTGATACACTCGGGGGGGCAACCGAGGGATACTGTGCAATGGGCAATTGAGGTATGGTGATAAGACCAAATAACACAATAAACAGCGCAATGACCCACGCAAATACCGGGCGATTTATAAAAAACTGTGGCATCAGAATTCCTGTATAATGACTAAATAAAATCTGGCATTAGGCGCCGTTTTTATCGCTTAAAGATTCCACTGGAATGCCATCCTGTAATTTCTCTTTTCCTTCGATGATCAATTTATCCCCAGCCTTTAAGCCATTTAATACAATTCTTTTATCGTTGAACTGATCACCAATTTCGATCTGCTTTCGCTCAGCTTTATTTTCGGCTGTTTCAAGCCAGACATAGGTATTGTCCTGCGCATGCTGAATAGCTTTTTCCGGAATAGCGATGCCATTATTGTCCAGTAAGCGGCTAATTTTGACGCGTACAAACATACCGGGCATCAGCTCCCCCTGCGGGTTTTCAGCTTCTGCGCGTAACACTACATCACCCGTTTCGTTATTCACGTTGATGCCTGAGAAAAGTAATCGCGGCCTGACGTTGTAAGGATGATTATTCTCATCAAACAGCGATACCGTAACTTGTGATTCGCGTTGGTTATGCGCCAGTAAACCTCGTAATTCGGCGGCAGGCAGGCGGGCATCGATATATACACTTCGCGTTTGCTGGATAGTGGCCATGGCCTGCGTATCGGAGGCGCTGACTAACGCTCCCTCGGTCACAAATTCCTGATCGATACGACCATCAATCGGCGCCCGCACCGTTGAATAAGCTAATTCCAACTTTCTCCGTTCGAGCGTGGCTCGTGCCTGCGCGACATCAGCGGCGGCACCGGCACTATTGGCGCTGGCATCATCATAATCCTGATGGCTCACTGCGCCTGTTTTTTGCAGCAGTTTCAGCCGTTCTGCCCGGGACCTAAGCTGCCGGTAAGTGGCTTCGGCCTTAACCAGCGCTGCATTAGCCATTTGAACATCCGCTTCAAAAGGTGCGGGATCGATTTGAAAAAGGGGCTGCCCGGTTTTGACGTCCGAACCCTGAGAAAACAAGCGAGATACCACAATCCCTCCCACCTGCGGTCTGATCTGCGCGGTTTTAATGGCGCTGATACGGCCAGGCCAGGTGCGCACCAGCGAAACCTCTGAGGGCTGGAGCGTGGTGACGGCAACCTGCACAGGTTGCGGCGGGGCGCCTGACGCGGTTTCTTCCTGTTTGCAGCCTGCTGCCGTTAAAATGGCGGCTGCAACGATTAATGCCAGTCCCTTTGTCTTCATAAAGTTTCAACCCGGTGAGTAATGTGAGAGTGCAAAACGAGGAGGGTACGCGGTGTTTATTGAGGAAGGGTGCAGGTATTATGTAGATTGTGTGGAGATGAAAAATAAAAATATTATTCTTAACAGCGACGGTCTGATGCAATAAGGTAATGAAATGAATATGACGCCTTTAATCCTGTTAGCCGAAGATGATGCGGAAATCGCCGACATTGTTATCGCCTATTTAAAACAAAGTGGTTTTGAAACGTTGCACGCTGCTAACGGTAAGGATGCATTGGATTTATACGATAAGACGCAACCGGCATTAATCATTCTGGATATACGCATGCCATTGATGGATGGCTGGCAAGTGTTGACCGAACTCCGCCGTCGTGGCGATACGCCCGTTCTGATGCTGACAGCGAATGATGACAATGCGGATAAATTATCGGCATTGCGCATCGGTGCAGACGACTATGTTGTCAAACCCTTTAATCCGGCCGAGGTCGTTGCCCGAACCCAGGCAATATTAAGGCGCACGGGTAATGCTCAGGCGAAAAATAAACCCAGAGTCAGCGTTCATAACCAAATTGAATTTTATCATGACGAGCACCGAATTATTCTGCGTCATTCCGGTGAGGATATCGCCTCTCGTCTTACTTCAACGGAATTCAGAATACTTGAACGCCTGGCCGAAGCGCCGCGAAAAGTTTTTAGTCGGCTGGAGATTCTTGAGTCTTGCCTGCCTCAGGGAGAAACGCTGGAAAGAACCGTTGATAGCCACATCAGTAAACTGAGAAAAAAATTAGAGGATGCTGGTGTGCCGGGCATCCCCGAAAGTGTACGCGGCTTCGGCTATCGGCTGGGGGATTAACATGAAAGGATCAGGGTTAAGTCGACATCTCATTATTTTAATGATCCAGCTCGTCTGTTCTTCATTGCTCATCACCTTCATTACCTGGTATGCGTGGGTCGGCCTCGCGGTGATGGTATTTGGCGAACAAGCAAAACAATTCGAGTATGTCGCCACCACCTCGGACTGGGTGCAACTTGGTGTATCTGCCGGACTTTCGATTATCGTGGCCGTCATTACCGCAGTCAGGTTTGCAAAAAAGATTCTTCATCCACTGCAATCCCTGGCCGATAGCGCACGCCGTATCGCCGGTGGTGAACTCAGTGCCAGAGCCGATGCCGGGGATCGCAGACTCTCGGAAACCGCTGCCCTGGTCGATGATTTCAACATCATGGCTGAAAAACTTGAGGTGGCTTCTGGTGAAATCGTGACGTGGAATGCCGCCATCGCACATGAGCTGAGAACGCCAGTCACCATTTTGCGTGGCAGACTTCAGGGGCTGGCCGATGGCATCTTTCCGCCGGAGCAGGGGTTATTTAAAAATCTCGTGCGGCAGACGGAAGGACTGGCAAGGCTGATCGAAGATCTGCGTACCTTAAGTCTGGCCGCCAGTGAACACTTTTCCTTACGCGCCGAGAAGGTGGACATTGCGCAGGAGCTGATTAGCGTCGTCGAGCTGGTCAAACCCGCCATGAGTGAAAAACATCTCTCTGTGATTACGAAAGTGGATTCAGTTGACCTCAGGTGTGATGCGGCACGCGTCCGGCAAATGATCCTTGCGCTGCTGGATAATGCCCGCCGCTATGCCGTGCCTGGGGTGGTTTTGCTGGCATGTCAGCAACATGCTGAAGGGGTGATCATCAGTATTGAAGACGAGGGGCCGGGTATTCCCGAGGACAAGATCGGCTCTATTTTTGATGCTTTTAGTCGGCTGGATCATTCCCGTTCGCGTGACAGTGGTGGGACAGGCCTGGGTCTGGCTGTCGTGAAGGCCATCGCTCTTGCCCATCACGGATATGTTAAATATGAGCGCAGTGAACTAGGCGGAGCAGGTTTTAAGGTTTTTCTTCCTTTTGACCAAATCCCCTAATAACACCACGAAAACGTTAATGATGGATCCGCCCGGAAGAAGGATATCGGGTTCAGCGGTGCGACTTTTGTCAGTTCGCCACTTTTACCAGCGCCTCAGACTTGCTGAGCAGATACGGGCGCAGATAACCCACCGTATTTGACAGCAATAACACATCCGGATGCAGCTGAATATTGAGTACATCCTCAACATATTGCCGCCGCGCCTGCATACGCTGCCAGACCTCCGGCCAGGCTTCAGCAATCTCCGCCTGTAGCTGGGCATCCGCCAGCGCAACGGTGTCTTCAATGCTGCATCCACCGTAGCCTTTGACGGAAGGAATAATATCGATCTGCAACAGCATGCCGCTGCCCAGCACCGCTTTGGAGCCACTGCTGACCGGTGAACATAGCCATTCTTCATCCGCTACCAGGTGGCCGGGATTGAGATGCCAGTGCCAGCGGTCCTTTGGCAGCACATGCTCAACAATCTGGTACAACTCGCCACCTGTCAGGCCGCATCGGAGACTTTCAAGCCAGGTGACGACGGCGTGATAATAAGGCTGGGCCACGCGCGGCAGATAATCCGTCACTTCGGCGGGTAATTCGTCTGCTGCGGCGACAACGTAGGCTGCGCGGCTGCTTAATCCGCCTTTGTAACCTACCGTCAGCGAGAACTTATCACCCAGTGCGATGAGTTTATCGCGTGGATAAAGCGTGGCGTGGGTAAAACGATCGCCGGTGGCCGCAATGGAGATCACGCTCGATGGCTGTCCCGAGGCGGCCAGTAACTGCCCAATCGACTTTTCACTTTTGCCAACCTCGATGGCATCAAGCGCGTTGAGCAGGCAGGTGGACGCCAGATTGGCACCGTATTCGTAGAATGCCACTTCGGCTGCGCTGTTATGGATACGGACGCCCGTTTCCGGCGAGATAAACAGTCCGGTAGCGTTAATCACGTTATGTTTACCGCCGCTCGCCTGAAAAACAGCATCCACGACAAATGCCGGGACATCGAACAGTTGTTTTGCTGCACTCAGGCCGCTAAACAACTTCCAGCCTGCGATACCGGTACGTGACGACGCAGTGATACCACAGCTTTCCAGCAGTTTGTGTAGCGGTTGATCACCGTCCATCGGCTGATTCGGCAGAGAAAAAATGGGGGCGTGCAGGCAGTTACCTGTGTTGCGGGCGAACGGCACCAGTTTGAGGTTTTCATTGCCCATCACCCAGCTAAGCGTTCCTTGCGCACTGATGACCAGTAAGGCTTCCTCGAAACGCGGAATAAAACCGGAGAGATATTCAAAGTTGCCGCCATGTTCTTTGTCGGCATAGATGACCAGAAACTCAAGCCCCTGTGCGCTCATCGCCGCGAGAACGTTCGCGAGGCGCTGATGCATCACTTCATCCGGGATCACCGGCGTTGTGACATCCGGGAAGGTGGGAGGAGCCGGTTTCTTCATCAGCCTGTAGGGGTATTGCTGCGTCATTTACCGTCTCCTAAGAGTTTGTCGTGTTAACGGGGAACGAACAGGTCCCCCCGTAGCGTATAAGAACCCAGCATGTCCTGGGTCTTTTTCGTCAGCCAGCCCACAATTCGGGTTGCCAGCGCATCCATGGAATATTCAATCGCCGGGATGGTGGGCAGGCCAGGCAAATGTACGGAACCGGCCAGGCTAAATACCATGATGTCGCCCGGCACCGATTTATTAAATGCCTGGAGCTGCGTCATCACCTGCTGCGCTTCCTGATCGTTTGCCACTAACAAGGCATTAAAATTCAGGGTGCTGGCATTGTTGAGCAGCACCTGCAGCGCCACCGACGAAGAGGGCGAGTCCATCAGCACCAGATTACGATTATAGGGCAGGAGGTTATTTTCCAGCGCCAGTTTATAACCGAATAACACCTGTTCCCCTGCATTTCCGGCGTCAGGATAGATCAAGGCGATCTGCCGCTTCCCCTGGCTAATCAGGTAATTACAGGCGGTTTCGGCGGCGAAGGCGTGATCAAACTGGAGGCTATTTGGCCATGCAGTTTCGGCACAATCCACCAGGATGACATTGTCGTCCTGAATATCGAGGGGGAAGCGGGCACCAATGATCAGCACATCATCGCACAGCCCGCAGGTCAGCTCATCAAGGGCATTCATCACATCGGTTTTACTGCTGGCAAAGCGCAACAGCAGATGTTTTTGATGCTGGCTCAGTTGTTTTTCCAGTGCATAGAGATAGCCGGTGGTCTGATTGATGTTTTCCTGCGCGCAGATAACACCAATGCAACCGGTGGACTGGCTGAACAACGATTGAGCAATGACGTTAGGCCGATATTTCAGCTCGTCCACCGCTTTCAGCACTGCGAGGCGGCTGGCTTCCTTCACGCCGCGCGAACCACTCAACACCCGAGACACTGTGGCTTTTGAGACCCCAGCTAAGCGCGATACATCGTTGATCGTAGACATCTTTCTCCCCGGATACTCTGAACAAACTTTCGCCAGCGGCAGTATAGCGATTTCGATTCTGGATGGAAACCGGATTTCCATTTCAGCATAAAACACATCCATATTGCCGGTATTTTGTGATGGGAATCTAATAAAAAAACCACCAATGAATAATAAATTGACCGTTATCACATTTCATTGGCTGCTTGATGGAAACCGGTTTCCGTATGGTATCCAATCATAACCACATTGAGGCATATCACTGAAGGATGGATAACGATGGTCAGGATTATGTTGTGTTGTTCAGCGGGGATGTCCACCAGCATGCTGGTGCGCAAAATGCAGGACGTGGCGCAGAAAAGGGGATTGGCTGTCGATATCGCCGCCTATGGGGTGACCGAATTTGATGAGCAATTTTCACGTTATCAGGTGGTTTTGCTGGGGCCACAGGTGAAATACATGCTGAAAACGCTGGCGGATAAAGCAGCCAGCGCGGGGATCCCCGTCCAGCCAATCGAGATGATGGACTACGGTATGCAGCGCGGTGACAAAGTGCTGGATTACGCGCTGTCGCTTATTGAGGCAGCTCACTAAAAAGGTGATGGTATGAGCTCGTTATATCAGTCGATGATTACCGTTATCGAGCAATCGATAACGCCGTTAGCCGGACGTCTCGGGCAACAGAAATACATCATTGCGATCCGCGATGGCTTTACTGCCGCGCTGCCGTTTATGATCATCGGTTCGTTCATGCTGGTCTTTATCTTCCCGCCGTTCTCCGCCACGACGACCAACAGTTTTGCCCGTGCCTGGCTGGATTTCTCCGCGACCTACCGCGAACAACTGATGCTGCCGTTTTACCTCAGCATGGGCGTCATGACATTTTTTATCTCGGTAGGGATCGGCGCAAGCCTCGGGCGGCAGTTCTCACTGGATCCGGTGATGTCGGGCCTGCTGGCATTTATGGCATTCCTGCTGGTCGCCGCACCTTACTCCAACGGTACTATCTCCACCGCCTATCTTTCCGGACAAGGGATTTTTACCGCGCTGATCACCGCCATTTATTCAACGCGAGTCTATGCGTGGCTTAAGCAGAAAAATATCACCATCCGCTTACCTAAAGAAGTCCCCACTGGTGTTGCTCGCTCCTTTGAAATATTGATTCCGGTGGTGGTGATTATTGGCACCCTGCATCCCCTGAACTTATTTATCCAGGCGCAGACCGGCATGATTATCCCCGAGGCGATTATGCATCTGCTCGGGCCACTGGTTTCGGCGTCAGATTCCCTGCCCGCGATTTTACTTTCGGTGCTGCTGTGCCAGCTGTTCTGGTTCGCCGGTATCCACGGTGCGCTGATCGTGACCGGCATTATGAATCCGTTCTGGATGGCAAATCTCTCGGCCAATCAGGCGGCACTGGCGGCAGGCACGGCGCTGCCGCATATCTATCTGCAGGGTTTCTGGGATCACTATCTGTTGATTGGTGGCGTGGGTTCCACCTTACCGCTGGCGTTCCTGTTGTTACGTAGCCGCGCAACCCATCTGCGTACCATCGGCAAGATGGGAATTGTGCCGAGCTTCTTCAACATCAACGAACCGATTATGTTCGGCGCGCCGATCATCATGAATCCCATGCTGTTTATTCCCTTTGTCTGCGTGCCTATGGTCAACGCCATCCTTGCCTGGACGGCCACCAAAATGGGCTGGCTGGCGCAGGTGGTGTCACTCACGCCCTGGACGACGCCCGCGCCAATTGGTGCCTCATGGGCTGCCAACTGGGCCATCAGCCCGGTGGTGATGTGCCTGATTTGCATGGTGATGTCGGCCCTGATGTACCTGCCTTTCCTGCGCGCTTATGAACGTTCGCTGCTGAAGACAGAAGAACAAAAAGCCCAGGACAACACCGTGGCCCCTCTGACTAATAAATCCGGAGATAAGCGTAATGAAGTATCAGTTTCCTGAGAATTTCTGGTGGGGCAGCGCCAGTTCGGCTCTGCAAACCGAAGGAGCGAGTTTGTCTGGCGGGAAAAGTGCCACCATCTGGGATCACTGGTTTGAGCAGCAACCGTGGCGCTTCCATCAGCAGGTCGGCCCCGCAGAGACCTCAACCTTTTATCAGCACTGGCAGCAGGATATCGCCTTATTACGCCAGCTGAATCACAACAGTTTTCGCACCTCGCTGAGCTGGTCGCGCTTAATTCCAGACGGAATCGGTGAAGTGAACCCAGACGCGGTGGCCTTTTATAATCGCGTCATCGATGAACTGCTGGCGCAGGGCATCAAACCCTTCCTCACCCTGTTCCATTTTGATATGCCGCTGGCAATGCAGGAGAAAGGGGGCTGGGAAAGCCGTGAGGTGGTGGAAGCATTCGCCCGCTACGCGCAGCTGTGTTTTGAGCTGTTTGGTGACCGGGTACTGCACTGGTTCACCTTTAACGAGCCGATTGTGCCGGTTGAGGGCGGTTATCTTTATGATTTCCACTATCCCAACGTGGTCGATTTCAGGCGCGCCGCGACGGTGGCTTATCACACCGTGCTGGCCCATGCTTCGGCGGTACGCGCATATCGGGCAGGGGGTTATGGCGGCGAAATCGGCATCATCCTTAACCTGACGCCGTCATACCCGCGTTCACAGCATCCGGCCGATCTTAATGCGTCGCATCATGCGGACCTGCTGTTTAACCGCAGCTTCCTCGACCCGGTGCTGCTGGGGGAATATCCGGCGGATCTGGTGGCCTTGCTTAAGCAATACGATCAACTGCCAGCCTGTTTACCGGGTGACAGCACATTGATTGCGGCCGGTAGAATTGACCTGCTGGGCATCAATTATTATCAGCCGCGTCGGGTTAAATGCCGGGAAAATGCGGTGAACCCCGCCTCGCCATTAATGCCGGAATGGTTTTTTGACCATTATGAGATGCCGGGGCGCACGATGAATCCGTATCGCGGCTGGGAAATCTACGCGCCAGGTATTTATGACATTCTCACCAATCTGCGGGTGAACTACGGCAATCCACGCTGCTTTATTTCAGAGAACGGCATGGGGGTTGAGAATGAACAGCGCTTTGCCGCGGAGGGCCAGATTGACGATCAGTACCGCATCGATTTTATTTCCGATCACCTTAAATGGCTGCACAAGGGGATAAGCGAGGGCAGCAACTGCCTTGGCTACCATATGTGGACCTTTATTGATAACTGGTCATGGTGCAACGGCTACAAAAACCGCTACGGCTTTGTGCAGCTCGATCTCACCAGCCAACAGCGTACCGTGAAAAAAAGCGGGGAGTGGTTTGCCGCCACCGCCGCGCATAATGGTTTCAGTGAGCAGGAGTCCACATCATGATCGATTTAGAAGAAGCGGTGATGGAAATTATCGTCAATGCCGGTCAGTCGCGCAGTTTATGTTTTGAGGCGTTACAAGCGGCCCGTCAGGGGGATTTTGACGCGGCGAAAAACCTGTTGCAGGAAGCGGATACCTTCTCCCGGCAGGCCCATAAAATGCAAACAAAGTTGATTGAACAGGACGCGGGTGAGGCCCGTCAGCCGATGTCATTGATTATGGTGCATGCCCAGGACCATTTGATGACATCCCTGCTGGCGCGCGAGTTGTCCGAAGAGATTGTGCATCTTTATCAACGCTGAGGCGTGGCGGCTGGACGATCGCGGTCGTCCAGCTCGCTTATCTTAACTGACTGTCTTTGCTGCCGCGTCGGTTGTAACCGCTGTGGCTCGCTTCGCGCTTATCACGCTCGCTCTGGCATTTAATGCAATAACGCACGCCGGGTAAGGCCTGCCGACGCGCCTCGGGGATTGGTTCACCACATTCATCACAATATTCTGCACTCTCGCCGTGTGCCAGCTGACTGCGCGCCCTGGCAACCGCATCATCGACGGTGGCGTCAATCTGATCCTGAACCGCACCATCGCCAGACCAGCCGCTAGCCATATTCCGCCTCCTCTGTCTCAGTTAACCTTAAAAGAGTACAGTTAATCGCCCGTATTTGAGAAATCGAACGTTGCTCTTTTTAAGGTGACCGTGATGATCAAACCAAAAACCAATAACCGGCTCGACGAAGATATCTGCGTGCATATTTTCACCGCTTCGGCTGCGATGGTCGGCGTCTGTATTACCGTCATCGGTATTTTTCAGGTGATTACCGCCTTAAGGCGGGAAGATACGCTGGGTGACGATATGCTGGCCGTCAATGCCATTCTGTATCTGGTGACGACTATTATGTCCTACTGGGCGCTGCGCACCCGCAACCAGCGGCGCAATCATAAGCTGGAAAAGATGGTCGATATTCTTTTTCTTGTCGCATTAACCTTTACCACGGTTGCCGCCGGGGTGATTACCTGGGCCATGACGTTCACTTGATTATCACTCGTCAGGCCATCGCCAGGCAGGCACGTCCAGCATGCTTTGTCCCTTGATTCGGGTCTGCCCCAGCTCTTTTTCGAGTTCTATCATGTGGCATTCCGGGTCACGCATCAGCGCATTCACCAGCCGGTTAGCATGCGATATCACCCAAATCTGCGTGTGCTGCGATGCCTGCAAAATCAGCCGCGCCAGTGCAGGTAACAGGTCCGGATGCAGGCTGGTTTCTGGCTCGTTAAGCACCATCAGTTCCGGTGGACGCGGCGTCATCAGTGCCGCCACCCAGAGAATAAACCGCAGCGTGCCATCCGATAACTCGGCAGCAGAAAGAGGGCGCAGCAGCCCCTTTTGGTGGAAGGCCAGCGAGCTACGTCCTCCTGAATGGTGGATAACTTCGAGCCGACTGCCGGGAAATGCATCATCAATCGCATGAGCCAGCGCGTGTCGATCGCCGATTTCCATAATTGTCTGAAGCGCCGATGCCAGGTCTCGCCCGTCATGATGCAGGACGGGGGTGCGTGTCAGCAGCTGTGCCTGGCGGGCGGGTGCATCTTTATCCGTGCGAAAATGATCGTAAAAGCGCCAGTTGCGGATCGTTTCACGGACCAGGAACACTTCAGGGGCAGCGTGAGGGTCCGCCAGCTGATCAAACATGCTGCCATACACCGGTATTTGCTGAGAGACGACTTGCCACTGCCGGTCTTCCCGGATCTTAATGAGGTTGGCTTTTCGCTCCACTAAGGAGGAAGCGGGGCGATAATACGGCCCGCTAAAAATGACCTCGCGTTTGATCTCCGGATCATGGGCAAAGGCTGATGAACTCGGGGTCGGCAGACCGAGTGTGATGGCGTAGCCGAAATGGTCACTGGCGAATCCCAGCTTCAGCCGCAGCACATTGTGGCGCGGCCCGCCTTCGATCGGCACATCTCCACGCCTCATGCCAGGTGACAGCGTTTCTGGTCCGGCCCAGTAAGTTGAAGTCAGCCCGCCTTCTTCAGCCAGAGAACTAATTACCCCCTCTTTTGCTGTCTCTGCAAGCAGTCGCAGCGCCTTGTAGAGATTGGATTTCCCACTGCCATTTTCACCGGTGATGACGTTCAGCCGCCCTAACGGCAGGGTGAGATCGCAGATAGAACGATAATTGGCGATAGAAAAGCAGGTTAACATAGGCTCGGTTTTTCCCTGGATAGTGATGCCAGCTGAGTTATCGGCAGGGAGGGTTTTCTCTGACACTCCAGGACCAGGAGCGACAGTATTCCCACTCATACAAACCGTTAACTTATTGATGCTTCATTTATTAGTCATAAAATTTCAGCATGAAATTCCCGTTCAGGATTTGCCATTTCAGGAACAAACTTACTCCCGCATGCGTGACAGTGTAACTCTGTAGGCCTGATATCTCTGCCGTTGCCCGATTTCTCTTACCTGAATTTTGCAAGTAAACATGTATTTTACTGTTGGTTGCATGGGTAAGTGGTACTGTGACGGCATTATCCTTCCTGTCAGTACCCAAAGGAAAAGCATGTTAACCGGCAAACTTTTAATCAAGCCACTGTTAGTGGCATTACCCCTTTATACCTTCTTTTCATCATTGGCTGTTGCTGCACCGATGCCTGCAAATCGTGCTGAAGCGCAAAAAGTCAGCAGGCATGTTGATTCTAATATGCAAAATCAATGGGTTAATTGCAGTTCACAAGGCGAGATGAGTCAGGATAACTGCATGTATGGTTATACGGCGTTAACCTTCGACGATGCGATGAAAAAGGAAGGCTATAGCTATAAGGATACGCTGCATCAGATTGCTGAGAGCAATTCGATGACCAGTTATATGAATTCAGGTCTGAAGGCTATGTTCTCTCCAATCGCCGCATTAGAAACCAAACAGGGGACAAAGTTTTTTGTCCAGCATGACCTGGTCTACAAAAAAGATGTGAAGACATTACGGGGTATTTTTGCTGAAAATTACCCGGATGCCGTCCCACAAAAGCAAGGGAAGCATCATTCCAAAAGATATGAAAATCTATCGGATGACATGTAGCTTAATCCCCAGCCCTTTGTGGCTGGGAGAGTAGTCGGTCATATTTTGTGGTCCCGGTGGTATAGCGCCCATTCCTCGATCAATTCCCCCGAAGGCAGCGTACAGTATCCGGTGGTTTGACCATTGGAGCTGATGAGACTCAGCTTACCTCCTTTGTCATGGCAATATACCGAAGCAGGGTTGGCCATGTTAACGGGAACATTTGTTTTAACGGCGGTTCTGTTCTGACAGGCGCTTAAGGTCAGGATGGTCAGAAACAAGAATAATATTTTCATTGTGTCACTCTCATGCGGATTGGTCGTTTCCTGTCCCTCTGTTCTGCTTCCGTCTCTTCCTTCAGTACGTCGATCAGCTCCCTCAGCCCCTGCGGGGTCTGACGGTGTCCGGGATAGTAAAGATACATAGCGGGCTCCATGGGAGACCATTCCGGCAGAACGACCCTCAGGCTGCCATCCCGAAGATACGTGCTCACGCGGTCTTCAAGACAGTAGGCGATACCGGTGCCTGCGAGGGCCAGCTCTATCGCCAGCGCCGTTTCACTGACGCAAATCTGACCGGGAACATCAATAACGCGATAATCATCACCACGGCGAAACTCCCATTTATAAATGGTGCCCTGACCGGTACGCATTTGCAGGCAGGAATGCCGGCGCAGATCCTCGGGAACTGCCGGGGCGGTACGGTGATAGAGATAACGCGGGGAAGCCACTGCCACCCATTTTAAATCGGGACCCAGCCTTACAGCGACTAAATCTTCCGGCACAGTATTGCCGAAACGTATGCCTGCATCGAATCCCTCTGACACGATATCCACCATCCTGTCGTCTACGCTAATTTCAACCTCAACATCCGGGTACAGGCTGATGAACTTGGACAGATGACGGGCAATGATGAGTCTGGCGCCGTCGCTCAGTACGTTGAGACGCAGGCGGCCAACCGGACGGTCGCGCATACGGTTGATATCATCCAGTGCTTCACCTATTTCACGAAATCCCACCTCAAGCCGTAGTGCCAGGCTGGCACCCGCCTCCGTTGGTGCAACGGTACGGCTGGTCCGGTTCAGTAACCGCACGCCCAGGCGCGTTTCCAGATTACGCACGGAGTGACTGAGTGCGGACGTGCTGATCCCCAGTTCTATCGCTGCTTTAGTGAAACTGCGCAGTCTTTCGACCGCTTTGAATGCGTTGAGGTCCGCCAGGTCGCTACGCGAGAGCCTGGCAATAGGTCTTACTGGCATAATCAACATCCAATCGTTGAGTTTAATTCACTGATTCATGGGTTAATGCTAAACAATAACCGCATTCTGCCGACTTATAGTGTACTCCAACTCAACCATACTTATGCAGACCTTGCTCGGGGGGAACAATAAAAGCGATGTCAGAACAGACTTACCCTTCAGAAATGGACAGAGTACAGCCACCCGCAGGGATATTACCCGCCATGCTGGCGCTGGGGGCTGGCGGATTATGCATCGGCACCGGCGAATTCTCTCCCATGAGTTTGCTGCCGGATCTGGCGAAAGGCACCGGTGTTTCCGTTCCTGCTGCGGGGGCCTATATCAGCGCCTATGCAGCAGGCGTGGTGGTTGGTGCACCGGTGATCGCCATTCTGGGAGCACGCTGGCCGCGCAAGCTTTTGCTGCTGGCGTTGCTGCTCATTGCACTTGCCGGTTATGGCTTCAGTGCAGCAGCCTGGAGCTACAGTTCTCTGCTCATTGCCCGCTTTATTTCAGGATTGCCCCACGGTGCCTGGTATGGCGTTTCCGCGCTGGTTGCTGCGTCAATGGTGCCTTCCGATCAGAAGGCGCGTTATATCGGTTACGTGATGCTGGGGCTTGCTGTAGCCAACGTTGCCGGAGTTCCCCTGGTCACCTGGGCGGGACAATCGCTGGGCTGGCGCATGTCTTTCGCGGTAGTGACCGTGGGTATCGTTCTGACGGCGGTGATGGTGAAGCTGTTTGTTCCGTCAGTTCCGGCTGAGGGTGGAGCATCACCATTGAAGGAACTGGGGGCGTTGCGCAGCCCACAAATTCTGATGACGTTCGGGGTAGCTTCGGTCAGTTTTGCCGGTATGTTCGCCGTTTATAGCTTTATCACCCCGGCCCTTACCGAAGCCAGCGGCTTCGATCTGAAATGGGTGCCGTGGATCCTCGTGCTCTGGGGGGTTGGCATGGTCACCGGCAATGTGATTGGCGGGCGTCTGGCGGACCGAGCCTTGATCCCGTCGGTCTTTGGCATGATCTGCTGGAATATGCTCGTGCTGGGCCTTTTTGCACTCGTTGCTGCATGGAAGGTGCCGGTGTTGATCGCGATTTTCTTTCTCGGTAACGGATTCGCGCTGGTGCCTGCGCTGCAGTCTCACATGATGAATATCGCGGGTGACGCGCAGACACTGGCTTCTTCACTGACGCACAGCGCATTTAATATTTCCAATGCGCTGGGGGCCGCCTGTGGCGGACTGGCAATTGCTGCGGGGGGCTCCTGGATTTCCACAGGTTGGGTTGGCGTGGTGTTCTCAGCAATAGCGCTGTTGCTCATGTATCTCTCGGTTCACATCACCAGAAGGAGTCAGAAATGACAAATCCAGTCATCGCAGCCGGCCGCGTGGCGGTCATTACCGGTGCGGCAAAAGGTATCGGCGCGGCACTTGCCCGTCGTCTGAGCAGGGAAGGGATGCGGCTAAGCCTGTTCGACAGAGATGAAGCGGGGCTACAGGCGCTGGCAACCACCCTGGGGACGGAATGCTGTCTTGTCACCGGCGATGTGACCAGCGCTGATGATCTGACCCGCCTGCGCGATAAAACGCTTGCAGCATTCGGCGGAATCGCTCTGCTTATCAATAATGCCGGTATTAAAGCGGGCGGTGGCCCCTGGGATTCTCCCGACAAATGGCGCCACAACCTCGAAGTCAATCTGCTGTCCGCTGTGACCCTGCAACACCTGTTTGTGCCTCTGATGCTGGCGATGGAACAAAGCGGTGCGATTGTGAACCTCGGTTCAAAGGAAGGGATCACCACTCCGCCTGGCAATGCCGCTTATAGCGCTGGCAAGGCTGCCATTAAGGTGTTAACCGAGCAACTCGCCCATGAACTTTTACACGCGACATCCGGGCGTGTGACGGCTCATTTGCTGGTTCCGGGTTTTACCTGGACGGACATGAATTTCCCGGGAATGAATGAGCAGGCCGACGCTAAACCTGATGAAGCCTGGACATCGGGCCAGGTAGTGGATTATTTCGTCAAACATTTTACCGCCGGTGATTTTTACATTATCTGCCCGGATAACGCGGTGTCTTCTGATCTGGACCGGAAGCGAATCACCTGGGCAATGCAGGATATGGTTGAGAACCGTCCGGCATTGTCTCGCTGGCATCCGGACTGGCAAGAAGCATTCAACCGTTGGGTAGATATTTGCTAGTTCAGACTGGTTCTATTTAGGAATAACCTCATGATTCTTTATTCATTCTTAACTGATTTCCAGGAATCGCTTCGAAACAGAATGAAAGGTTATTTTGTTTTTTCCGCTCTGTTTAGATTGTTTGCAAAAAATCCCATTTGTCAGGTTGAGTTCAGGAAAACATCCGCATCTCCCTTCAGCTACAGCAATCGTGTTGCGTGTGGCTGGCATCACCCTTTTTCTGATAGGGGTTCTGGCAAACATAAAACGCGATTCCCTGCACTCGTACAAATGGCAGAAGGCGGACCGATTATTCTGGAGTCGTCACAGGGACCGGAGCGGATAGACCAGATAAAATATGCCGTATTTGAAGTCAATGGTCATATTTCCGTCATGCCTGCGGCAGAAAAATAAATAGCCTTATGATGAAACGCTGCACCGCTTAAGAATACCCGGTTGTTATCCGGGCTTCTTAATTCAGGACTGAGTTTGGCGAGCAGGCTCCACTGGGCCGTCCCGGTCAGCCGGTGGAAATCGCTCCTCTGTATGTGCTGCTGGCTTCTGATGAAGCAAGTTACACCTCCGGCCAGGTCTGGTGTTCTGATGGAGGCACTGGCACAGTTTGATGTTCTCTGTCATGGCCGCTGTTAGCGGCCACATTACTTAGGATGGTGGGTTCTCAAAAAGCGGGCACTTAACGACATCGTTAAAGCCAGTAATACCATACCGATAATAATACTGGCTACCCGAGTAGCCGCAATGGACGGCTCTGTGCGCCAGACTTCATCCTGAATATAAACAATCAGCCAGGCAACGGTGAACTGTCTGCCAAAGTAACTTGCCTTTGCTCCCTGCTGCAGGATGCAACCCACGGCAAGACCGACGACAAGTGTCATCAGATACGGCATCGGCCCTCCCTGTAACACTGGCATCACCACTAAGCTGACCAGCGCCGCAGTGAGACAACCGAGCAATCGCTGTTTCATACGCGACACCACCTGCTGATTTGTGTCTGTTACGCCTTCCGGGAGGGTGAGCAACGCCAGCACAGTGATGATCGCTTGCCAAAAACCTGCAAGATTAAACGTGAGGAGAAGGGCGGTAACGATGGCGACCGTCACACCACCCTGCAAAGCCAATAATATCCTCACCCGTGCCTTAAGTTTTTCTTTGTGACCGGGAGGCTTAACGGCAGAGGCAGGAACAAATATACCTGTAAGTCGCTGTAGTGGTTTAAATAGCAGGTGAGTCAGTACGCATATTGAACAACCCATTGCGACCTCTGCCACCCTTGCTGCGATAAAGATGTGTAAGTGGTGGATGTCGAAGGTGTGCTGCGCTTCTGCCATCACCATTATGGCCGTTACACCTCCCAGCACCCATGCATACGAAAAGGCAGAACCATTTGCCAGCCAAACAGTCATTCCGCCTGTAAGCGCAGATAACAGCGTTAAAGCAATGGGATTGTGAGCAATGAGGGGCAACAAAATTAATGCAAGGGCACCTCCAGCCAGCGTTCCCAGTACACGCTGAATGGCACGCACTAAACTTTCAAAGGTGGTGTTTTTCATCACGGCGAAGCTGCTCAAGGCGGCCCAGCCGGGATAAGTCATTCCTGATGCATCAGAAATTAAAACGGTGAGAAGTACAGCGACAATCACCTGCAATGAGAACAACAAATGCTCAGGTGGGATTTGCCAATAATTCCGCATGGTTCGAAAATGCATCAATTGGTCTCCTCACACCCGGCATTCGACAATGGTGGCCGCTCCCGATTTTGCAGCACTAATAATCAGGATAGTGTTGGCTGACGTTATGGTCTTTTAAATTTCTCAAGGCGACTCTGGAGAGTCCATTAACGTTTAAGGAAGGTTGGCTTCAGGGCATATTTACCGTCACCCGTCAGGGCAAGAACGATCAGACCCACAATCCAGAAAGCAGGGAATTCCCAGCCACCATTCGGATTAGTAAAGAAGAAACCAGCCGGGCCGTGGACGCTATAGATGGCACCCAGTAAAACCGGAATTAACAGTACAGCCACGACGCGAGCATAAACACCGAGGATAAGTGCAATGGCACCCACAAATTCTACGGCCATCGTGACATAGGCCAGGCCACCAGGCAGGCCGAGTGATGCGAAGAATTTTGCTGTCCCGGCGGGTGTGAAAACAAAGAACTTCAGACCGAAATGGGCCAGGAACAGGATGCCCAGCGCGATGCGCATGATAAAAGCGGCGTAAGGGGTGGTACGGTTATCAGTCATGGTTATATCCTCTCAGGTAGTTGATAAGGAGAATCTACCTTCTTTCCGGAGAGAGTATTATCCGCCTCAAAAGGGCATGTTTATTTCCATTTTGGAAATTATTGCCAACCCTTATCCCATTCAGGCTGACCAGCAAACACATTAACCATGAAATCAATCAGTACCCGTGATTTGTGAGCAAGGTATTTGGCGGGTGGGAAAACGGCAAATAATCCCAGTGGCTGCGCTTCATAACGCTCAAGAACGGGTACGAGAAGCCCCTGTTTCAATGCATCACTGACGATAAAAGAGGGGAGACGGGTGATACCTAACCCGGAGCAGGCCGCCTGGAGGCACACTTCAGCGTTTGAGAACTTCAGCCTGCCATGGACTGCCTGTAGCAGCTGTTCATTATGTTCATCGCGAAAAGGCCAATGCCAGGGATCGCGAAAATTGGTATCCACAATGCATTCATGCTGTGAGAGTTGTTCCTGATGGAGCAGAGGGGCATGTTGAGACAGATATTCCGGAGAGGCGACCAGCACAATACGAATGTCAGACAATTTGCGGGCGATGAGGGTACTGTCAGTCAGATTGCCGATGCGAATGGCAAGATCAAAACCTTCATCAACGACGTTAACAGGACGATCGGAAAAACTGACATCTAATTCAATTTCCGGAAATTTTTCGGCGAAATTGACGAGAGGCTTTGCAAGCTGAACAGATCCAAAGGAAACCGGAGCCGATATTCTCAGTATGCCTGACGGGGAGGCATGTGTATGGCGTATGGTATCGCTGAGTTCATCATAGTCGGTGAGGATCTGCCGGACTCGCTCATAATAGGCTTTACCCACCTCAGTCGAGGATAGCGAACGTGTACTACGCCTGAAGAGACTCGTTCCCAGCTCTTTCTCCAGCCGCGATATAAGCTTTGATGCCTGACCGTGACTGGTACCTAAACGCTGAGCTGCAGCAGTAAAACTACCTGTTTCCATTACTGCGATAAACATACGATCGCATTCCATTCTTTCCATTGTTGTCTCCTGCGATTAAGCCTGCGATCATTTTAACGGAGAGGAAGAGATTTCAACATCCATTCATTTCTCTGGTCGTTTCGTTGGTGATATCACGTTTGAAACGTGATGCAGGATAAGCACGCTCCCTGTACTTATTCTGGTCATAATAAAGAATTAATACTAACGATCTGTCAGCGCATTGTATTGTTCAGATTTACGTCAGGACCTCTTGTCACATCGCTTCCTTTAACAGTCTTAATGCTGACATTTTTCAGGTCACCACTTACATATCTTGCCTGAATACCCTGTTCGGCGGTTATTGATACATTATCAATCTTGAGGTTTTTAATTGGCGCCTCAGGAAGACCTGATAAAATCATTGCGTAACGTGCATTGGTTGCTTTGAGGTTATGCACGGAAACACCCGAAATTAGTGGTGTGGTTTGAGTTAGATCATTATATTCGATAGGCGAAACAAGAGAATTTCCGGCTGCTCCTGCTTGTCCAGAATAACTGTCCGTTATGAGAAGAGGCGTCGCAACATTCGTCATGCTAACATTGTTAATGATAAAAGGCCCGATAAGATTCCCTCTATCTCTACCCGATTTAACCCTGATTCCATTTTCAGAATTCACAAAGTTAACATCAGAGACAGAAACATTACCTATCCCATTAATTGTCTCGCTACCAATGGAAATACCATGCCCTAGCCTCATGATTGAGTGGGAGATGTTTATGTTCCCTGATGTTTCTCCAGATGCACGTTTGATGCCTGATTTAATGGCAATGTGATCATCTCCGGTGCTTATATCTGCATGCTTAATATTAATATCCGTTGACGATACAATGTCAATGCCATCTGTATTAGGCGATTCAGGTGGATTATTTATTTGGATTCTATCGACATCAATGTTATGGCTTTTTCTTAAAACCAGGTTCCACATAGGCGAGTTTTCAAGGTGGATGTTGTTAATTTTTATGAATGATGAATTGTTAATCTCAACCAGCCAGGGGCGTGGCATACCATTGGCCAGCGGTATACCTTTATAGCGATCAGTGAAGGCTTCAGGGTGTCCTGAACGTACTTCCTTTCTCAGGGCTAATGCATCCGGCCACCATGTTTTATCGCCATTTCCATTTATTGAACCGCCACCTGAAATGGAGCTATTGTAAATATTATCCGCCATTATAAAGGCTTCCCGCTTTTGTGCCTGCTGACCTATGAATGCAGGAACGAAGGCGTTTTTGTCATCAACTGCCTGTAAAGTTGTATTTTTCGGGATGATAAATGAAACATTGCTTTTGAGAGTAAGCGGACCGGATAGCCAAACGCCAGGCTCCAATTTAACTGTGCCCCCGCCATGCTGAGAGCAGGAGTCAATGGCTTTCTGGATTGCTGATGTTTCAACTGTGTGCCCATCAGCCACTCCACCAAAATCCTCTGGTGAACACGTGTAAAGCGTCGGTGCGGCAAAAACAGGAGAAGATATAATACAGCTTAATAAAATGGGGGAGATACGTCTCATTTTAACTCCATATTAACTTTTTAATTATTTGTGCCTGGGCAGGGGGTGCTCATGCTATCGTCATCATTTATAACAGAGGTAAATTGTAAGAGTGTGACTCTTTAAAGCAGAAATACGATTAATTGTGAGCAATAGTTTGCAACGTTACAGGTTACTTACTTTTCGTCATAATTTTTATAAGTGACAGGCTTATCCTCCCCATAAACATTCATTCTCTAATCTCCTGTCCGCTATGGGTGAAATAAAAATTCATCATGTCTGAATGATATGTGTTCAAATATCGTGTGATAGCTTCATGCTTTTTTTAAGCCTATCCAGAAATACTGTAACCCTGGCGGGTAAGTGCCGGGTGGTAGGGAACAAGGCCCAGACTGCGAGCATTTGTGGCTTCGCATCCTCTAATTCAATCGCAACAAGTTTGCCTGCCAGCAATTCTTCTTTGACATCCCAAAGTGACAGCTGCGCAATTCCGCAACCCTCAATACAAAGAGCCCGAACACTTTCAACATTACTGGCACTGAAACGGCCATCGACAGTGATACTTGAGGTATGCCCGTCAACGATGAAGCTCCACTGAAGTACACCCGACAGGCGAAGGCAGTTATGTTGGTGCAGATCTGATAGCCGAATGGGGTTGCCAGACTGGAGAAGATAACCGGGAGAAGCACATAGCACTCTTGGGTTATCAGACAAACGATGAGCGACCAGTCGTGAGTCCCTGAGAGGGGCGATGCGAATAGCAATGTCAAATCCCAACCCAACCAGGTCAGTTATACTATCGCTAAGTTGTAATTCAATTTTGAGGTCCGGATTGTCAGCCATCAGAGCAGGAATAAGGGGAATAATATTACGGCGTCCAAACCCAGTCGGCGCTGTTACCCGAAGCTGACCTGAAACGCCAGGCCGGTCTGGTGAAAACAGATTTCTGGCATTTCTCTCCGCCTCTGCCAATGATTTTGCGTAAGGAAGAAACTCTTCACCTTCATCAGTCAGAGCAACAGCGCGTGTCGTGCGATGCAACAGCCGCTTGCCTAATTCATCTTCGAGGGAGGCCAGACGTCGTGAAACAGTCATCGCCGTCACTCCGAGCCGTTCAGCAGCTTTCGTCAGGCTACGTGTTTGTGAAACCATCAGGAAGGATTCGATGTCGTTCAGATTCATTATAACTCTTTCCGTTATACCAACGTATCTTTGATGACTGTTTTTGCCCTTATCCATAATAATTACAATGCTCCAGGTAGATAATCAACCATCGGAGTCATTAATGTCAGACAGTACTTTGTTTAAAAGCGGAACGTTTGGGAAAGTAGAGGTGAAAAATCGCCTCATGGTTGCACCAATGACACGGATCTCAGCCAGTGAATCCGGTGTTCCTGGTGATCGTATGGCGCAGTATTACACTCGCTTTGCTCTGGGTGAGTTCGGAACGATTATCACTGAAGGTATTTATATTGATAATGCATGGTCTCAGACTTACTCGTTCCAGGCGGGTCTGGTAACGACAGAACAGATTCAGGGCTGGCGTAAAATTACTGATGATGTTCACCTGAATGGTGGAAAAATTTTCGCTCAGCTTATGCATGCTGGTGCGATTTCTCAGGGCAACATTTATCGCGATGACACTGTAGCACCATCAGGCATTCAGCCTGAAGGTGAGCAGCTCGAATTCTATTATGGGAAAGGGAAATATAAATTTCCAAAAGCCCTCAACGAAGATGAAATTCTCGAAATAATACGCCATTTCGCTGAAGCGGCTGAACATGCTGTCGTTGAGGCCGGTTTTGATGGAATCGAAATACACGGGGCGAATGGTTACCTTCTTGATCAGTTCTTTACTGATTACAGCAACCAACGGACCGATCGCTGGGGGGGTGATATTACAGGACGACTCTCACTCACACTTGCCGTTATCGCTGCCGTGCGGGAAAGTGTTGGGGCAGATGTGCCAGTTGGCGTCCGTATTTCACAAGGTAAAGTTAACGACTTCAATCATAAGTGGAAAGAGGGCGTTGAAGGTGCTTCGCGGGTATTCGCTTTGCTGGCTAAATCTGGAGTTGATTTCATTCATATCACTGAGCATGACGCGTTAAAATCTGCCTTTGATGATTCACCGTTATCGCTTATTCAGATAGCCCGTAACGCGGCTCCAGCAACAAAAATTATTGCTAACGGCGCTCTGGGAGATGGAGAGCGTTCAGCTCTGGCAATAGAACAGGGGGCCGACTTCGTCGCTCTCGGAAAAACGTGCGCTGGCCAATCCAGATTGGCCGCAACGTGTTCGCTATGGTGGCCCTTTACAGGAGTTTGATAAGGACATTCTTGGACCTGTCGCGAATGTGAAAGATTCGGAACTCAGCCTGTAAATCTTCAAAAAATACGATCCTCGGGATTATGCCGGGGATCGAAATACGTATTAATGATGCGAGTGTTGCATACTCTTTGGTTATGGTTGATTAGCACACGCGAATATAAATACACGGTCAGCAAGAACGATAAATCCCATAGTCCAGCCAGAGCATTGCTGGGGCAAGTCATTACTCATTACGGCTTTCAATTCGTTGCAAAAATGAAGTCAGTACTGTGCGTTCATCTGCCGACAATCCCCGTAACATATCGGCGTCGTGCCCTGCGACGAGTTCGTAAGCTTTACTGTAGACAGTTTCAGCAGCTTCCAGCCTGCGAACCAGAAAAGCCCTTTTGTCAGTAGGGTCAGGAAGTTTTTCAACCCATCCCCGGTTTACCAGCCTTTCTACCGTTCTGCCAAGCGTGCTGCGGTCAGACTGGGAATGTTCAATAACGATACTCATTGGGATGGCAGCTGCGTAGCTGTGAATGATCCTCATGATGCGCCATTCCGGGAGCGTTAATCCGATCCCTGCCAGCTTTTCAGTCAAAGCTCGTTCCCTGTATCTCACTATGTTAGTCATGAAATAAAGTTCGCCAGAGGGAAGAGGCGTTTCTGGTATGTTTTCCATAAATTAAGTTTGTTATCTGGTGTGTAAGGTGATTTTAAGGGGTGTGTCTTGAAAGATCCATTACAGTGAAAAGCTGCCTTTTCAGGCAGCAAGAGAGGCAGCAGCTTTAAACATTAATAGCCGTATTTTTTCCAGTTAGCCAGAACATGATTTTTCAGACTTTCAGGGTAGGAGTGCTCAAACGAAGCCGTGCTGGCGCGTATCTCACCGGAAAACTGTTCGGGCAGGATGCAGTTGATGACCATATTACCACCGGCACCTTTTGCCAGATCTTCCTTAGTGAGGTAAGGAACCATCGGGAAGCCAGGAAGATCCGGGTAGGCAATAAAGTCGGTTTGCGGATGTGCTCTGGTCGCCAGCACCCAGACAACTTCATCAATATTTGTGATGTCGATGTCATTGCCAGTAATAATCAGTTTTGGCACCAGATATCCTGCATGCGTGCTGAAATAAACTTCAGCTACACGATCCGCAAACTCACGCGGCGTGACATTCATTTCCCTCAGTTTTTTCGTATCCACCGAAACCACGGTCCAGCAGGTTACGGCTTCATATGAGCACCACGCCATGTCAACCGGCAAACCGGCGTTCTGGAGATCACTCAGTACCTGCGCGGAAATCATGGTTCCCCAGATAGTATGATTTTCCTCTGGCGGCAATCCGGCAACGCAGATGGGCAAAATGGGCTTATTACGGAAGGTTACCGCTTTAACATGGAATAATGGTTGTGGTTTGCCCTTATTATGTTGATAACCGTGGTATTCACCCATAGGACCTTCATCAGCCATTTCTTCGATGCTGATTTCACCCTCAATAATGATTTCTGCATTTGCCGGTACCATCAGATTGCTCAGCTGGGCTTTCACCACATCGACCGGTTTACCCAGCAGTGCCCCGACATAACCGGGTTCGCTGACAAAGGCAGGTAGAGGCATACCTGCTACTGCGACAGCAGCAGGGGGGCCACCAAGTACAAAAGCCCATGGGGTCGGCTTACCTTGTTTCGTCCACATCTCACGAACCATACCGATATGCTGGGTAGGAATAGTGGGTCCGGTCATTTTGTTTTATCGACCAGCATCATACGACCAATGCTCCAGCTATCCCAAGTACCGTCCGGCGACTGCACGATATGGAATCCATAGGTGCCGATATAACGCCCCCCATCTTTCTCATGCAGAAGCGGTACTGGAAGGCGCGTGAGGTCGACCTCATCTCCGATCCATTTGTTTTCATGGCAGGGGGCAGATTCGACAACACGGGGTTCAATAGGTGAACGCTGCATGGCGGCCAGGATAAGGTTAACCAGTTCTTTCGGCCGGGTGTTTTCTGGCAAACCGAAGTGCAGTGCGAGGCGTGCATACTCACGCTCTTTATCGGCAAGCATACCTGCCGGCGCACCCAGCACGCGTGATCCAGGCATCGCCCCTTTAATATTGCTGAACAGTGGCGCAGGGAGGCGTTTTTCATAGACACGGCGTGAAATGGCAGCAATTTCCAGATCAGCATCAACTTCTTCTGCTACATCAACCAGATCGCCTCTCTTACGGGATTCTTCAAGGAAAACCCGTAAATCTAATGCACTTTCAACGAGATTCATTTGTACGTTCCTTAATAATTAGTGTCTGAATTGTTGTTCAGGCCGTTCCAGCGCGGCAGGCGAGGTGCGTCAAGTCCAACGAGGTCGAGCAAGCGGCCAACGCTATGATTAATAACGTCGTCCAGGTTTTCAGGGCGGTGGTAAAACGCAGGGGTTGCCGGGAACATCAGCCCGCCCGCGCGTGCGACTGCCAGCATATTTTCCAGATGGATAAGATTGAGCGGGGTTTCGCGGACCATCAGGATCAGTTTGCGGCGCTCCTTGAGCGCGACATCCGCAGAACGGACGATGAGATTATCTGCATAACCTGCACGAATCCCTGCGAGCGTTTTCATGCTGCACGGCGCAATGATGACCCCATCATGTTTGAATGATCCGCTGGAAACGGGTGCCGACTGATCAGCATCTGAATAGACTTTTGCTGCCAGTTTCTTAACATAATCAACGGTGTAATCAGTTTCTTCGCGGATGGTAACTTTAGCCCAGCGGCTCAGAACCAGGTGAGACTCGACATTGAGCTCAGCTAACATTTCGAGCAGTCGGATCCCATAGATAGCGCCTGTAGCGCCAGTGATACAGACAACGAGCTTAGACATAGCTGAACCTTAAACAATGTGCGTGCGCATGCATATTATTTTTATGGCCGGATTTTGTCAATGCATCAAAAATGCTGAGTCCCGATGTCGCCGATTTTTATGATCAGCACGGGTTTATCTTCCTGCTGGTCATCCAGGTGGTAGTCATTATTTTGACGGTTACTGCCGTTCGTTTGAATCAGATTGTAATATTGGCAGCATTATAAAATTAACTCTAAAAATTCATGCTCAAAATTTACCCTCTCTGGATTTACGTTCAAACTTAATATGCGTTGCGTCTGAATTTCATCGTCAGTTTTACGATGATAGAACACGATTATTTTCTTTTTGCATTGGATTCACTAAAGAAAGACTGAATACTATTGATGTCATTTATTGATACAGTATCTGACGTTTTCCCAATAGATAAACCATCAAAGTCATGCACATTGGACATAATTTGCTCAAGCCAGCTTAAGCTGGAGAGCTATATAATTGCGGCTGAACCTGCCGGGATGAAGTGAAGATAGTCAGATGAAAAAGGCGGGACGGAAAACATTCCTGTATCTGAAGACGTGCAGGATAAACATAAAGAAAAGCAGTTGATAAAAAGTGACATTTTTCACGCAAATTACGACAATTTAAAAAGGAAGATACCAATGCGTATTGCCATACTCGCCCTGGAGGGCAGTGTACTTTCGGCTATTGCAGGCATGGCCGATTTATTCTGGATTGCTAACAAGGCCCTGGCTGCTTCTCCGGCTCATGCAATCAGATTTCCCAATAAGCCCTTCGAGACCCTGATTGTGAGTTCGGATGGTGCTCCCGTCTGGGATACTGAAGGCAGACTCATTCACATTGACAGTTCATTCCAGGCTGCAGGTCAACCCGATGTGGTCATTGCCCCAGGTATGTTACTTGGTCCAGACCTGCAACCGCTAAATATAGATAACATCAGACTGGCGGCCGACTGGTTTAAAAAATTGCATGAAAATGGCGCGGTAATTGCCGCTACGGGGACTGGCGCGATTATTTTAGGAGAGGCGGGATTACTCAATGGAAGGTCGTATACCACTACGTGGTGGGTCAGCCATATGCTGAAAGAGCGCTATCCCGAAGCGATACCAGTACGAGGAAAAACGCTTGAGGAAGACAGAGGCATTCTTACCACTGGCGGATGTTTCTCCTGGATATCACTTGCTCTGAGTGTCATTGAAAAGGGAGCAGGGACCGAGGTGGCAACTCTCGCATCAGAAATGTCCCTCGCGGATAACCACCATTTGCGTCAGTATCTCAGCACATCACCAGGTTCCATCAACTCTGGCTCTGCTTTTTTGCTTCGTGCTCAGGAGATTATTCGGTTTCAGAACCCATCCATCAAGGCAGCAGAACTGGCCGCCGCACTTAACACCACCGAACGGACCTTACAGAGAAAGCTTAAGGCGTTGTCGCAGGAAACCCCGAAAGAATTCATCACCAGAGTCAGAATTGAATCAGCCTGCAACATGCTAATCAGTACCGGCGTCAGCATTCAACAGATAGCCAGAAACTGCGGGTATTCTGAGGATACCGCGTTTCGTAAAGCATTTAACCAGGTCATGGAGATGTCACCCGCGCAATATCGACAATGGATGGCTGCGCGCACTTCTGCTCTTCAGAAATAAGGTCGTTAGATTACCTGAGTTGCGCGATATCTGTCTCCGGTAAATCAAGGAAATTGATCAAAAAGGCGCAATTTAACCATTTAATTTGAAGTAATTTTTTCAAATCTTTTGCCGATGGATCGGCAGTTAAATTTATTAACCTCCAAAAGGTAAGAATGATGAATATATCCCAGCGTCTTGCTCTGACTTTTATTTTACTGTCTGCATCATTAATCATAACCGGCGTCCTGGCTATCCGTATCATGACCGGGTTTCAGGATCGTTTTGAGTACGTACAGGTAAACGCGATACCCTCCATAAAGGACCTTAGCGAGCTTCTTGACCGCACTAATAAACTCTCGCTGACATTGTATAAACACCAGAGTCAGACCGATAACACACGCATGCCCCCGATTGAAAGTAATATTACACAGCGACTCTCCGATATTAATAAGCTCGCTAATTATTACCTGGAAAACGACGTATCAAGTGATGAAGACAAGAAAATGACCGAGGACGGTTTTGTGATCCTGCATCAGGTAGAGACGCGCCTGCCCGAATTTCTCCGGGCATCACGCTCGCATCAGGACGATATAACTTTAGGCCTGCTTGAAAGCGAGAATGGGATTGGCGGTTCTATCAAAATGCTTCAGGAAAATTATCGCAAGCAGCTGGAGCTGAATATAGCGCTGGGAGATGGCCTGCGAGTCGTCAACCACAATATCTACCAGCGAACTGTATGGTCCATGAGCGTAGGGATAGCATTAACTATTTTGATTCTCGGCACGCTGGCAACTCTGACTCTTTTAAGGATACGCAGGAGCCTGAAACGAATCGGCGATGTCATGAATCATACCGGCGATAATCTGGATTTGAGCACCACTGCCGATGAAAGCAGCAAAGATGAAATTGGTGTAATGGCAGGTTCATTTAATCAGCTGCTTAAACGCGTGGGTCTGGCGCTTAATTCTGTCAGTACGGCCTCCCATTTAGTGAGTTCAGCGTCGGCACAAATTGCCGCAGGTAATGAGGATCTTTCCTCCCGAACGGAACAGCAGGCTGCCTCGCTGGAACAGACAGCAGCCAGCATGGCAGAGTTGAGCGAAACCGTAAGGCAGACTGCGGACAATACCCGTCAGGCGAGCCTTCTGGCAGGTAACGCATCCGAACTTTCCGATGCCAGTGCCGCATCCCTGTCAAACATGCTGGATACCATGGGCGAGATCAGGAACAGCTCGAAAAAAATTACTGAGATTGTGTCATTGATCGAAGGCATCGCATTTCAGACCAATATTCTTGCCCTAAACGCCGCGGTAGAAGCCGCACGGGCGGGTGAACACGGTAAAGGGTTTGCAGTGGTTGCAGGGGAGGTCCGCAATCTTTCACAGCGTTCAACACAGGCAGCCCGCGAAATAAAGCAGCTAATCGATACCTCCTATAGCCTGGTTGAATCGGGTGCGATTCAGGCGGAAGCAGTTGAAAGCAATATGACCAATCTTAAGGGGGCTTTCCGGCAGGTAAACGATTTGGTGAGTGAAATCGCTGCCGCCGCGGAAGAGCAGAACACAGGCATTACCCAGGTACATCTCGCAATCAGCCAAATGGATGATGTCACACAGCAGAATGCGGCGCTGGTTGAGGAAGCCTCTGCCGCTTCAGTCTCTCTCCAGGAGCAGGCAAAGACGCTGCTCGGGCTGGTTAATCAGTTCACCCTGACAAACACTGACGTGCCAGTTTTTCAGCAAAGTGAAGTCGCCAAACCACCAGTCGCGTCCACAAAGCCTTTGGTCAGGCAAACTCTCTCAATCAGCAAAGGGAATGAATCAGATTGGCAGAGTTTCTGATGGGTGATGAGCTGATAAAAGGACAAAAAATGGACATCAATGGATTCCTTCTTTATGGGCAGCACCATCAGGAACTATTGATCAAATTTGAGCAGGTAAATACGCTACTACAGCAACTGACTGATGGCATATACCAGTCTCTGGACGTGTACATGAACAACTGCAACCATCTGCGCGAGCAGATTAATCAGACGTTCGTCTTACTGCGAAATAAAGAGTTTGAAGCGTATTTGATCCAGAATGACGCTGCGCTTTATTACAATCTGCAGAGCGTCATGCTGGCTGTGCAGATACTGAGAAACTTGCTGGATAACCTCACCGGGACAATGAAGCGCTCTGTATTGGGGCCTTCTTCATTGTAGCGAGGGTCGAATTGATGAATTTTCTGCATAAGTGCAATCAGATTTCACGTATTAACCCTGCAGGTGTATTTATTTTAGAATGATGCCATTAATTTCGTGGAGGAACTCTACAGTGGAATATTCAGTATTAAGCAATAACCTTAAGATGCCAATGGCGGGTTTTGGTGTTTTTAAAGTAACCGATAAAGAAGAATGTAAGCAGTCCGTGTTAAGTGCTATCCGCGCAGGCTATCGTCTTATCGATACTGCAGCCGTATACGGCAATGAAGACGCCGTTGGTGATGCCGTTCGTGAAGCTATCGCTGAAGGTTTGTGTACCCGTGAGGAGTTATTTATTACTTCTAAATTGTGGGTACAAGATATGGCCAGCTACGATACGGCGAAAGCAGGCATTGAAGCATCGTTAAAAAAATCGGGTTTAGAATACTTTGATCTCTATTTACTGCATCAGGCAATGCGCGATTATTTCAGCGCGTGGCGTGCATTAGAAGACGCTTATGAAGCAGGTAAACTGAAAGCGATTGGTGTGTCCAATTTCTATGCTCACGTTTTAGTAAACTTCTGCGAAACTGTCAGAATTAAGCCAATGGTGAATCAGGTCGAACTGCATCCTTACTTTGCACAACCTGAAGCGCTTGAAACCATGAAGTACTACAACGTACAGCCTGAAGCCTGGGCGCCATTAGGCGGAGGACGGCATCAGCCATATGAAAATGAAATCCTCCAGAGGATTGCTGAAGCCCATAAAAAAACCATTGCTCAGGTTATCCTGCGCTGGAACGTGCAACGTGGTGTCACCGTCATCCCTAAAACCACTCGTCAGGAGCGTATTGAAGAGAACTTTTCTATCTGGGATTTCTCACTGACGGATAACGAAATGGCTCAAATTGGCTCACTTGATTTAGGCTACGTAGGTGAGGCAGTAAAACACTTTAATCCTGAATTTGTCCGCGGTTGTCTTGGCGTAAAAATTCATGACTGATCGTTAGTCGAGATATCTCCCATGTACGGTCGCCTGGGGCGACCGTACATACAAATCATCGGGCATCACTGTTCGTAACTTCAGAAACGGGAAAACCATGTCGTTTGCCCAGCCAAACGACCACGAGTGTCGTTGACAACAATGCGAGCATGGTCGGCACAAACGCGCTGGCCCCCAGTCTTTCCAGCAGTACACCTCCGACGATGCCGCCACCGGCTATTGCCATGTTCCAGGCGGTGACCAGTATAGACTGTGCGATATCGGCAGCTTCTCCTGCTGTTTTCGCCAACGCCGTCTGGAAGAGGGTTGCGGCACCGCCGAAAGCCAGCCCCCATGCAGCCACTGTTAGGTACACCACACCCGGTATACCTGCACCGACACCGAGTAGCAGCATGGCCAGGCCGAACAAAATGGTGCTGGCCAATGTCAAGGCGCGCAGATAACGGTCAATCAAAACGCCGACGATCCAGATCCCGGGCAACGACGTAACACCGAATACCAATAGCACCAAATCCGTTCGTTCGGCCATGCCGGCTTTAGCCAGAAACGGTGCGATGTAGGTATAGAGGATGTTGTGTGCCAGCACGAATGCCAGCACGACTGACAATACCGGTCTGACACCTGCCAGAGTGAAAACAGACCCAAGGGAAAGTCGCTTGCCTGCTGCCTGTCCGGCGAAGTCAGGTAACTTAAGACGTACCCACGCCATAAGTAGTAGCGCCAAAGCACTAATAAGGCCGAAACAGGTGCGCCAGCCCATCACATTGCCCAGTAAAGTACCCGCCGGAACACCGATCGTTAATGCCAATGGCGTACCGACCATCGCAATGGCAATGGCCCGGCCTTGCTGATGTTCGGGTACCATGCGCGCGGCATACCCCGCCAGCAGTGCCCAAAGCAACCCTGCCGACACGCCTGCCAGAAATCGTGCCACCAGCATCAGCGTGTAGCTGCCGGACAACGCCGTGACGGAATTGGCAATAACGAACCCCGCTATTGCCACTAACAATAATGGGCGGCGTCGCAAACCTTGCGTTGAGGTAGTCAGCGGGATCGCTGCCACCAACGAACCAATGGCGTAGACGGTGACGGTCTGGCCAATCCATGCTTCAGACACCGCCAGGCTTTGTGCCATTGGCAGGAGCAAACCAGCCGGCAGGGCTTCGGTCAGGATGGTGATGAAAGCAGCTGTCGCTAGCGCCAGCAGCGAGGTCAGCGGTAAGGGTTTATATGCAGCGGTGCTCATTGTGCAATCCTCCGCACACGCCGTTCTGTGTCTTCACCGGATCGCGCAACCACCACCTTGCCGGTTATGCCGCCATTTTCAACCAACCGATGAGCCTCAAGCAATGGTGTCGCCGCGATTGGATGCAATACATGGCTGAGGGTCGATCGAAGTACACCGGCATCCACCAATCTCGCCACTTCGTTGAGAATGTGATGTTGCGCGATCATGTCCGACGTACGGTAGAGTGGCCGTGTGAACACCATCTCCCAATGCAACGACACACTTTTAGCCTTGAATGGCACAGCATCCAGCGAATCGTGATCATCGATAATGGCTAAGCGACCTTGCGGCGCGATCAGCTCCGCCAGTCCATGCAGGTGATCGGCGGTTTGCGATAACGCGCCGATGTGGGTGACTGGGGGGACAGACAGCGCGGCGACCTGGGCTGGCAACGGCTTGTGGTGGTCAATAACGTGGTGTGCACCGAGGCTCAGACACCAGTCGCGGCTTTCCTCACGCGATGCGGTAGCGACTACCGTCAGGCCAGTCAGCCGACGGGCGAGTTGGATCAGCATGGATCCGACCCCTCCGGCACCGCCCAACACCAACAGACTGCTACCATCGGCTAAATTGTTTGGTGGTACACCCAGGCGGTCGAACAGGAGTTGCCAGGCGGTCAGCGAGGTTAATGGCAGCGCTGCCGCCTCAGCAAAACTCAAGGTTTCGGGCATATGGCCGACGATACGTTCATCCACCAGATGGAACTGCGCATTGCTGCCGCTCCGGTCAAAGGAGCCCGCGTAGTAGACCGCATCTCCCGGACGGAATAACGTCACCGCGGTGCCAACTGCCTCAACAATCCCGGCGGCATCCCAGCCCAGTGAACGTACCGAGTCAGGTGCTGTGACCAGACCACCCCTGATTTTGGTGTCCACCGGATTGACCGACACCGCGCGAACTGCCACGCACAGATCGTGTTCTCCCGGCTCCGGGCGTGCAACATCGATATCAATCAGGCAATCGGGATCAGTGAGTGTTGAGCCACAACGAAACGTAATCGCAGACATACGTGCAGAGGTATCCGTCATAACCTTACCTCTAGTGCGCTATAAACCGCATCGCGCAGATCGGTGACGAAGCGCCCGGACATACCTTCATACAAGGTGTTGGTGAAGGCAACCACACTGAGTCCTTGTGCCCGATCCACAAACCATGAATGGCCGTAGGCACCGCCCCAGCGCCAGGTTCCATCGGATTCTGGCGACATCGCCAATTCCCGGTCGCGCAGGACTGAGAATCCTAAACCGAATCCGAACCCCGGCGCGGCTGGCAATGCATAGCCTTGCGTCTGGTCCCGCTCCATTTCAGCGATCAATGCACTGGGTAGCAGGTTGCCACCGCCCTGGCGCAAGGTTTCCAGCAGGTGCAGAAAGTCGCCTGCCGTAGCAGCCATGCCGGCTCCTCCAGAGGGAAACGCTTGCCGATCGAAAATGCGCGATGGGCTGTAGCAAATGCCGATCGTATCCTCGAAAGCAGGCACAACTTCGCCTTCTTTCAGTCGATGTGGCTGGGGCGTGCCATTGGTGTAGGCGGTCGCCACACGTTGTGCTTCGTGCACGAAAAAGTCGGTATCCTTCAAACCCAGTGGGAAAGTGACCAACTCGCTGACAGCGACATTCAGCGGCACGCCCTGCACCCGTTCGATCAACGCGCCTAATACGTCAGTGGCCAGTGAGTAACCCCAGGCTGTGCCGGGCTGATATAGCAAAGGGACGCTGCCGATACGACGTAAGTTTTCTTCCAGGCTGATACCGGTGGCATCCATACCATCGGACACGCCCGCTCGTACATAAGGCCCCTCCATATCAGGCTCGAAGAAGCGATAACCCAGTCCTGCCGTATGGCTGAGCAGTTGCCGTACCGTAATTTGCGCGGGACGACCATCCGGCAGGCCAGGGCGAAATTCAGGCAACCAACGGTCGATGCTGTCGTCGAGGTCGAGGTGCCCCTGAGCAACCAGGACCAGAGCCGCGGTGGACGTGATGGGCTTACTTACCGATGCCAGACGGAAAATCGTATCTACGGTCATCGCCCGACAGCTTTCACGGTCGGCCCAGCCTGCGGCCTGTTGATAAAGTAGTTCGCCATCGCGGGCCACCAGGATCACCGCACCGACCAGCCTTTGTTGCTCCAGCGCCAGTTGCACAACGGTCTGGATATTTGAAGACAGTTTGCCTGGTGCAGCGCCGAGACTCAGCGAAACAGGTGAAATCGTCACAGGTAATTCCTTTCATTAATTAACCGGTACGGCAGGGTAAATTACCTGTGATTAGAGAAAAAGTAGGGTACAGTTTCGTTTTGATCGGAACATTATGTCCGTAATTAAGGTGCCCTATGGATAGCCTCAATGGCTTCGTTGTGTTTGTGCAGGTCGCAGAAACACGCAGCTTCGTTGCAGCTGGTCGTCTGCTGGGTGTATCGGCTTCAGCTATTGGTAAGAGTGTGGTGCGTCTGGAAGAAAAGCTGGGGGTGCGTCTGTTCCATCGCAGCACGCGCAGCGTCACACTGACAGCCGAAGGCACACTGTTCCTGGAGCGCAGCAGACGTATTCTGGCTGAAATCGAAGCAGCAGAACTGGAACTGTCGCAGGCAACAACGGAGCCGCGGGGTCGCCTGCGAGTCAGCTTGCCGCTGGTCAGCCCCCTGATGCTGCCCGTACTCGGCGACTTCATGCGCGAATACCCGAAAATCGAGCTGGATTTGGATTTCACCGATCGACTGGTCGATGTGATCGAGGAGGGGTTCGATGCCGTCGTCAGGACCGGTGATCCCACCGACTCGCGGCTGTCCGCCCGTCGACTCGGCACCTTCCGTTCGCTACTGGTGGCGTCGCCCGACTATCTGGCGCGACGAGGTGTGCCCGACAAACCTGTCGACCTTCTTGAACACAGTTGTTTGCATTATCGTTTCCCCAACAGTGGCAAACTGGAACCTTGGGTGTTGCGCTGCACTGCCGATGAGCCCAGGTTGACGCTGCCGACCTCGATGATCTGCAACAATATAGAGACTCGCGTATGTTTCGCGTTGCAGGGCCTGGGTATTGCCTATCTACCGGTGTTCGCCATCAGGGAGCCTCTGGCGGATGGACGTTTGCGTGCCGTGCTGACCGATTACGCAGAACGTAGAGGTGTGTTTCATGTGTTGTGGCCAGCCAGCAAGCATCCTTCACCCAAGGTCAGGGCCTTCGTTGATTTCCTCGGCTCGCGGGTGTTTCCCGGGGATCACTGACTGAGAGCAAGGGTTAGCAGTGACGCATTGGTACTTGCTATATCTGGTCACCGGCGTGCTGCTGTAATTTGCCCTCGGATAGATGTTGTCCGCGCACGATAACGCTAGTGATTTATTTGCATAACGATATAAAATGAATTTCTATATTTAGAATCCGTAAAGTGATTCAGGCATATTGGTTATGTGTATCCGCAGGAAACGTGATGGTTGTTTTGGTGTTTAACGAATAGCATCGCGCTGTTGCAGGAATAATATATTCCAAAAAATGATTTATTAATGCGGCGTGATGGCTTCAGAATTAATTCTCTTTATCAAAAAACGAAACTCATTTTATTGCATAGCCCTCATTACATCGATGCGCTTAATGATTTGGTTTATTACTTAAGGGAATTAAAATGAATGTATTGCCAGGTAACCGGTTTGCCTCTTTCTTGCCGCGTGTTGGGATCCCTTTGTTGCTGGTCGGCAGCCTGTTCGGGTCTGGCGCGGCCCATGCTGAGGGACAAATCAGTATCGCCCAGCAGTACGGTATCGGCTATCTGATCCTTGATGTGGTGCGGGACCAGAAACTTATCGAGAAGCACGGCAAGGAAGACGGGCTAGATATTAAAGTTGACTGGCGGACACTTTCAGGTGCTACCGGGTTAAATGAGGGCCTGCTTTCAGGCTCACTGGATGTGGTTGCCGCCGGGGTGCCACCGGCGCTGACGCTCTGGGATCGTACTAAAGGGAAGCAAAACGTTAAGGCGATTGCAGCACTCGGTTCAATGCCCAATTACCTGCTGAGTAACAATCCGGCAGTGAAAAGCGTGAAGGATCTGAGCAGCAAAGACCGCATCGCCGTACCAGCTGCTGGCGTCGGATTCCAGTCCCGTACATTGCAAATAGAAACGGCACGTCTGTACGGCAACGCGGACTACAAGCGGTTTGATAATATTACGGTAAGCCTGCCGCATCCTGATGCCAGCGCGGCCTTGATCGCCGGGGGTTCGGAAATCACGGCACATTTCTCCAGTCCTCCTTTCCAGTATCAGGCGCTGGAACACCCCAATATTCATAAAATATTAAGTTCCTACGACGTATTAGGTGGTCCGGGAACGTTTAATCTGCTTTATACCACCTCGAAATTTCATGATGAAAATCCAAAGACGTACCGCGCATTTTTTGAGGCGTTAGCTGAAGCCGAGAAGATAATTAAAGCGGATAAAACAGCGGCGGCACAAACCTATATTCGCGCTGAAAACTCAAAGTTACCGGTGGCCTTTATCCAGAAAATGATTGAGGACCCGGAGAATAACTTCACCATTACGCCAGAACGAACCTTTGTTTATGCTGACAAGCTTTATCAGTTGGGCGTACTGAAAAACAAAGCCGCTTCCTGGAAGGATTATTTCTTCAGTGAAGCGTATACCTTACCGGGGAGCTGATATGTCTGAGTTGTCTGCGACATTACCGCCGCCGCTGTTGCAGGTTGAGGGGGTTAACCTGCAATACCGCACCCACGAACGACTGATTCAGGCCACACACGATGTCAGTTTTGATGTCTGGCCTGCTGATCGCTTCGTGTTACTCGGGCCGTCAGGGTGCGGTAAATCCAGCTTGCTGAAAGCCATTGGTGGATTTCTGACTCCGGTATCCGGCTCCATCCGTCTTGCCGGTGAGACAGTCACCCAGCCCGGTCCTGATCGCATGATGGTCTTTCAGGAATTTGATCAGTTACCGCCGTGGAAAACCGTGCTGGAAAATGTCGCTTTCCCGCTGATCGCCAGTCGCAGGGTAGGGCGGGCTGAAGCCAAAGAGCGCGCTGAGTATTTTCTGCAAAAAGTCGGACTGGGGGCGTTTCGCAATGCCTATCCGAATACGCTATCCGGCGGCATGAAGCAGCGGGTCGCCATTGCGCGCTCGCTGGCATTGCACCCGCAGGTTTTACTGATGGATGAGCCCTTTGCGGCGCTGGATGCGCTGACCCGGCGCAAAATGCAGGAAGAGTTGTTGAACCTGTGGGAAGACGTGCGGTTTACGCTGCTTTTTGTTACCCATTCTATCGAGGAAGCGTTGATTGTTGGCAGCCGTGTTTTGCTGCTGTCACCGCATCCGGGAAGGGTAAAAGCCGAACTGAACTGTCATCAGTATTCAATGGCGGATTCTGGTGGCTCGGTGTTTCAGGCAGATGTTACCCGAATTCATGATTTATTATTTCCGCAACCTGCCATACCCGTCATCGCGTCACAGGGCCATCCGAGGGGGAATCGTCATGAGCAACCAGCCACCTATCCGGCCTGAGTACCAGCGTGAGTTAACACCGCTGGAAGATTTTACGCTGGCCACGCCGTTACCTTTGCGCGTGCGGCTTGGGAACCAGACCTGGCTGCGAAAATCGTTGTTATTGCTGGCGCTGGTGATTATCTGGGAAGTGGCGGCGCGCTGGCAAAACAATGACCTGATGTTCCCCAGTTTCTGGCAGACGTTTACCGCCCTGCGTGAGGATATCGCCAGTGGTGAATTGCCGAATCGCGCGTGGTTGTCGGTAAGCCTGCTGCTGAAAGGCTATATTCTGGGGACCTTGCTGGCGTTGCTCTTCAGCGCGCTCGCGATATCAACGCGTATTGGCCGCGATTTACTGAGCACACTGACCGCCATGTTTAACCCGCTGCCCGCGATTGCGCTATTACCGTTATCCCTGCTCTGGTTCGGCCTGGGCAATGCCAGCCTGGTGTTCGTGATTGTGCATTCGGTGATCTGGCCGATGGCGCTCAACACCTGGTCCGGTTTTATGGGCGTTTCTGAAACGCTGAAAATGGCAGGCCGTAACTACGGACTGAAGGGGTGGCGTTATGTTGCGTGGATTTTGATTCCTGCTGCGTTACCGTCCCTGCTGTCAGGACTCAAAATTGGTTGGGCATTTGCCTGGAGAACACTGATCGCGGCAGAGCTGGTATTTGGCGCATCAAGTGGCAGCGGGGGGTTGGGTTGGTACATTTTCCAGAATCGCAATGAAATGTACACCGACCGGGTATTTGCAGGTCTGGTGACGGTCACTGTGATTGGTCTGTTGGTCGAGGGGCTGGTGTTTGCCACCCTTGAAAGGCTGACGATTAAACGTTGGGGTATGCAGAACTAACGCTGCCCATACCTGACGAATGAGGGAAGAAAGCTCATGATATCGATTAAAACCCCTGAAAATTATTTGCAGGAAGTCGGTGTGATTAGCCGGGTCGGGGCATATGTTTTGCCGCTGGCGAGGCATGTACTGATTATTACTGGCCGCAACGCCTCCGGAGTTGCGGGTGAAGCGTTGCGGCAAAGCCTGACCCGTGAGGGGATTACTTTTGAAGTGACGTATTTGCAGGGGAAATGCACCTTAACCACCCTGCAAATGCTGGCAGGGCAGGCCGAAGAGATGAAGGCCGAAGGGATCATTGGCCTGGGTGGTGGTGCCGTGATGGATACGGCAAAAGGTGTGGGCGAACTGGCCGGGCAATTACCCGTCATTCAGATACCCACGGTGGCCGCCACCTGCGCAGCCTGGTCACCGTTCAGCGTGCTGTATGACCAGCATGGCGGGCATAACGGAAGCCTGCCGCTTCAGCGTTTTCCCGCCTGGATACTGGTCGATACAAACATTATCGCTGCTTCGCCGGTACGTTATTTAAAAGCCGGGATCGTCGATGCGCTGGCTAAATGGTTTGAATTTAGTCCGTATCAGCATAAAGACGGCGACGATCTTGCGTTGACATTACAGCTCAATGCGTCGCTGCTGGCGCTGGAGGCGTTCGAAAAGTTTGCGATTCAGGCGGTGGAGGACAATGCTCTGCAACGGGTGAGTCCGGCCTTAATTCAGACCATCGATGCGGTGATTGCCCTGGCGGGACTGGCAAACAGCGTTCGTGATGAGAGTCACCGGATTGGCGTTGCACATGCCATTCATAACAGCATGACGCACCATGAAGTGTTCCACCGCTGGTTGCATGGCGAAAAAGTGGCTTACGGTCTGGCTGTTCAGGCCATTTTGCAGCACAACAATCCAGTCGATCGCGAGTCGCTGCTCGGCTGGCTCCGGCGCATGGAGATGCCAATGACGCCCACCTTACTGGGTATTGGGGAGGACAGAGTCTTGCTGGAACAGATAGCTGCTGGGGTAAAAATCAAACCGGAAGCGCGTAAGAATCTGCCGTTTGCCGTGGATAGCCAGAGTCTGATGGCGGCGATGGAAGCGACAGTTGCACTGGCAACAACTTCAGGAAACGGACTTCTTTCCCAAAGATCGACATCTGCAATTTGACGGTTCCTGAGCCACCATAGCTAACAGGTTGCTCAGAATGTATAAAGTACGCCGAGAGTGAGTGCCGCTTCATTACGCCGGAATACGACTGGACTCTCTTCAGCATGCTTATCCAGCCAGATGTAGTCGGCACTGACAAGTGCTCCCCAGTGCGGGGTGAACTGATGGCTCCATGTCAGGCTGGTATCCGCGCCATAAAAGCCACCGGGTGCATGATATTGCGTATAGCCTGTGCGGCGGCTTTGCACGGCGCTGACACCATATAACGTGTTCATATACCGGCTGTCGCCAAATAATGCCGCTGTGCTGAATGCCACCGTATCGGTGTCGGTCTGCAGAGGGAGCAGGGTGACAGACGTCTGGTAATTCACGCCCTGGCTGTCGCTCAGCGGCAGGGTTGCTTTGCCTTCCAGTGTCAGCCAGGGGGTGACTGACCAGCCAATCGCGACAGCCGTGTTGACCGTCGCTTTAATATTTCCCATGCCTTTCAGCTTGTCGCTGCCGTCCCGCCAGTCCGAATTCCGTTCTGAACGCCCCAGATTATATCCCAGCGTATGTTCGAGGTAGAGCCCGCTGTCGCTCTGCAGGTCATAGCCCACCCCTTTCTGCGAATCAATAAAAAATGCCCCATCCCGTGCCTGCACCAGCGGTACCAGCTGCCAGCGGCGCTTATCTGACCCGCTGTAACGGGGCAGGCTCTGACCTGCCATCCCGATGGAAAAATTATTTTGTGATGATGCGGCATCATCTGCCCGTGCGCCATCCGCAGTACCGGTCAGTACTAAACAGGCCATATACAACGTGAGTTTTCTGGTTATCATTGTGCTTCTCCGTACCTGAATCGTCAGAAGGCGGTTGTCATGGGCCGCGTTTGCCAGGTGAATATACGGAGGCAGTGTCAGTGAACTGTCAGGGATTTATGAAGAAACGGTCAAGGTGGCCTGAATGTCCGGGAAACGAATACTGATTATTGAAGACGATGCGGATGCAGCGGATGTGCTGGGTGCGTATTTGCGACGGGAAAACTATGACGTGTCCATGGCACACGACGGTCCGTCAGGACTGGAGATGAGCCAGCGTCTGCGACCTGACCTTATCCTGCTTGATGTGATGCTGCCGGGAATGAACGGCACTGAAATCCTTGCCGCCATCCGGCGCAAAGATAATACGCCGGTTATCATGGTGACCGCCATGGGGGATATGCCGGATAAAATTGGTGCCCTGCGCTACGGTGCCGATGACTATGTCGTTAAACCCTATAACCCCGGTGAGGTGGTGGCTCGTGTCCAGGCGGTTTTGCGGCGTGTCTCGCGGGAACCTGAAGTGCAGTCTTTACGCTGGCAGGGGCTGGAGGTGGATACTACCATGATGACGGCGGGAGTCAGTCATGGTGATGGCAGGCTCACCAGCCTCGAACTGACCCCTACCGAATTCAGTCTGCTTACCACACTGATGGGGGCGCCAGTACGCCCCTTTTCACGCCAGACCCTGCTGGAACGCTGCCTGCCGGAGAGTGATGCGCTGGAGAGGGCGGTCGATACCCATGTCTACAACCTGCGCAAAAAACTTGAGGCTGCCGGAATTTCTGATGTGCTGGTGAATGTGCGCGGTGTCGGCTACCGGTTTCGCCAGCCATGAAGACGTTACAGCAGCAGACCCTGTGGCGCTGGATTTGTGTGCGGATTCTGGCGCTGGCAGTCGGTTCCGTGGTGGTGATTGCGCTGTGCATGTGGCTGCGTTATGCCGTTGAGAGCCTGTGGATACAGCACCGGATGCCACCAGGCCTGCGCGAGGAGTTTGCCCTGCTGCGCGCGCATCCGGCATCGGACCCGGCCCGCTTTCATCAGATTGTTGATGCATGGTGGGGGATTAGCTTCTCAGATCCCTCCATTGCCTCAGCGGACTGGCTGACAGTCGGTATTCTGGTAGTGGTCATCATCCCTTTTATTGTGGTGCTGGGGTTACGTTCTGCCCGGCCCCTGGCGGCGCAGTTCGGCCACCTGACGACGGCCGCCAGCGCAGTGTCCACGGGAGATTTCAGTGCTCAGGCTGCGCAGGTGGATGATGCTCCGCTGGAGATGGGCCGCTTTACCCGTGACTTCAATAACATGATGCAGCAGCTGGCGCGCTACGAGCGTGAACTGCGGGCGTCCCATGTGGCGATGGCGCATGAGTTGCGTTCGCCGCTGACGGCGGCCATTGGTCGTTTGCAGGGGATGATGGACGGCGTGTTTACCCCTGAACCCCGGCAACTGGCGATGGTCATGAAACAACTGCAACTTCTCAGCCGACTGACGGATGAACTGCACCTGCTGTCGCTGGCTGATGCCGGTCAGCTCAGCCTGAATAAATCGGTGACGGACCTGACGGGACTGCTGTGCGAGCGGGCAGCGTGGCTGGCTCCGCAGGCGCGGGATGCGGGTATGCGGCTCAGCATCACCGCTGACGCCTCCTGTCTCTGTGAAGCCGACCCTGTCCGGCTGGGGCAGGTGGTGACCATTGTGATGGAAAATGCCCTGCGCTATGCCGCAGAAGGAGGGGTGCTGACCGCCGTGGCCCGGAAAGTGCCGACGGGATGTGAAATGGTTTTCTGCGACCGCGGTCCGGGTGTGCCAGCCGATTTTCTCCCGGTCATGTTTGAGCGGTTCACCCGGGGAGAATCATCACGCGCGCGGCATTCCGGTGGTAGCGGACTGGGCCTGTCCATCGCACGCGGCATCTGCGAGGCACACGGTGGCAGCATTCACGCCACCCAGGGTGAGTCGCGGGGGCTGGTTATCACCATCACGTTGCCTGCCGGAAATGTCCACGCATAAATCTGCCGTCTTGACAGCTTCCTGACAGAAAGCAGGGGTAAATCCTGACACTGTTCCGGTTGAATAGCCGGAACCTTGTTCAGGAACACTGCCATGACGGAAAATCTTTCTGACCTGCCCGACTGTGTGCGGCAGGTACTGCGCCACCTCTGCACGCTCCACCGACTGGCCCTGCCGGGATACTGCCTGCTGGCGCTGCCGGTCGCGCTGCTACTGACCGCCTGCGGCGGAAAGCCGGAAAAACAGGCGGCACCGCCAAGGCCGGTTCGTACCATCACGGCACCCGCGCCAGCAGGTATCAGTCTGCTGGCCCGGACCGGTGAAATCCGCCCGCACGATGAAGTGGCACTGGGCTTCCGGCTCGACGGCCGCCTGCTGACGCGTGCGGTGGACGTGGGTGACAGCGTAACGGCGGGTCAGCTGCTGGGCACGCTGGAGAGCGATACGCCACAGAATCAGCTCAACAGTGCACGCGCCGACCTTGCCAGCGCTCTGGCCGCTGAGCGTCTGGCGGCACTGAATCTGAAACGCATGACGCAGCTGATGCCCTCCGGAGCCATTGCCCGCGCCCAGCTTGATACCGCCCGTTCAGACTGGCAGACCGCTGCGTCACGCCAGCAGAGCAGTGAAGCCGCGCTGAAGACGGCGCAGGACAATCTGAGCTGGACACGCCTTACCGCACCGGCCGCAGGCGTGGTCACGCAGGTCAGCGCGCAGCCGGGGCAGGTGCTGAGCGCCGGACAGCCCGTGGTAACGCTTGCTGTTAGTGACAGCCGGGATGCCGTTGTCGACGTGACAGACCCGCAGCAGTTTTCCCGCCTTGGCGGGACATTGATCATTTCTCTCACCAGCGACCCGGCGGTCAACTGTACGGGGTCCCTGCGTGATATCAGCCCGCAGGCGGATCCGCAGACCCGCACTTGGCGCGTGCGTATCCGCCTTACTGACCCGCCATCCGGTATGATGCTGGGGGCCAGCGTGCAGGTCAGGCAGGCCGCATCCGGGCCGGGTCTGATATCCATACCGGCTTCGGCGCTGACCTGGACGGATGGAAAACCGGCAGTCTTCGTGGTCAACAAACTCTCGCACCAGCTGGAATTCAGACCCATTACCCTGGGTGGATATACTGCCAGCGCTATCCTGGTGACTGCCGGTGTTGTGCCCGGAGATGCGGTGGTGATAGCAGGCGTCAGCCAGCTGCGGCAGGGAGAAACCGTCGCCTTCAGGGAGGATGCAGAATGAGCCGGTCATCCTTCAATCTCTCGGCCTGGGCGCTGAAACATCAGCAGCTCATCACTTTTTTTATGCTGCTGGTCATGGCCGCAGGCATCCTGAGCTATGAAAAGCTGCCGCGTAACGAAGACCCGGCCTTTACTATCAAGACGGCGGTGGTATCAGCCTCATGGCCGGGGGCCACCGTGCAGGATACAGTCAACCTGGTGACGGACACGCTGGAAAAAAAGCTTCAGGAGATCCCGTATCTGGATTATGTAGAAAGCGACACGCACGCCGGTCAGTCGGTGATCTTTGTCAACCTGAGAGATGATACCCCGCCCGGTCAGGTACCGGGTATCTGGTATCAGGTGCGCAAAAAGATGCAGGATATCGCCACGTCACTGCCATCCGGCGTACAGGGACCGGCGGTTGATGACGAATTTGGTGATACCTTTGGCACTATCTACGGGTTTACCGCCGAGGGATTTAGCCCGCGGGAACTGCGCGACCGGGTGGAGGATATTCGCCGCGACCTGATATCACTGCCGGACGTGGGGAAAATCCGCCTTATCGGAGAGCAGGAAGAACAACTCGTCATCGCTTTCTCCCCACGCCAGCTGGCGGGCATGGGGATAACCCTGCAACAGGTTAGTGATGCGCTGAAGGCGCAGAATACGGTCGAGCCTGCTGGCACGCTGCGCACGGACCGCGAGAAGGTATCGCTTCGCGTCAGCGGTGCGCTGACGTCGGAAGAGAGCCTGCATGCGGTCACGCTGCATATCGATGGTCGTTATATTCCCCTGACCGATATCGCCACCGTCCGTCGCGAAACGGCAGAACCACCGTCGCCGGTGTTCCGCGTCAACGGAAAACCGGCCATCGGTCTGGCGATTTCCATGGGTTCCACCGGGAATATGACCGACTTTGGTCAGGCCCTGAATGCCCGCATGCGTATGCTCAGTCAGCAGTTGCCGCACGGTATTGAGGTCGTCAAAGTCGCCGACCAGTCGGCCGTGGTCGCCAACGCCATCAGCGGGTTTATCCGCGTGCTGACTGAAGCCGTCGCCATCGTGCTCGCCGTGTCGTTTGTCTCACTGGGCATGCGCGCCGGCCTGGTGGTGGCTGCGGCGATACCGCTGGTACTGGCCCTGACCTTTACCGGCATGCTGCTTACCGGTATCGGTCTGCAGCGTATCTCGCTCGGCGCGCTGATTATCGCGCTCGGGCTGCTGGTTGATGATGCCATGATAACGGTGGAAACCATGGTCTCACGACTTGAAGCCGGTGATTCACGCCGCAAGGCAGCCACATATGCCTTCAGGACAACCGCGTTTCCGATGCTGACAGGTACACTGGTGATGATCGCCGGGTTTATTCCGGTCGGATTCGCGGCCTCCAGCGCGGGGGAATACTGTTACACGCTGTTTGCCGTGATGCTGATTGCGCTGCTCTGTTCATGGGTGGTCGCCATCCTGTTTTCGCCGCTTATCGGTGCAGGGATTTTGCCCGTAAAACTGAAAATACATTCGGACAGTGGGGCACCGGGCAGGCTCCGGCGCGGATATCATCGTGTGCTGACCATGATCCTGCACCACCGGGCAATGACTGTCGGAGCCGCGCTGGTTCTGCTGGGGTTGTCCGCGTATGGCACGACCTTTATGCAGGGTGAATTCTTCCCCGCCTCTGACCGACCCGAACTGCTGGTCAGTCTGACACTGGCGGCTAACGCCTCTCAGAGCGAAACCAGGCGTCAGACTGCCAGACTGGAACAAGCATTAATCCGTGACCCGGATGTTGATCATTTTTCCAGTTACATCGGGTCAGGGGCAATACGCTTTTACCTGCCGATGGATGTCCTGCTGGATAATGAAAACACTGCTCAGCTGGTGGTGGTGGCAAAAGACCTGCGGGCACGGGACCGGCTGCAAAGAACGCTGGATAACCTGCTGGTCCGCCAGTTCAGCGACATCACCAGCCGCGTCTCCCCGCTGGAACTCGGTCCGCCGGTGGGCTGGCCGGTGAAATACCGCATCACCGGACCCGACTACGGACGGGTAAAGGTGATTGCGTATAAGCTGGCGTCAGTGCTTGGTCAGAACCCCTGTACGCGTGAGGTCAACCTCAGCGCGGGGGAGCCGGAACGGGTCATCACCCTGAACGTCAACCAGACGGCTGCCAGGGCGGCGGGAGTGTCTTCGCAGAGTATCGCTGAGATGCTGAATACCGTCTGGTCAGGGTCGACGGTCACCACGGCACGCGATCGTAATCGTCTGATTGATGTGGTGTTGCGCGCAAATGACGCGGAACGCCAGGATTTGACGACGTTGTCCGGTATGCAGCTGACAAATGACCAGGGGCAGAAAATACCGCTCAGCCAGGTGGCCACACCGCAATGGGGCGTAGATGACCCGGTTATCTGGCGGCGTCAACGGCTCCCGTATATTACCGTACAGACCGACGTGGCACCGGGGATGCAAGCGGAGACTGTCTCACAACAGCTGCTGCCGGCGGTAAACCGCATACGTGCCACATTGCCCTCTGGTTATCAGATAGAAGAAGGGGGAACGGTGGCCGAATCAGATAAAGGCAACAGCTCCGTGTATGCGATGCTGCCGATGACGCTGACGGTGATGCTGGTACTGCTGATGATACAACTTAAGCGGTTTTCCCGGATGCTGCTGGCGCTGCTGATGGCACCATTTGGCCTGCCTGGCGTCGTTCTGGCAATGTTACCAACCGGCACACCCATGGGATTTGTCGCGCTGCTGGGCATTATTGCGCTGGCGGGTATGATAATCAGGAACGCAGTGATTCTAATCAGTGAAGCCGACAGCAATGTGCGGGAAGGGATGGCGGATGAGGCGGCCATCATTGCTGCAGCCGGGCACCGTGCCCGGCCAATATTGCTCACCGCCTGTGCGGCGATACTCGGAATGCTGCCGATTTCAGAACAGGTGTTCTGGGGGCCCATGGCATACGCCATTATCGGCGGGTTATTAGTGGCCACGTTGGTGACACTGACGGTTCTTCCGGCCGCAATGAGTTTTGTCATGCAGAAAGAACGGCAATATTTATTCAACAACGCCGCTCAGGACTATGCGAAACCTGACAGATATCTGTATAAATAACCGCCAACTTTCAGATCTGAGTTTATTACACAGAATTACTCTACCAGAGCTTTCTCGTGTGATTAAACCAACCCGGCACCTGAAAAAGGCTTACTGATATAAAAGCTTTCTTTAATACCGGTTTTGGCTTCGTATTGCGTTTCCACTGCGGCTTTCACGGCTGGCACCAGCGCTTCGGGAACCAGCGCGACGATGCAGCCGCCAAATCCGCCGCCGGTCATCCGCACGCCACCTTTTTCACCGATGGTTGCTTTGACAATTTCGACCAGCGTGTCGATTTGCGGCACGGTGATTTCAAAGTCATCGCGCATCGAGGCGTGAGATTCGGCCATAAGTACGCCCATGCGTTGTAAATCACCTCTTTCCAGTGCACTGGCGGCTTCAAGGGTGCGGGCGTTTTCGGTCAATACGTGACGAATGCGTTTGGCCACCAGCGGATCCAGCTCATGGGCGACCGCGTTGAACTGTTCGATATTCACGTCGCGTAACGCTTTTTCCTGGAAAAATCGTGTACCGGCCTCACACTGTTCGCGGCGGGTGTTGTACTCGCTACCCACCAGGGTGCGTTTAAAATTGCTGTTAATGATGATGATGGAGACATCGTTCGGCATTGAGACCGCTTTGCTGTCCAGTGAACGACAGTCGATCAACAACGCACTGCCTTTTTTACCCAGAGCGGAGATCAGCTGGTCCATAATGCCGCAGTGACAGCCGACAAACTGGTTTTCTGCTTCCTGTCCGTTCAAGGCTATTTGCGCGCCGTCAAGCGGCAGATGGTACAACTGCTTGAAAACAGTACCGACGGCCACTTCCAGCGAGGCAGAAGAGCTCAGACCTGCGCCCTGCGGAACGTTGCCGCTGACCACCAAATCCGCGCCGCCAAAGTGCTTGTTGCGCAGTTGCAGATGTTTCACCACGCCACGCACGTAGTTTGACCACTGCTGGGTAGCATGGGGCACGATTGGGGCATCCAGAGAGAACTCATCCTGCTGGTTACCGTAATCGGCGGCGATAACGCGCACGATCCGGTCCGGGCGCAATGCGCAGCTGATGACAGTCTGGTAATCGATGGCGCAAGGCAACACGAACCCGTCGTTATAATCCGTATGTTCGCCGATCAGGTTTACACGCCCCGGAGCCTGGATAGTGTGTGTGGCAGGGTAGCCAAATTTGTCAGCAAACAGGGACTGTGTTTTTTCTTTCAGGCTCAAGATTAAGCTCCGGATTCGCGGTAATGGATGCCACTGACCGCACGCAGACGCTCAGCAGCTTGTTCTGCCGTAAGATCACGCTGTGCCTCAGCCAGCATTTCGTAACCGACCATAAACTTACGCACCTTGCCAGGGGCGCTATCTTCGGCATTACGCATCATTTGGCGGGGTAATTTCCTGGCTGACACGCAGCTCCTGATTGTCAAAAATCATGCAGTGCTGGCTGTCAAAAGCGAGGGTGATTTTTTGCCACGGGCGAAAATGCACATCGCCGGGCAGAAGGATTTTGATGTTGTCGTGACCATAGCACTGGCCGAACAGATAGGTATTGTTGCCGAGCCGCTCCACCACTTCGCACTGGAATTCCAGTTGTGTACCGCGCGTGGTATCCGTAGAGAGATGTTCCGGGCGGATCCCCAGCGTTACTGCCGTGCCAGGCTCAAGGCGCGAAGTGTTGATTGCCAGCGTTAGCAGTTTCCCTTGTGCGAGCGTCACCGCCAGCTCGCCCGGTTGCCATGCTTTAACCGTCGCAGGCAGGAAATTCATTTTCGGCGAACCGATAAATCCGGCAACAAACCTGTTTTTCGGGTTGTAATAGAGGTCCATCGGGGAACCCATTTGCTCGACATTGCCATAATTCATCACCACGATTTTATCGGCTAACGTCATCGCTTCTACCTGGTCATGGGTGACATACACCATGGTGGTTTTCAGTTCCTGATGCAGACGAGCGATATGCAGACGCATCTCAACACGCAGCTCGGCATCGAGATTGGAGAGCGGTTCATCAAACATAAAAACACGTGGGTTACGCACAATCGCGCGACCAATCGCCACGCGCTGGCGCTGACCGCCGGAGAGTTGTTTCGGTTTTCGGTCCAGCAGATGGCCAAGCTGTAACGTCTTAGCGACCATATCCACCTGACGACGGATCTCCTCCTTAGGAACTTTGTTCACCTTCAGTCCGTAGCCCATATTTTCCGCCACGGTCATATGCGGATAAAGCGCATATGACTGAAACACCATTGAAACACCACGATGAGCGGGCGAGACATCATTCATCACCTCGTCTCCAATCAGCACTTCCCCTTCGCTCACCTCTTCCAGGCCAGCAATCATGCGCAGCATGGTTGATTTCCCGCAGCCGGACGGGCCGACAAACACGGCAAACTCGCCATCTTCAATCGACAGATTCACATTGTTCAGCGTCACCGTGTCGCCAAACCGCTTGGTGACATTCCTCAGTCGTATATTGGACATCAACGTTCCCCGAAATTTGTAGCCATTATGGACTGCGATAAGCGTGCTGTCGGGTGAGTTTGTTTTACGTATAACAATCACATGACAAAGCTGCTCAACCGCGAAAATTCATGCTCAGACTATAACTTCCCGTCTTTTCGCACCCTATATCGATTTTCCATTTCTGTCGTGCATGTCACACAACTGACAGTTAATTCTCGTTTTATTAGCCACTCAAGCGTAGCGTATAACAAATTCGATAAGGCGTATGAATGCGTTTAAGGTCTTTAATATCAGGTGATATTTAAACTACCTCATCGGATTTTACGCCATAAAAACCACTAAAATGTTATACCTTGACATGAGGGTGATAATGAAAAATAGAACACTTACCGCACTGATCCTCTCCGCACTGGCAGCTGGCCAGCTTATTAGCCTGTCAGCGCATGCAGCAACAAAGCAGCTTAACGTCTGGGAAGACATCAAAAAGTCCGTCGGCATCGAGGATGCCGTCAAAGATTTTGAGCAAAAGTACGACGTTAAAGTGAACGTTCAGGAGATGCCTTACGCACAGCAACTGGAAAAATTACGTCTTGATGGCCCGGCAGGAATTGGTCCGGATGTGCTGGTTATCCCCAATGATCAGTTGGGTGGTGCGGTTGTGCAGGGGCTGCTGACGCCCCTGAATCTGGACAAAGAAAAAGTCGACGCGTTTACTCCTGCTTCCATCAACGCCTTTCGTCTGGATAACACGCTGTATGGCGTACCGAAAGCGGTAGAAACGCTGGTACTGATTTACAACAAAGATCTGATCGACAAGCCGCTGCCAGGCCTGGCGGAGTGGCTCGACTACTCGAAAAAACAGCGTGAACAGAACAAATACGGCCTGTTGGCCAAATTTGACCAAATCTACTACAGCTGGGGCGCTATCGGTCCTATGGGCGGCTACTTGTTCGGCAAAAACGACAAAGGTGGCTACAACCCGCAGGATATCGGCCTGAATAAGCCAGGCGCGGTCGAAGCCGTCACCTTCCTGAAAAATTTCTATAGCGAAGGCGTCTTTCCGTCTGGGATCCTCGGTGATAACGGGCTGAATGCCATCGATTCACTGTTTACCGAGAAAAAAGCCGCGGCGGTGATTAACGGTCCGTGGGCTTTCCAGCCGTATGAAGCCGCCGGCATTAACTATGGCGTGGTGCCGTTGCCAAACCTGCCGGACGGCAAACCGATGAGCTCCTTCCTCGGGGTAAAAGGCTATGTCGTCTCCACCTGGAGTAAAGACAAGCAGCTGGCGCAGCAATTTATCGAATTTATTAACCAGCCGCAGTACGTGAAAAAACGCTATATCACCACCCGCGAGATCCCGGCACAGAAAGCGATGATTGACGATCCGGTAATCAAAAATGACCAGAAAGCCAGTGCGGTAGCGGTGCAGGCCGCGCGTGCAACCGCGATGCCAGGCATTCCGGAGATGGGTGAAGTCTGGGGACCGGCAAATGCGGCACTGGAGTTGAGCCTGACCGGTAAGCAGGAACCGCAGGCCGCGCTCGATGCCGCCACCAATCAGATTCATATGCAAGTTGAAGCCATGCAGGCCAGCAACCAGTAACCAGTAACCAGTAACCAGTAACCAGTAACCGCTTGCTGTAGCAAAACGAGAGGGCAACCTCTCGTTGTCGAAAAGGAGTCGTACGTGATTATCAGTCCCAGCGAGAATTTTGCCAAAACGCAAAGTGCAGGCCGTCATGCGTGGTGCGGGCTGCTGCTGGCCATTGTGCCTGGCTTTGGTCAGTTCTATCACCGTCAGTGGCTAAAAGGTCTTATCTTTCTTGTACTACTGAGCAGTTTTACCGGCATTTTCTATGATTTTCTGCGCGAAGGGCTATGGGGGCTATATACCCTGGGCGAAGAGGTGCCGCGCGATAACTCGATCTTTCTGCTGGCGGAAGGGATTCTCAGTGTGCTGATCATCACTTTTGGCGTGATGGTTTGGTATCTGTCGCTGCGCGATGCATGGATCAACGGTAAAAAGCGCGACGAGGGTAAGCCACTGAATAGCGTGCGCAAGCAGTATCAGATGCTACTCAGCGACGGTTTTCCCTATCTGATGATCACGCCCGGTTTCATTCTGCTGGTGTTTGTGGTGATTTTCCCAATCCTGTTCGGTTTCTCTATCGCATTCACCAATTACAATCTCTACCACACTCCGCCCGCCAAACTGGTGGACTGGGTGGGATTAAAGAATTTCGTCAATATCTTCACCCTCTCAATCTGGCGTTCAACGTTCCTTGAGGTGTTGCAGTGGACGGTGGTCTGGACACTGCTGGCAACCACCTTGCAATGCACCGTTGGCGTGCTGCTGGCGATTCTTGTGAACCAGAAAGATCTGCGTTTTAAACCGCTGGTGCGCACCATTTTTATTCTGCCGTGGGCGGTGCCGGGCTTTGTCACTATTCTGGTATTTGCCGGGATGTTTAACGACTCATTTGGCGTGATTAATAACGCTATTCTGGCTTTCTTCGGCATTGCGCCCAAAGCGTGGCTCACCGATCCCTTCTGGACGAAAACCGCCTTGATCATGATGCAAACCTGGCTGGGTTTCCCGTTTGTCTTTGCCATGACCACCGGTGTGTTGCAGGCCATTCCAGACGATCTGTATGAGGCGGCGAAGATGGACGGTGCCAGTACCTGGACCCGCTTGCGCACTATCACGTTGCCGCTGGTGCTCTACTCAATTGCCCCGATCATCATCACCCAGTACACCTTCAACTTTAATAATTTCAACATCATCTACCTGTTTAACAACGGTGGTCCGGCGGTGGCGGGGGCAAACGCAGGTGGCACCGATATCCTGGTGTCGTGGATTTATAAGCTGACGATGTCTTCGTCGCAGTATGCGATTGCCGCGACCATCACCATTCTGCTGTCGATTTTTGTCGTTGGCCTGGCGCTGTGGCAGTTCCGTGCCACCAAATCCTTTAAAAACGACGACATGGCATAAGGGAAGAAAAATGGCTAAATCACAAAGTATCCGCCGCGAAAAGTGGATCCGCCTGTCGCTCTCCTGGCTGGTTATCGCGCTGGTATCGCTGATCATTATCTACCCACTGGTGTGGACAGTCGGCGCCTCGTTGAATGCCGGTAATAGCTTGCTCAGTACGTCGATCATTCCGGAGAACCTCTCATTCCAGCACTATGCCGATCTGTTTAACGGCCAGGTGAACTACCTGACCTGGTACTGGAACTCGATGAAGATCAGTCTGCTGACGATGGTGCTGACTTTGATTAGCGTCAGCTTTACTGCGTACGCCTTTTCGCGCTTCCGCTTCAAGGGACGCCAAAACGGCCTGATGCTGTTTTTGTTGTTGCAGATGATTCCCCAGTTCTCTGCACTGATCGCCATCTTTGTGCTGTCACAACTGCTGGGGTTGATCAACAGCCATATGGCGCTGGTGCTGATCTACGTTGCCGGGATGATCCCGATGAATACCTATCTGATGAAAGGTTATCTCGACGCTATTCCGCGTGAATTGGATGAATCTGCACGCATGGATGGTGCCAGCAACTTCCGCATCTTTATTGAGATCATCATGCCGTTGTCGAAGCCTATTTTGGCGGTGGTTGCGCTGTTCTCCTTCACCGGGCCGCTGGGGGATTTCATCCTCTCAAGCACCATTTTACGTACCCCGGACAAATACACGTTGCCAATTGGTCTGTACAACCTGGTCGCGCAAAAAATGGGTGCCAGTTACACAACTTATGCGGCGGGTGCAGTTTTGATCGCCGTACCGGTGGCCATTCTCTACCTGGCCTTACAAAAATACTTCGTCTCCGGCCTGACCTCCGGCAGTACCAAAGGATAACCGCATGAAAAGATTTACACCCGCTCTGCTTGCTGTTTGTCTCTGTAGTTTGTCCGTCAGCGCTTTTGCCGCCGAGGCGCTAAAAACGCGCACCTTCAGTGGCATGCCTGCCGACTTTATTAAAGGGGCAGATATCTCTACGTTGCTGGATGCCGAAAAACACGGGGCGAAGTTTTATAACGATAAGAATCAGCCGCAAGATGCGCTCGCCATACTGAAGGCTAACGGCGTCAACTATGTGCGTCTGCGGTTATGGGTCGATCCGAAAGATGCGCAAGGTCAGGCATACGGCGGTGGTGATAACGATCTGGCTACTACGCTCGCACTGGCAAAACGCGCCAAAGCACAGGGCATGAAGTTGCTGCTCGATTTCCACTACAGTGATTTCTGGACCGATCCTGGCAAGCAATTCAAACCTAAAGCCTGGGAAAAAATGGATTACGCGCAGTTAAAAACCGCGATCCATGACTATACCCGGGACACCATCGCCCGCTTTAAACAGGAAGGCGTGCTGCCGGATATGGTGCAAATCGGCAATGAAATTAACTCCGGCATCCTGTGGCCGGAAGGAAAAAGCTGGGGGGCGGGCGGCGGCGAGTTTGACCGGCTGGCGGGGCTGCTCAATTCAGCCATTGACGGGCTGAAGGAGAATCTGAAAAACGGCGAACAGGTGAAGATTATGCTGCACCTGGCCGAAGGCACGAAAAACGATACCTTCCGCTGGTGGTTTGATGAAATAACCAAACGCAAGGTGCCGTTCGATGTGATTGGTTTGTCGATGTACACCTACTGGAACGGGCCGATAAGTGCGTTGCAGGCCAACATGAACGACATCAGCAAGCGCTACAACAAAGATGTGATTGTGGTGGAAGCGGCTTACGGCTATACGCTGGCGAACTGCGATAACGCAGAAAACAGCTTCCAGGAGAAAGAAGAAAAAGCGGGCGGCTATCCTGGCACCGTACAGGGGCAATACGACTATATTCACGATTTAATGCAGTCAGTAATTAATGTGCAGGGCCATCACGGTAAAGGTATTTTTTATTGGGAACCGACCTGGATTGCGGTCCCCGGAAATACCTGGGCGACGCAGGCAGGAATGAATTATATCCACGATAAATGGAAAGAAGGGAATGCGCGGGAAAATCAGGCGCTGTTTGATTGTCAGGGAAAAGTGCTGCCCTCAGTGAAAGTCTTTAATTAACTCTGGTGTTGTAAATTTCAGGATATTTAATATGAATAAATTTGCGCCTTTAAGCCCGAAGGTTGTCTCGCTATTGCATGGCGCGGACTATAACCCGGAACAATGGGAGAGTTATCCCGGCATTATTGATAACGATATTGCCATGATGAAACAGGCTAAATGCAATGTCATGTCGGTCGGGATATTTAGCTGGTCAAAACTGGAACCTCATGAAGGTGAATTTAATTTCGCCTGGCTGGATGCGGTGATTGAGAGGTTATACGCGGCGGGAATTCATATTTTCCTCGCCACGCCGAGCGGCGCGCGGCCTGCCTGGATGTCACAGAAATACCCGGAAGTGCTGCGTGTTGGGCGCGATCGCATCCCTGCGCTGCACGGCGGGCGACATAACCACTGCATGACATCGCCGGTATATCGGGAAAAAACGCTAAAAATCAATACGCTGTTGGCTGAGCGCTATGCGCAGCATCCAGCGGTGATCGGCTGGCATATTTCCAACGAATACGGTGGTGAATGCCACTGCGATTTGTGCCAGCAAAAATTCCGTGACTGGCTGAAAGCCCGTTACCAGACGCTGGACAACCTTAATCACGCATGGTGGAGCGATTTTTGGAGTCACACCTATTCCGCCTGGTCGCAAATTCAGTCACCGTCGCCGCAGGGTGAAGTGTCAGTCCACGGTCTGAATCTCGACTGGCGTCGTTTTAACACCGCGCAGGTCACCGATTTCTGCCGCCATGAAATCGCCCCATTGAAAGCCGCGAATTCGCAGCTGCCGGTGACCACCAACTTTATGGAATATTTCTACGATTATGACTACTGGCAGCTCGCGCCAGCGCTCGACTTTATCTCCTGGGACAGCTACCCGATGTGGCACCGGGATAAAGATGAAACCCAGCTCGCCTGCTACACCGCGATGTACCATGACATGATGCGCTCGCTGAAGGGGGGTAAGCCATTTGTGTTGATGGAGTCAACGCCGAGCGTCACCAACTGGCAGCCAACCAGCAAAGTAAAAAAACCGGGGATGCATATTTTGTCCTCGTTACAGGCGGTCGCACATGGTGCGGATTCGGTGCAGTACTTCCAGTGGCGTAAAAGTCGCGGTTCGGTAGAGAAGTTCCACGGCGCAGTTATCGATCACGTTGGTCACCTGGATACGCGTGTCGGACGTGAAGTGTGTGCGCTCGGCGAGATTCTCGAAAAACTCACGCCGGTGATGGGCTGTCGTACCGATGCGCGCGTGGCGATCATCTTCGATCAGCAAAACCGCTGGGCGCTGGATGATGCCGAAGGTCCGCGAAATAAGGGGCTGGAGTACGAAAAAACCGTCAATGAACACTACCGCCCGTTCTGGGAAAAGGGTATTGCGGTGGATATCATTGACGCCGATGCCGATCTGAGTCGCTATCAACTGGTGATCGCACCGATGTTGTATATGGTGCGCGATGGTTTTGCTGAGCGTGCCGAAGCATTTGTTGCGGCGGGTGGTCATCTGGTCACGTCCTACTGGACCGGGGTGGTGAATGAGAGCGATCTTTGTTATCTCGGCGGTTTCCCAGGCCCGCTGCGCAATCTGATCGGCGTCTGGGCCGAAGAGATCGACTGTCTGGATGATAATGAGCGCAATCTTGTGCACGGACTGGTGGGGAATGATGCTGGATTGCAGGGACCGTATCAGGTACGTCATCTGTGTGAACTGATTCATGCTGAGAGCGCAAAACCGTTGGCCACCTACCAGGATGATTTCTACGCAGGTCGTCCGGCGGTGACGGTCAATCAGTTCGGCCAGGGTAAGGCGTGGCACGTTGCTTCACGCAACGATCTGACGTTCCAGCGTGATTTCTTTGCCAGCATCATTGACGAATTGTCGCTTCAGCGCGCCATTGACCAGGATTTAGCGCCGGGTGTCGTGGCGACTGCGCGCACCGATGGTGAAACCACGTTTGTCTTTATCCAGAACTTTAGTGACCAGCAACAGACAATTACCCTGCCACCAGGCTACCAGGATTGTCTGTCGGCCAGCCCCGTCAGCGCTCCGTTGGTGCTGACACCCTGGGATTGCCGTGTTGTTCGCCGTCAAGCGTAAAGTCTGACTTATGCGCCTGCCCATTCGGGCAGGCTTTTTTTTAGCTGTCAAAAATCAGGAGTCGATGATGGTGAGTCTTAAATCCTTCCTGCACTACTTCTCTGAACCGAAACATATCGCTGCTGTGTCCATCAGCGATGCCGAGCTGCATTTGATCCAGCGGCTGGCGCAGGCATTTGGTGGTGCAGAGAATATTGAGAATGTTGATGCCTGTCTGACACGTTTACGGGTGACGGTGAAAGACCTGGCTAGTGTGGATTCACAGGCGCTGCAAAATGAAGGGGCGTTGGGTGTGATTATTCTTGGCCAGCAGGTGCATGCCATATTTGGCAAACAGTCAGACGCGCTACGTAAATTACTCGATGAACATTTCTCGCCTCGTGAATAAATAAAAAAAGGATACCCGCAAGGGTATCCCGAAATAGACAACAGGAAAGCAATAGCAACATAAATTCTGTCAGGCAATTATCTGACAGTTCCCGGAGATACATGTCGAGTTGCAATAAATTAAATGTTCGCAATCATGCGAGGAGAACACTGTATATTCGTAAGTAACCGGAGTGAAAAGATGCAGCTTACCACCAGGCCTCGACCTGTACGCCAAAGTTCCACGTATCATTTTTGGTCCCATCTTCAAATGGTTTACCATCTTCTGAATCATTTAAATACGAAGCGAAAACACGTAATTCAGGTCGTGACATAAATTCAGGGCCATCTGCCAGACCCACCGCGAAGGTGTATTTTTCACCGGCCTGTTTGTAGTGAGTGCCGTTTTTATAGTCGTCTTTCTGGTAGAAAGCACCGGCTTCGCCGATCAGGCGCACATAATTGGTGAGCTGATATTGCCCGCGGCCCACCAGTGAGACCAACCGGGTTTTGTCGGTATATTCCGTAATGTCATTGGCAGAACCGTATG